>NZ_JAUBUN010000013.1:0-6496 GCF_036702665.1 Microcoleus sp. Aus8_D2
CATGCCCCATGCCCCATGCCCACCCTTCGACTTCGCGAGCGGGCAAGATGCCCCATGCCCCATGCCCCATGCCCCATTAACTATTAGCAGTTTTCGACAAACCGGGACAAAACCACTCGGGTTTGCGCAATTCGGGAAAGCCCAACACTACCAACATTAGAGTGCGGCTGCAAGTAAGAGCAGTAAACATACTCACTACCACTCCCAAGGCTAGGGTTACAGCAAACCCTTTAACTAAACCAGCGCCCAACCAGAATAAAGCAGCACAAGCAATCAGCGTAGTTACGTTACCGTCTAAAATGCTGGAAAAAGCGCGGTAAAAACCAGATTCGACCGATCGATAAAGCGTCTTCCCCGCCCGCAACTCTTCCCGCGTGCGCTCAAAAATCAGCACGTTAGCATCCACCGCCATCCCGATGCTGAGGACAAAACCAGCAATTCCCGGCAGCGTTAATGTCACCCCCAACAGCACGAAAGCGGCCCAAGTTAACAAAGCATAAATTAACAGAGCAATATTGGCAATGACGCCGGGGAGTCGATAGTAGGCAACCATGAAAATCAAGACTAAAATTAAGCCGCCGATACCTGCATTAATACTGCTTTGAATGCTGTCTCGTCCCAAGCTGGCACCGATGGTGCGGTTTTCGACAATTTCCACCGGCACAGGCAAAGCACCGCCCCGCAATTGCACTCCTAAATCATTAGCTTCTTGCGCTGTAAAGCGACCTTGAATTACGGCATTGCCGCCAGTAATTCCTGTCTGGGCAAATTCAACGCCTACTACAGGAGAACTGATCATTCTTTCGTCTAGAAAAATGCCGAGAGTCCGTCCAGTGCCGGCTAAATTTTTAGTAAGTTCCCCAAATAGTTCGCCTCCTTTCGTGTCGAAACGGAGAGCGACGTTCCACTCGTTACCAGTGGGTTGAGCTTGAGCATCTTTGAGGTTTTCGCCGCCGAGTCCGCTGCTTTTGTAGAGTTTGGCGATCGCCTCATTGCTTCTTTTCAAAGCAGCCTGATTTTCTTGAATTGCGGCCTGATTTTTGCTATTTTTGGTAGTTCTCAATTCGGTTTGCTTTGCCAGCAATTCTTGCTGCAACTGCCTTTCAATGCCTAATTGCGCTTCTGTTCCCGGCAGTTGTTCCCGAAAATCTAGCTTGGCCGTGCCGCCCAAAACTCGTTCTGCTTGCTGCGGGTCATTTACTCCGGGTAATTGTACGAGAATTTGGTCTTCTCCTACTGTTTGCACTAATGCTTCGGAAACACCCAAACCGTTGACGCGGTTTTCGACAATCCGCCGCACTGCTTCTAACATTCCTGGGTCAATTTTTGGGATATCTTTGGTAGTTTTTACCTGAATTGTGAGTTGCGACCCTCCTTGCAAGTCTAATCCCAGCCGCGTCGGAATTGTTGCTATCACAGTAATAGCGGCTACGATCAAAACAAAAATTAGGGCTAATAATGAACGTTGTTTTTGCATACTTAATTATTTATTAGTCAGTGGTCATTAGTCAGCGGTCATTGGTCATTAGTCATTGGTCATTAGTCATTGGTCATGTTTTGCTGTCCCCGCGAGCGAACGTCCAACGTCATTAGTCATTAGTTATTAGTATTTGGTGGTTCGCTAAGACTAACGATATCTGCCAGCATGACATTGATGCTAAAACACGGATGCACAGATTGATTATTTCTTCTACCTACCTAACTACCGACCAATGACTAATGACTCATGACCAATGACCAATGACTGATGACTGATGACCAATGACTAATGACTCTTTATACTCGCAAAGCTACCATTTTTTGGACGGCTTCGACAATTTGGTTGGGCTGGACAATTGTCAGTCTTTCCAAATTACCGTTGTAAGGTGTAGGGATATCTTGTGAAGACAGGCGCAAAACTGGTGCGTCGAGTTCGTCAAAAAATCGATCGCTAATCGAAGCAATTAGTTCGGCACCGATGCCTCCGGTTTTCATGCACTCCTCCACAATAATTACTTTGTGGGTTTTGCGAATGGATTCGCCGATGGTGTCCATGTCCAGGGGTTTGAGAGAAATTAGGTCGATCACTTCGGGATCGTAACCTTCTTTCATGAGTGCGGGCAAGGCTTGCAGAACGTGGTGCCGCATCCGCGAATATGTCAAGATGGTGACATCTTTGCCCGATCGCACAATTTCCGCTTTGTCTAACGGCACTAAATATTCTGTTTCTGGCAAATTTTCCTTGAGGTTGTAAAGCAAAACGTGCTCGAAAAACAGCACCGGGTTATCGTCGCGGATGGCTGATTTTAAGAGTCCTTTGGCGTTGTAGGGAGTCGAACAGGCGACTATTTTCAAACCCGGTACTGCTTGGAAATAGGCTTCTAACCGCTGGGAGTGTTCGGCGCCGAGTTGTCGGCCCACACCGCCGGGGCCGCGAATTACCATCGGCATTTTGAAGTTACCGCCGGAGGTGTAGCGCAGCATTCCGGCGTTGTTGGAGATTTGGTTGAAGGCCAGCAGCAAAAAGCCCATGTTCATGCCTTCGATGATCGGGCGCAATCCCGTCATTGCTGCGCCGACTGCCATGCCTGTAAAGCTATTTTCGGCGATCGGGGTATCGAGCACTCGGAGTTCGCCATATTTGTCGTAGAGGTCTTTGGTGACTTTATAGGAACCGCCGTATTGACCTACGTCTTCGCCGAGTACGAATACGGCTGAGTCGCGGGCCATTTCTTCGTCTAACGCCTCGCGGAGGGCGTTGAACAGTAGGGTTTCTGCCATAGGAGGTGAAGCAATGATTGCAGGAGGTCAGATTAGAATCTTAACCTTTTGGGGTGCGGATTAGGAGTCGATCGCACAGTTTGCACTTGGATAGTATAAAATTTTTCACCTATCATCTTTCGCCATTTTTGTCAAATCCTTGGAAAAATATTCCATTGTTCAATAGTAATTTGTGTTTCTATAATGTGAATTAGTTTTGAGGAAAGCCACAATGTTACATTACAACTTACCGAGGAACTTGCCCTCCGCCGACGAACTGCCAGATTCTGATGAAACGCCTGTGGATAATGAACTGCAAGAACTAATACCGGGGTTGTTAAAAGCAATCTTGTTAATACTGTGGTCGGAACGCATGGACTGGTTTTTTGGGATTGATATGGGTATTTACTATCACCCAGAAACACCGCCCATCGTCCCTGATGCTTTCTTAAGTTTAGGAGTAGAAAGGTTTTACGACGAAGAATTGCGTCCCAGTTACGTGCTCTGGGATGAAAATGTCCTGCCGCTGTTCGTGCTGGAAGTTGTTTCTCCAAATTATCGCAAGGAATACAGCACCAAATTGGAAGAATATCAAGCTTTAGGTGTACTTTATTACATTATTTATTCTTCCCGCCGCCGCCGGAAACCTCATTTAGAAGTACACAAGTTAGTTAATGGCAAATATGAATTACAGTCAGGAAGTCCAGTTTGGATGCCAGAAATTGGTTTGGGAATTGGTTGTGAAAGGGGAAATTATTCTGGGGTGACGAGGGAGTGGTTGTATTGGTACGACAGCGATGGCCAACGCTATCTGACACCAGAAGAACAGGTGAAACAGGAATCGCAACGCGCCCAACAATTAGCTCAACGTGTCGAACAGGAATCGCAACGCGCCCAACAGGAATCGCAACGCGCCCAACAGGAATCGCAACGCGCCCAACAATTAGCTCAACGTGTCGAACAATTAGCTCAACAATTGCAGGATTTGGGAGTAGAACCAGAAAATATGAACTAATTAGAGTCAGTAATTCGATCGCTCGTTATGCTGTTTCAAGTACGGGCGATCGATACAGTACAGTAAGGAAGAACGAATAACGAAGAAGGGAAGAAGGAAAGAAGACATATACAGCAACCTGTGTTTTATGTTAAATTCAGTGGATTTAGTTAAGCATTTATATTTCAGCAAAATGCTTTTGTAATAAATCGTGAATAAATCGATAGCGCCGATCGCCCGTTTTTTGCAGCAACAGCCGATCGCCCGCAGCATCGAGAAAACGCTTGTAATCCCAAGGAATATGGCCGCTAGACCACAGTACCAGGTGCAACATCAAACTTTCAATCGCCGGAATTGGTGGCAACACAGCACTAATTACCGCCGCCGCAGCACCCGCAATCAACCCCCAAATCGACCCGGAGACTAGCGTAGCAATTGCTCCCAAAATCACCCAAATCAGCCCGCCAACCAGCTTAACTCCAAACTGATATTTGCGCTGTTGCTCGCCTGTTTGCAGCCAGCTCGACGGTATGCGATCGAGGTAAAATTCTTGAATTCCTTGCTGTTCCATCTTTTTGGCCAACCATCCCAACCAGTGGCGAATTTGTTCGGGCCGCAGTTCCTGATTTCTGGGATACTGCTTGACTTCCCCAGTCATTTGGTGGCGAATGTAGGCAGTTAACAGATATTTGCGCTGTTCTTCTGCGGAAGTTATGCGCTTCCAAGATTCGATTAAAATATCATCGTAAGCTAGAGCCATCATGCTCAACAACAAGGGAGCTTTTGCCAATTTCAGCAACTCCGGCTCGTTCTCGATGCTGTACCAAAGTTCGCGGCTTCTGGCTTCTAGCAGATAATTTTGAATTTTAGTTTCTGTCAGAGGTTTTAACAAAACTGCTGCTTGCAATTTAAATCTTGTCTGGCAGTTTTTGTACACTTCAAAACTGCTGCTTGCTACTAAATGTTTGGGTTTAAATTCACTTTCAACAAACTGATTGATTGCTTGAATGCAGCTATTTTGGCGGTGGGTTTCTACTTCGTCAAAACCGTCGAGGAGAGGCAGCAATTTTTGTTCGGCGAGCCATTTTTTGCCCGCAGCAGGAGAGATGCCGTATTTGTACTGAAGCTGAGCAATTAACCAATCTGCGATCGCCCCAGATTCTGCTTTCCACGATCCTAGTTCAAACAGCACCGGTATTGGTAAATTAGGATCTTGTTCGGCGCGGGAAACTAATACCAGAGCTAATTCTAGCAGCGTCGTGGTTTTGCCTGCACCGATCGCTCCCAAAATGACTAATTTGCCGTTGGTGCGATCGAACACTTTAGAAATGCTAGCTTTGGGAGGAAGCCGAAAACTCGGACGGTTTCCCGCTTTCACTTCCACATCCCAACAGCGGCTAACACCGACAGGCTGGGAGTCTTGGCTGAGGTTAGCCAGCACAGCAGCGTGCAAAGACTGCGATCGGCCTGCTTGGACTTCCCGCTTTACCTCCGAAAGCAGTCGATCGCGAGGCGGTTGTAATCTGAAAGGAATAAATCTTGACATGAGAACTAATAAAGTGCACCTCGCGCTGGATGCTTACCTTGCTCGATGTGAGCACAACTGGCTCAGAGCAACAGTACCATCACTACAGGTGTCAAGTATAGACGGAGTGAAATTATTGTGACAATTATCGATGTTAAATTTTAGCAACTCCTCCGGAAACATGAGCCCTGATTAAGTATTTTCACTATAAATAGAATGGTGAGCGCCCCAAATTTTCCGGGAAAATCTTGATAAATCCGCGCTGATTAAGTATTTTCCCTATAAATTAACTGGCGATCGGGCTAACTCCGAACAAAAATTCTCAGTATAAATACAGAGGGGGTTTTTATGTCATTTACTTCTACTCAAATCATCACAGTCAGCTTAGCAGGGCTAGCCACAGCCGTGGGAGTAGCTGCTGCAACTATACAGTCGGGTGTGATCAAACAATCCAATCCCCCCCTTGCAGAATCCCCAGCAGCCGTCACAAACCCGATCGCACTTTTTCCGGCGAACAACCCCGAATCTGAACCAGCAGAACCCCTGCAAGTAGAAACCCAAGCCGCAGCATCTCCCGCATCTGAATCTCAAGCAGCCAAAAGCGCCACACTTCAACCACCACTAATCGCCGGAGTCTCGCCGCAAAAAGTTGCCCCGGTAGTTGTCACACCGCCCAATTCCGGCTGTAAAATCAGTATGGCTGTAGTTAGCGATCCGAATCCACCGCTGAATGTGCGATCGCACCCCCAAGTAAGCGACAGCAAAATAGTAGGAAAACTCAACAATAATACCTTTGTTTCAGTCGCCGAAGAACAAAACGGTTGGCTGCGAATTACCGATCCAGTTCCCGGTTGGATTGCCAAAAACCGCACCGAAAGCAGTTGTTCTAACGTCAACCAGCAGATTAATTTTCTTCCGGGGGGAGATGAAGCAATTGTTAAAGGTCGAATTATCGGCGGTGGAACTCACTCTTACAAGATTCGGGCTGCTAAAAATCAAACAATGACGGTTAAGAATCGGAAAGATGTTTTCCCGCAAATTATCACTCCTGGCGGCAAACTTTTAGGAAATTCTTATCAAGGTAATGAAACAGAGTGGACAGGCAAAATCCCTGTTACTGGAAATTACACATTTCAACTAGACTCTAATTTCCGGGGATACGAATATGAATTTTATGTGCGAGTCCGATAAATACCCCGGTTTGTAGTAAGGACTTCAGTCCTTCTTCAGGTTTGTAG
>NZ_JAUBUN010000013.1:6596-95207 GCF_036702665.1 Microcoleus sp. Aus8_D2
TAAGGACTTCAGTCCGTCTTCAGGTTCGTAGTAAGGACTTCAGTCCGTCTTCAGGTTCGTAGTAAGGACTTCAGTCCGTCTTCAGGTTCGTAGTAAGGACTTCAGTCCTGATTTTACAATTTTGGCGGACTAAAGTCCTCACTACGAACCTGGATTTTTGGCGGACTAAAGTCCTCACTACGAACCTGGATTTTTGGCGGACTAAAGTCCTCACTACGAACCTGGATTTTTGGCGGACTAAAGTCCTCACTACGAACCTGTTTGCACTTAGATAGTTAAGGAATTTCAGAAAGCGACACATCTAAAATCGCAAATTTCTGCCAATCTTCTGAATCAAAGTGCCACCATTCTGTGCTGATGCCGATAAATCCCTGTTTTTTCATCGCATCCTCAAGCGTTTGACGATTTTTTCGAGATTGCGCGCTGCCACCGCTGTAATCTCTGTGAGCTTTTTTGGTAAAATCATCATAGGGCGTTGGCATCTCTAATTCTTTGCCCGTGCGATCGACTAAAGTTAAATCCACAGCCGCCCCGCGATTGTGCCGCGAGCCCCTAACAGGATTAGCAACATAGTTCGGATCTGGCAAAAACTCCCACATTTGCTTAGTCACCGAAAAAGGCCTGTAGCAATCATAAACTTTCAAACCCAAGCCGATTTTTTCCAAATCTGTTTGAACTAGCCCTAACTTTTGAGCAACAGAAGCCCTCAAAGCACATTTTGCGACTTTGTAAAGTTTTCGTTTCAAGAAATTGTTAGCAGTAGCGTAGCGAATATCGAGGCGAATGTTGGAATTTACCGTGCGAATGTCAACAAGTCGCGCCCAACTGGGAAGTTGACTCATGAAAACGCTTTCAGGTACTAATGGCTCTGTTTCTGCCTGAAAAATTTGCACTTTGGGCGGCTCCTTTGCGCTAACAAATGTTGGATTGTGCAAGCTGGTTGCAGAGAGTAATATTAATATAAATAAAATAAAATATTTGGCAATTTTAGAGAGTTTCATGGTTGTGTTAATTTAAGATTTTATATGAGTTTTTGTGGCATTTCATGTATTGAAGGATTTTTGCGCTTTTCCGACAGTCCGACAGTCCGACAGTCCGACAGTCCGACAGTCCGACAGTCCGACAGTCCGACAGTCCGACAGTCCGACAGGGGTTTAAACCCCTGTCTCATAGCGAAAGTCCTCTAAAAGAGGACTAAAATACTTCTCTCAATATATCTGAAATTTCGATTAATCTTATGAGTCTTTCAGTCGGTTTCAACCGACTTTAGCTATGAGACGGGGGTTAAAACCCCCGGCGGAATCTCGGGAAACGGCGAGAACGCGATAACGCGATAACGCGAGAACGATTTTCGCGTTTTTCCGACAGTCCGACAGGGGTTTAAACCCCTGTCTCATAGCTAAAGTCCTCTAAAAGAGGACTAAAATCTTTCTCTAAATTTATCTGAAATTTCGATTAATCTTATGAATCTTTCAGTCGGTTTCAACCGACTTTAGCTATGAGACGGGGGTTTAAACCCCCGGCGGACTCTGGGACAACGGCGAGAACTGAAGAACGCGAGAACGATAAATCACTTATCGAAAAATCACTTATCGAACTGATTTTTAATTGTTGTTAATTATCCTTAAATTCCCAATCGCTGATAGATTAAATCTAAATGCCTTAATTGGTATTGCGGATCGAAACAATCATCAATTTCTTTGGTCGTCATGCGAGCAGTAACGCTGACATCTTTGGAAATTAAATCGTAGAAATTGCCGCCCGTTTTATTCCAAGCTTGATGAGCGCAAGATTGCACAATCTTGTATGCTTCTTCGCGGTTCATGCCTTTTTCAACTAAGGCTAGCATCACCCGCTGGCTGAAGATAACTCCGCCGTAAAGGTTCATGTTTCGCTTCATGTTTTCTGGATAGACTAGCAGGTGTTTTACTAAGTCTGTGGTTTCGACTAACATGAAGTGGGTAACAGTAGAACTGTCGGGCAAAATCATCCGTTCTACGGAACTGTGAGAGATGTCTCTTTCGTGCCACAGGGCTACGTTTTCTAAGGCTGCGACGGCGTTGGCGCGGACGATTCTCGCCATCCCCGTGAGTCTTTCCGATCGAATTGGGTTGCGTTTGTGGGGCATGGCGGATGAGCCTTTTTGCCCTTTGGAGAAGAATTCTTCGACTTCGAGCACGTCGGTGCGTTGGAGGTTGCGGATTTCTACGGCGAAACGCTCGATCGATGCGGCTAACAGTGCTAAGGTTTGGACGTATTCGGCGTGTCGATCGCGCGATATGACTTGAGTCGATGCACAATCGGGTTCGAGTCCGAGGTTTTGACAGGCGATCGCCTCTATTCGCGGATCGATATTAGCATAGGTTCCGACTGCGCCGGAGATTTTGCCGACCGCAATGGACGATCGCAAATGCACCAATCTTTCACGGCTGCGAAAGACTTCCGCCAGCCATCCAGCTAGTTTAAAGCCAAAGGTGATCGGTTCGGCGTGAATTCCGTGCGATCGACCAACCATCACCGTATTGCGATGCTGTTGAGCCTGATAGCGAATAGCTTGACTCAATTCTTCGACACGTTCCAACAAAATATTGACGCTAGCGACTAATTGCAGCGCCAAAGCAGTATCGAGCACGTCGGAACTCGTTAAGCCGAGGTGGATGTAGCGTCCGGCATCACCTACATATTCGTTGACATTTGTCAAGAAAGCGATCATGTCGTGGCGGACTTCGGCTTCAATTTCGAGGACTCGTTTCGGGTCAAAATTAGCCTTAGCTTTGATTTCTTCGACGGCGGCCGCGGGGATGTAGCCGAGTTCGGCTTGAGCTTCGCAGACGGCGATTTCTACTTGCAGCCAGCTTTTGAGTTTGGCGGTTTCAGTCCAGATGTTGCCCATTTCGGGCAGAGTGTAGCGCTCTATCACGGTTTGGAGTTGGGGAATGCGATCTCACCATTGTACATCTGCGCGGCGATGCAAGCGTCATAGGACTTACACATGGGCCCAGAAACCGGGTTTTTTAGGAAAATATTTCGTTGCAGCCCGTAGATTCGGTAAAAACCAGGTTTCTTTAGTTGGAGTGAAGAAACTAGGTTTTTGTATTTTTGTAGTTTGGGCGATCGGCTACAATATTCTAACAAAACACATACTGTTTCATTTTAACTGAGCGATCGCCTCCTCAACCTAATTCACTTTAACGTTATGGTTGACAAACCCAAAAGCCGTTACTATTGAATACCTTACCTCGCAATTGGCCTTCCCAACAAGTATCCCAGGTAGCATCACCAGCAGGTTTGGCTTTACCATCGGAAATTTCCCAGTAGTATCCTCGATTTCCTACGACATTCCCAAAATACCAGGCTCCTTTATTAGCAATATCCGGGCTAGCACAAAGCCAGAAACCGTTCGGCTGAAAGTCTCTTCCTATTAACCTTGTGCCAGAGGGGCAGGTATCCCATCGTGCATCTCCAGCATTAGTTGCTCCAGAACTTGTGAATCTATACAAAGTTCCCTTGTTGTTTCGGACAATTCCAACGAAGACTAGGTTACTCCTAGAACTTGACTGAGCTAGCACGGTTGGCGAATCAAGAATACCCATTCTTTGAGCAATACTAGGCTGTTGCAGCAACGCAACCGTTGTAACGCTAATAACAACGGAGCGAAAAAGTTGAATGTCGATCGGCTTCATATTCTTAATTTAAGTTAAGATTGACCAGTAAAAGTAAGTAACCTTTTCTAATTATTCTCCTAATCTCAAAGGCGTCAGAATTTTTGAGCGGCGGATAAAGGCGGAAAAAGACGGGAGTTTGATTAAGAATATTTACAAGGGGCGGATTATAGCGGATAATGACGGATAGAGTAAGATTTTTAACAGACCATGGACGTAACAAAGGTGTTGAAATATTTAGACGAACAGGTTGTCGCTCAAACAGGTAAACACCTCGATAGTCTGCAAATAGCAATTCTTAAAGGCGTTCTCAACGGTTATAAATACGCCGATATTGCGAAAGAATATCAATGTACGCGAGGTCATGCAAAAGATGAAGCTTACGCACTTTGGCAGATTCTTTCTGAAGTTTTGGGAGAAAACCTGAATAAATCAAATTTTCGTGCTTCTGTTGAAAGATTGGCATTAGATAATTCTCAGTATCAAATCCTTGGAAATTCTGTGGTTGGTGGTAATATTAACCTCTGTCGTAATCATTCCCAAAATAACGAGAAATATGAATTTGAAAAAGTTGAATCTATAGTTAGGGAAACTCCTACACCAGTTAATGATAGGGATGACAATATTGAAACTGAGCGAAAGCTAGCTAAACTAGAAACGATACCGCGATTGGTAAAAATTGGCTTAACGGCAGAACAAATTGCCCAAGCTCTCGATTTGTCCCTAGAGGAAGTAGAACCAAAGATGCAATAAGTTAACTAACCATGAAATATACAGTTGTTATCCAATGGTCAGAGGGCGATCGATGCTTTGTCGTGTTTCTGCCGGAATTTGAGGATGTAATGCAACCAGTAACTCACGGAGATTCTTATGAAGAAGCTATCTACAATGTGCGAGAGGTAATAGAGTTATTGGTCGAAAGTTGTCAAGCTGAAGGTAAACCATTGCCAGCAACTAAGAAGCTAGAACGATTATTTCAGGCTGCTTAAATTTGTTGAAAGCAATATCAGTCAAATAGGGAATCAGTGCAAAACCGATACACTCCGCCAAGCGTGGCGGCACAGCATTACCAATTTGCCACATTGCCTTTTTCATCGAACCTTCAAAAATAAATGAATCCGGGAAAGTTTGCAATCTAGCCATTTCGCGGGCTGAAATAACGCGATTCAGATAAGGATGAATATGAGTGCCGCCGTGATTTTCTTTCACAGTCATGCTGGGTTTCCCCGGATACTGTCGCTTGAAAGCATCTGCATAACTTTCGTACAAAGAACCTCCAGGCGGAACTTTAGCAAGTCTTTCCATATACTCAGCAGAATGGCGAGTCCACTCGTGGTTAATTTCTGGTATGGGAGTATACTCTGGTAGATCGTAAATTGCTGACTCAATTGCTTTGTATTGTTCGGAGAACAATTGTGGCTTGGGATAGGGATTGAGCATCCCAAATCTGTTAGCAATAAAAATCGCTCGCGGCCTGATTTGCGGAACTCCATAGGCGGCTGATTCCAGCACCGCAACAGACACATTGGGATAGCCAATTTCCTCAAAAGCCTCGCAAATCGCTTGCTTGACAGCCCCTTTCTGTATAGTCAGAATTCCCGGCACATTTTCCATCACAACATACCAAGGGCGAATTTCTGAGACGATGCGGACAAACTCTCTAAACAGGCGGTTTCGTGGGTCGTTAGGGTCGCGTTTTCCGGCAACTGAGAAACCTTGACAGGGCGGCCCGCCTACAACAAGATGAACTTCCGGCGAACCAATTTGAGCGAGCAATTTTTGGGAATTTAAGTTTTTTATATCGTCGCAAAGGTGATGGCAATCAGGGAAGTTTTTTCTGTGAGTTGCCGAGGCTACCGGGTTAACTTCAACACTTGCAACTGGTCTCAAACCAGCTTGCAATAAACCTTGTGTCATGCCGCCAGCACCGCAGAAAAGATCGACAAATCTATAGTCTGAGGCGGTCATTGACTGAGATTCAATATCAATGAAAATCTTGTAAGGATCGGAGTCATCTGCTTCTAGTTCCCGTTGGATGCGCTCGTAACGCCCTAATTTTGCTTGCTTCTGCTTTTTGGCAGGAATTGTCTGTTCCTCATTTGAGAATAAAGACAGTTGTATTGCTTCCATTTTACATTTGTTTACGGCATCATATATATTGTACTGAGCGATAAGACCAATGAAAGACTATCACATCAATATTTTTTACAGGAGCGAAGATGAGGGTTATATTGCCGATATTCCTGACTTAAAATATTGCTCGGCTTTTGGTGAAACTCCAGAAGCAGCTTTGCAGGAAGTACAGATTGCTAAAGCAGCATGGCTAGAAGCTGCAAAAGCTGAGGGGAAAACCATTCCTGAACCTAAATATCAACCTGCAATATATCAAGTTATGACTTAAAGAGCGATCGCAAATAAGATTATTGCATCCTAGCTTCATCAAAGTTTGAATATTTCGTTTTTTTCGGATATTGCGTTTGCGGCGCGAAAAGTGTTATCGTCAAGACAACCGAGTATGTTCCGGAGACTTGCGCGCGGGTAGCCAGAAACCGGGTTTTTTACGAGAATACATCGTTACAGCCCGCAGATTCGCGAAAAAACCCGGTTTCTAAGGGTCGGGGTGCGTCCTGGACTACATAAATCAGACAAAAACACATCAAAAGAGAGACTTGCCATGTTGACACACAAAGAGTCGCCAGAGTCGGTTTTGATTCCAGAGCCCGAAAAAGAAGCAGTAGCACAATTAGAGCAGATTCTCAGCCGAGAGTCTTCACAACTAAGATTAGTGACAAGTAACGGAGAAGAAATTGCTATTCCCGAATCAGTTTACAGCGTACTCGGTCAAGTTGTGCGCGCAATGGCATCAGGTCAAGCTATATCCATAGTGCCTCACAATCGCGAACTGACAACACAGGAAGCTGCTAATATTCTGAATGTTTCGCGACCATTTTTAGTCAAATTACTGGAAAACGGAGAAATTCCCCATATCAAAGTTGGTTCCCATCGGCGCATACTTTTCCAAGATGTCACGATTTACAAGGAACAGCGGAAAGTTAAGCGTCGCCAGGGACTGAATGAACTCACTAAATTTCTGCAAGATGAAGGTTTTTACGAGGAATCTATATCCAATTTAGCTGAGTAATATGGAAATTCTTGCTGTTGTTTTAGATTCCTGTGTCATTTTCCCTATGCCTTTATGCGATACGCTGCTGCGTGCTGCGGAGGCTGAGTTGTACAGCGTTTATTTTTCACAAGAAATTCTAGATGGTGCTACCCGCAATCTTGTAAAAAAAGGAAGAAAGACAGAGATTAAAGCAGCACGTTTTCAGGCGATGATAAAAAACACCTTTCCTGAAGCACTTGTCGAAGTGCCTGCACGTTTGGTGGAAGCAATGACCAATCATCCAGGCGATCGCCATGTTGTAGCCGCTGCGATTGTTGCAAATGCTAAGGTCATTGTCACAGATAACCTCAAACACTTCCCAAAGGAGGCTTTAGAGCATTACGGAATTGAGGCACAGCACCCCGATGTATTTCTAACTGAGCTCTTCGATCGATATCCAGAGTCGATGGTTGAGATAATCAGGAAGCAGTTTGCGGCTCTAAAACCACCACCTCATACTGTTAATGAACTTCTTGATAACTTAGAAAATAACAATAGAGTACCAGAATTTGCTAACAGAGTTCGCCTCAGAATACAGGAGCAATAAAAAAAATTAAAATATCCTAAAACTGCTCGATAGGCAATTGTTGGAACTCAATCATTATCGGAATAATTCTACTGCATCCGATCGATCGTCCGATACTGCACCGCCTCCCCCACGTGATTGGTTTTCAAGCTGTCATCCCCCGACAAATCCGCAATAGTCCTAGCCACCTTCAAAATTCGATCGCTCGCCCGCGCCGAAAGCCCCAATTTCCGAATCGCCATCTCCAACAAATTCCGCGAAGCATCATCCAACTGACACCATTGGTTAATGTGACTGCTTAGCATCTGCGCGTTACACCGCAAGCCAGCTTCCGACTGAAAACGGCGAGTCGCCATCTCTCGCGCCCGCTGCACCCTCACCCGCACCGATTCCGACTCCTCACCCGTCGCCTGTCTGGTGATTTCCTCGGGTTTCAAACGATTAACCGCCACTTGCAAATCAATCCGATCCATCAAAGGCCCCGAAAGTTTTGCCCAATATTGTTCTCTCTTTTGCGGCGAACAAGTACACTGTTGGATTGAATCGCCGTAATAACCGCAAGCGCAAGGATTCGTACTCGCAACTAATGTAAATTGTGCTGGAAACATCACCGATTGTCTGGTTCTAGAAATCGTCACATAACCATCTTCCAAAGGCTGTCGCAAAAACTCCAAAACATCTCGTTTAAATTCGGTCAATTCATCCAGAAAAAGTACGCCGCGATGTGCTAAGGAAATTTCACCCGGACGCGGAAAACTGCCCCCGCCAACGAGAGAAGGCCCGGATGCTGAATGGTGAGGACTGCGAAAAGGTCGATCGCTCACCAGCATACCCTTATCCTTCAACAAACCAGCCACCGAATGAATTTGAGTCACATCCAAAGCTTCATCAAAAGTCAGCGGCGGCAAAATACCCGGCAAACGTCTCGCCAGCATAGTCTTACCGCTCCCTGGCGGCCCCACAAAAATTAAATTGTGCCCCCCCGCTGCCGCAATTTCCAAAGCCCGCCGCGCGTGAATTTGCCCCTTTACATCTTTTAAATCTAGACCCGGAAACCGCGTTTTGCCTAACTCTGCTCTACCGTTTACTTCTACCGGTGAATAAACTTGAGGATTGTTCAAAAAATCAGTAACTGCAAAAATATTATCAAAACCGTAAACAGATATTCCGTGTACCAAAGCTGCTTCCGTTGCATTGGCTGCTGGTACAATTAACCCCGAAATACCCATTTTTTGAGCAGCAGCGGCGATCGGCAAAACCCCCGCCACAGGCCGCAAACTCCCGTCTAAAGAGAGTTCCCCCAAAAATAAATGATCTCCCAACAGCTCGGCGCTGACCTGTTCCGATGCTGCTAAAATGCCAATGGCGATCGGCAAATCAAAACTCGGGCCTTCCTTACGCAAATCCGCCGGAGTCAAATTAATCACAATACTCCGCATCGGAAAACCATATCCCGAATTTTTTAGCGTAGCCTTAACCCTTTCTTTGGCCTCTTGTACCGCCGAATCGGGCAACCCCACAACCACAATTTTCGGCAGTCCGCCCGATACATCAGCCTCCACACCCACCTTTACCGCGTCAATTCCTACGATCGATGCACTCCAAACCCTAGCAAGCATTTTTCTCGATCCTCAATTTGCCTGTCTTCGATCCATCATCTATTATGATTAACAATGACTAATGAATATCGGAAGAGGCAAGAAAAACTTTTCGTTGCCTCTTCCTTTTCTCCTTCTGAGTCTTCTGCCTTCCCTCTTCCCTCTTCCCCTTCACCCTTCACCCTTCCACCTTCCGCCTTCTGCCTTCGCCCTGCCACCTTCGCCCTGCCACCTTCACTCTTAAGCCTTGCCACTTCTTCCGTCTTCCTAATGAGTGATGACTGATGACTACCCTTGGAGTCCCCTCGGCTTGCTTCGGCGAGAGCTCTTCGGACAAGACGCTCCGGCCAAGTCGAGAGCGGGTAAAATGACTGATGACCAATGACTGCTGTTCGATCGCGGGGACAGCACTAATGACCAATGACTAATGACTAATGACTAATGACTTCCTTCTTCGTTAACACCCATGACAACCCAAGAAACGCTTTTCAGCAAAATCATCCGCAAAGAGATTCCAGCAGACATCGTTTATGAGGACGACTTGGCCCTCGCCTTCAGAGATATCAATCCCCAAGCGCCCGTCCACATCCTAGTCATTCCTAAAAAACCTATTCCCAAATTAGCCGATGCCGAGTCGGGAGACCACGCCCTGATGGGACACCTGCTGCTGACTGTCAAGCGGGTAGCAGAACAACTCGGACTCAGCAACGGCTATCGCGTCGTGATTAATACCGGCAACGATGGCGGCCAAACAGTAGATCACCTGCACCTTCATATTCTCGGCGGACGACACATGAACTGGCCTCCAGGCTAAAGGCTAGTTTTGACGCAGAACTGACGAACTCATCCTCAGAAACCCGGTTGATTGCTATTGCAAAGTGCCTCATCAACCGGGTTTTTAGTTAATAAATCCCGCTGATTGGGGATGATTGAAAATTTAGTGCGATCGCACCATCAACCATCTGTTAAGTATTCTACCGACAAAGATTTACGCTGCCCAAATCCACCGACGATATGTAAACAAATATTAAAAATAATCTGTTCAATACCTAATTAAGAGATATTTAACTATACTGGATATCGACCTGAACAACAGTAATTGAATTCAACCGCTGAACAAACCTAAGGACAATAGATTCAGCTCTTCTGTCCGCTGTATTTAACCGTAGTATTTGTGTAATATTACTTTGCAAATAGCTACAAATATTCACTAAAAATCAAGTTTTGTAAATGTTTGTAAAATGTTTTAATTGTAAGCACTAACCCCTTGGCAAACTTTAGTGAATAATGTTACTAATATAAGCGTGGAGATTTCCACAACGAACCTTGAAAATTCAATTAAGCAATCATAAAACAAATGACAACAACCGTACAGCGTCGCGAAAGCGGCAACGTTTGGGAACGGTTTTGCGAGTGGGTAACTAGCACCGATAACCGGATCTATGTGGGTTGG
The DNA here is from genome assembly GCF_036702665.1 of Microcoleus sp. Aus8_D2. Classification (NCBI taxonomy): domain Bacteria; kingdom Bacillati; phylum Cyanobacteriota; class Cyanophyceae; order Oscillatoriales; family Microcoleaceae; genus Microcoleus; species Microcoleus sp. Aus8_D2. The sequence goes on from NZ_JAUBUN010000013.1 coordinate 16,999, forward strand.
TTTGGGACGATCATGATCCCAACTCTCCTGACCGCTACCACCTGCTACATCATTGCCTTTGTGGCAGCTCCTCCTGTGGATATCGACGGCATCCGCGAACCAGTTGCTGGTTCCTTGATGTTCGGTAACAACCTGATCAGTGGTGCTGTTGTTCCTTCATCGAATGCGATCGGGCTTCACTTTTACCCGATCTGGGAAGCTGCTTCCTTAGACGAATGGTTGTACAACGGCGGCCCTTACCAGCTCGTCATTTTCCACTTCCTCATCGGCATTTTTTGCTACATGGGTCGTCAGTGGGAACTGAGCTATCGCTTAGGAATGCGTCCTTGGATCTGCGTGGCTTACTCCGCACCTGTGGCATCTGCTACCGCAGTATTCTTGATTTATCCGATCGGACAAGGCAGCTTTTCTGACGGTATGCCCCTGGGTATAAGCGGCACATTCAACTTCATGATCGTGTTCCAAGCCGAGCACAACATCCTGATGCACCCCTTCCACATGTTGGGAGTAGCGGGTGTATTCGGCGGCGCTTTGTTCTCTGCAATGCACGGTTCTCTCGTTACCTCTTCTTTGGTGCGCGAAACAACCGAAACCGAATCGTTGAACTACGGTTATAAGTTCGGTCAAGAAGAAGAAACCTACAACATCGTTGCAGCCCACGGCTACTTCGGTCGTTTGATTTTCCAATACGCTTCCTTCAACAACAGCCGTTCCTTGCACTTCTTGTTAGGTGCGTGGCCAGTTGTCGGCATTTGGTTTACCGCTTTAGGTATTTCCACAATGGCGTTTAACCTCAACGGTTTCAACTTCAACCAATCGATTATCGACTCGCAAGGTCGCGTGATCAACACTTGGGCGGATGTCATCAACCGCGCTAACTTGGGTATGGAAGTAATGCACGAGCGCAACGCTCACAACTTCCCGCTCGACTTGGCCGCTGGTGAAGTCACCCCAGTAGCAATGGTTGCTCCTGCCATCAACGGCTAAATTTAGCTTTTGATTGACAAAAAGCGCTCTCAGAAATGAGGGCGCTTTTTGTTTTGCCAAGTATAAATTAAGAGATTAATTTCCGATATTATTGTCGCTGCAATCACCGCAATCAAATTGGTTTGTAGTGAGGACTTTAGTCCGCATCCATCAAAGGACTCAAGTCTTCACTACAAACAGTTAATTGACCGGACATGATATATTGATTAAGAATTATTATATTTGGCAATCTCAAAGTGGCGATATTTAAAAGACTTAAACTGGAAAAACTCGCGGTTGAGAAATCTCAAATATTAGGCCCGGCGATTCCCTACGGGATAGCTCCGCTTCACGCATTTTTCAGCGGCCTTTTAATGGCATTGACAACAGCACCATTCAATGCTTGGCTGTTGGCATGGGTAGCATTAGTTCCTCTCTGGGTTTTGGTTGTCAGTTATGAAAGGCCAATAATCACAGAAAAAAAACAAAAATTTCTTTTTCTTCCTTCCTTCGGCTACGCTCAGGACAAGTCTTCCTCCCATCCGTTACATCCGTTACATCCGTTACAGAATCCGTTGCCGAACTTCTTCCTTCTTCCTTCTCTCTGGGGAATTGGCTATCACGGATTAGCCTTATCTTGGATTATGGGAATACACCCGATGACTTGGTTGGGGGTTCCTTGGTGGCCCAGTTTGGCGATCGCACTTTTTTGCTGGATATTCATCACCCTCTGGGGAAGTGCATTAGTCACCCTTTGGGCGTGGCTATTTGTAATTCTCAACTCCCTCACTCTACCAATAAAAAATCGTACTCTTATTCTTAACTCCCCCCCTTTACAAGGGGGGGCTGGGGGGGGTAGATCCAAATTATCAGGGTTAACCCGCGTGTTAATTGGTACAGCTTTGTGGTGCGCCTTAGAAAGTATTTGGAGTACAAGTTCGCTGTGGTGGACATCACTATCATACACCCAAAGCCCGCACAACTTAGCAATATTGCACCTCGGTCAAATCTCCGGGCCCAGCGCAGTAACAGCGGCAATTGTAGCAGTAAATGGCTTAATTGCCGAAGCTTTTGTCGAAGGAAGAAGGAAGAAGGAAGAGGGAAGTTCGGCAGCGGATTATGTAACGGATGTAACGGATGTAACGGATGTAACGAAGCAGAAGAGAGTAAGAGGCAAGAATTCAACAGTCAGAAAAAAGAATTTGATTCCTTATATTTGGCCTGTCGGTTTGTGTTTGGTTTTGCATATTGTCGGTTGGAGTTTTTACAATCGTCCCTTAATTCAAGAGGCGGGAACAGCATTAAAAATTGGCATTATTCAAGGCAATATTCCTAACGAGATTAAGTTTGACTCAGCGGGTTGGCGGCGGGCTTTGGAAGGTTATACGGCTGGATACAAACAGTTAGCAGATAGAAAAGTCGATGCTGTGTTACTTCCAGAGACAGCTTTGCCTTTTATCTGGACAAACGAGTATCAGCGTTCCACTCTTTCCTTTTATCAAGCTATTCTCCAACGTGGCGTGGTGGCTTGGGTTGGAGGATTCGGACAGCAAGAGAACAGTCTCACTAATAGCTTATTGGCGATCGATCGCACTGGAGACATTATCGGCCGCTATGATAAACTCAAGCTAGTGCCCTTAGGTGAATACATCCCTTTTTACGAAATCTTAGGCGGGATTATCAATCGGCTATCTCCCTTAGATGCTCATTTAGTACCCGGCCACTCAAAACAATTATTTGATACCCCATTTGGCCGCGCCATTGTCGGAATTTGTTACGATTCTGCGTTTGCAGAAAATTTCCGATATCAGGCGGCGAATGGAGGCGAATTTATGCTCACAGCTTCCAACAATGCCCATTACAAACCGCCGATGCTGGCTCAACATCACGCTCTCGATGTGATGCGCGCAATTGAGACGGATAGATGGGCAGCTATCGCAACTAATACGGGTTATTCTGCTATTGTCAATCCTCGTGGCGAGACTGTTTGGAAGTCGGGAATTAATACCTATGAAGTCCAAGATGCAACTATTTATCGGCGGCAAACTCGAACTTTGTACGTGCGCTGGGGAGATTGGCTGACACCTTTATTGTTAGTTTTAGCTGGATTAATGTGGCTGATTGTTAAAAAAATTTAACGTTAGTCAAAGGTTTTCTGCTGGGGCCGGGGCGGGTTTATTGAATCTGTCTGCACTCTAAGGGTTATTAGTGAACCCGCCCCTACAGTTCACTAATGACTAATGACGGCAGGACTAATGACCAATGACCAATGACCAATGACCAATGACTAATGACTAATGACTATCTTTCACACGAGCGTGAACGCTAGGAGATAAAGTAATTAAATCCTCGATATTGCGCTGCATGGTAGCACAAATATTGTCCAAAGGCAAATCATTGGCATCGTGCCCGAAAGGATTTTCGATTTCAATGCCGATTTCTTCGATGCCGAACAAAGTAAAACTAATTAAAGCCACAACTGGGCCGGTTCCCCAAGTCAAATCATTCACCATTTGAAAGGGCAGTGCCAAACAGTAAAGCAACAATAGCTGTTTCAGGTGAATCGCGTAAGCCAAAGGAATAGGCGTATTCAAAATCCGCTCGCAGCCGCCTAATGTATCAATCATAGAATTTAGCAACTGTTTCATAGCAGTTAACTGATAGACATCGAGGCAATTTCGCTCGTACTGTTCCTGCAAATAATCCTCAATCCAAAATGCAATTTCTAGCGGCGGATTGTTCATTGATTTGAGCCTTTCGTACTGCGATGGAGATATTAACGTCTCTAATTGTGGATTTACTGATTGTTGCCGTAAGTGCAGTTTCATCGCCACTGCAAAGGCAGGTAACAGGCGCAGAGCTGACTTTTTTATTGCAATATCCTGCTGGTCTTTTTCCTCAATGGCTACCCAGATTTGGCGCGCCAAATTGCGGACGTTGTTGATTAAAGTACCCCAAAATTTCCGACCTTCCCAAAATCTATCGTTGGCTGTATTTGTTCTATAAACTAGCAGTAATCCCAGCACAATACTCGGTACGAGACCAGACAAAATGGGCAAGGAAACTGGCAAATTTACAAAGTGTAGCAGGGAGATAAAAACTCCAAAGGCACCGCACAACAAAACGCGGGGCAAAATTGAGGGAATTACAGAGCCTCCAACCTGTAATGCAATTTTAAACCAATCCGGTCGATCGCCATTCATGCAATTCTCCTCATAAAATTAAATTAGCCCACCCGATCGCAAGTTGTGCAAATTCCTGCTACACTTAGTTATTCGGAATTCCTATTTAGGTAGGGCGAGAGCTGCCGAAAACAGCTTTCGTAGAAACAACATTTGGATTTTAGCCAAAAAACTCATTGTTATACCAATTATTAAAAGTTGAGCCTCGCCTGCCCCGGACAACGCCAGACCAAAGTCCCTACAGATGCTCGCTGACAATTCATAGGTACTGCTAGTTTTCAGAATTGGTATTAGTATCAATCTTAGATCTAAAATCTCAAATCTAAAATTGATTGACTGATGCACTTAATTAGGTAAAATTGGTTATGGATCTTTAGACCTCAGTTTCCGTGCAAGAGCTACCCACATCTGTTCCCCCGCATCTTCACCGATTGCCGAACCAACGGTGGCAAATTTATTCGCCTCAACCACAGCAAGCGGAACAGTTTGCCGCCGAAATCGGTTTGTCATGCTTGCTAGCACAGGTACTTATTAATCGCGGCATCGATTCTGTGGAAGAAGTGCAGGGGTTTATCGAACCGGAATCTCTGGTTTTACCCGCGCCAATGGATGAGTTTCCCGATTTGGCTGCGAGTGTCAAATTGTTGCGGGAGGCGATTGCGTCAGGGCAGAAAATAGCGATTTGTGGCGACTACGATGCTGACGGGATGACGAGCACGGCTTTGTTGCTGCGAGCTCTGAGGGTTCTGGGCGCGAATGTTGATTATGCTATTCCCAGCCGGATGCGGGAAGGTTACGGGATTAACGATCGCATTGTAGAAGAATTTCACGCCGAAGGTGTCGCTCTGATTCTGACGGTAGACAACGGGATTGCAGCCTATGGGCCGGTGAAGAGAGCGCGAGAACTCGGTGTTAAAGTTATTATTACAGACCACCACGATTTGCCGCCAAAACTGCCGCCTGCCGATGCGATTCTCAACCCGAAATTAATTGCGGAATCTTCGCCTTATCGCGGTTTGGCTGGGGTAGGCGTTGCTTATGTTTTGGCGATTACTTTGGCTCAAGATTTGAAGAAGGTTGGCGGCTTGGTGAATCCGCTGCTGGAGTTATTTACTTTAGGAACTATTGCGGATTTGGCGCCTTTGACTGGAGTTAACCGCCGCTGGGTAAAGCGGGGTTTGCGTCTGTTACCTCACTCGCAATTGGCGGGAGTTCAGGCTTTGATTCAGGTGGCGGGAGTGCAGGCGGGAAGTGCGGAAAGTTTACCTCTTTTGAACGCGGAAGTTAAAACTTCAAATACTTTAAAGCCTGAAGATATTGGTTTTAGGTTGGGGCCGCGGATTAATGCTGTGGGGCGGCTGGCTGACCCTCAAATTGTGATAGAGTTGCTCACTACGGACGATCGCGAATTGGCACTCAAAAACGCGATGCAGTGCGAACAAATCAATCAGCGCCGACAGGAGTTATGCCAGGAAATTGAGCAGGAAGCGATCGCTTGGTGCGAGCAAAGTGCGATTGACTTGCACCAGCAACGGGTGTTAGTTGTGGTGCAGCCCGGTTGGCATCACGGAGTAATTGGGATTGTAGCATCTCGGTTGCTGGAACGTTACGGCGTACCCGTTTTTATCGGTACTTTTGAGGATGAGGGTGGCGAAATAGGTAATATCATCCGGGGTTCGGCGAGGGGAATTCCTGAATTTAATGTATTTGACGGGCTGAATTTTTGCGCGGATTTATTAACTAAATTTGGGGGACATAAGGCGGCTGGCGGTTTTTCTATGCCTGCTAAGAATCTTGAACAATTCCGCAAGCAACTGTCAATTTTTGCAAATCAATGTTTGCAGCCGGAACACCTGAAGCCCTTGGTTTCAGTAGATGTGCGAGCAGATTTAGCCGAGATTAATCTCGACCTTTACCGACAAATTGATGCTCTGGAACCTTGCGGGATTGAAAATAAGGCTCCTGTATTTTGGACGCCTAATGTTTGCATTACAGAACAGAAAATTGTTGGTAAAGGAGGTCACGTTAAACTAACTGCAACTCAAGATGAAACAGGTTCGGCTAGTGTGAAGGGGATTGCATGGCGTTGGGGCGAATATTTTCCGTTGCCTCGGCGGGTTGATATTGCTTACCGCTTGCGGGAAAATAGTTTTAATGGCAAGACATCGGTTGAGTTAGAATTGTTGGGTGTTCGCTTACCGGCAAGTGCTGCTAGTTCGAGACCGTCGGTGTTCGGAAAAGTTGAGTTTGATTATTGCGATCGCACTTATTCTTGCAGTCTGTCTCCCGCCGGTTCTCAAGAGGAATTGAGAATTCGCAACTCTCAAGGGCAAGTTTTGGCTGTTGCACCCGGACAAAGCATCGGTTTGTTAGGAAACTCGCGCCAGGATGCTAGGGAAGTTGATGTATCTCTACCTTTTTTTGATAATTTGATTCAAACGGCTAAACACGCCCTGGGTATTTGATTGGCTTTTGTGAATTTAGTTTGTAACCTTGGGGCTGGCTAGAAGCCCACCCCACAAGATTTTCAAGAAAAATAAGTGTACAAATTAAATGCGCGATAACTTAAGTCGGTATTCGATCGGGAAAGCTCGTGCAGCAGGGAAAATGGGGGAAAATTGACGATCGACCTTTGGGAATGTTGCATCATCATATGTAAAACTCAAAACTCCCAACTATCGATCGCCAGCCGTATTATAATTACAGGTCGCCGCCTTTAGCTGCCAACAGAAAAATCACGATCGGGCCAGAAAGCACAACTGCTGCAAGTAAAGCTACCTGAACAATGAGTTGGAGGTTGACACCGCCCACGCTGCCGTTCAAAATATCCGTTAAAAAATCCATGTGTCCTCCTGACTGTAGTGAGTAAGTCTAGATTGTTGAATGAGAAAATCCGCTTCTGATTTTACCGGGCGATCGACCCTATTTTTTAAGGAAGTTTACAAAATTCAACAAAATGTAAAGAACGATCGACCTGCCAGCGATCGCAAATCCGGGTTGAAAACCTCTTTATTGCTGGAGAGGGGGAGAATGGGAGAGGGGGAGAGGGGGAGAGAGGGAGAAAGGAGCGACTAATAATCAGGCTAGTAAACCCGGATTTGGTATGACAGGGAACCAGGGACTTGATGCCTTTGGCCCAGAGTGTTCGCAATCAAAAATCCAAAATCGAACCTTCTCTTGGCGAACTCCCCCTGTGGCACAGGCACTTGGTATACTTGAAAGGCCTTAATCTTTTAAAGTTGGGCATTGTCCAGATGATGCTCCGAATCTAAAATCTAAAATCTAAAATCTAAAATCTAAAATCAAACTATGGCTACTTGGCGTTGCGTAAAGCAGTGCGGTGCTTGTTGTTACCTAGAACCAACAGAGCGCCCTGACCTAGACGAGTATTTATCAACAGAGGAATTGGCGCTCTACTTAAGCTTAGTGGGAGATGACGGTTGGTGTATAAATTTTGACAAAGAAACGCGAGAATGCGGGATTTATGCCGTTCGACCGCGCTTTTGTCGGGTAGACGAGGAGGTGTTTCAGGATATGTACGGGATTGAGCCTGCTGAGTTGAACGATTTTGCGATCGACTGCTGCTTAGAACACATTGAAGACCTTTATGGCGATCGATCTTTGGAAATGATCCGCTTCAACCAAGAAGTCGGAATTATCGCCTTACCTGGCAATTAACCGACTTGATGCCCATTGGGGCTTTCTGTTTGCGGATGATTTTTCGCGCTGGGCATCTCAATCTCAAATCTCAAATCGAACGATCGTCTCCCGGTTTCTCACTCCAGAGAGTGTCAAAATAAACAAATCAAGGAAATATCGCGCAGTTGAGTTGAGCCATGAGCAATCGAGAGGGTTTTACAGGCGGATTTATTGCGGGAGCCGCAGTTGGGGGCTTGGTGGGTGCAGTTTTGGGCGCAGTGCTGTCGCGGCGTGCTGCTGAAGCTTTGCTGAGTGAACCTTCAGACGCCAAAGCAAGAAAGATACGCCAGAGGAAAGCCAGTAAACTCGAAGCCGAAGGGATGGAAGTAGCAAGGCTGAGTTTGGAAGATAAAATTGCTCAGCTAAATCAGGCCATCGATGACGTGCGGCTGCAACTGGGTGACGTAAACGGGAACTCGCAAGCGCTGGGCGGCGACGGTTCGATCGCCGAAGATTCCTGAATCCATTTAAGATTTTAGATTAGTCTGGGAGATGGATGCGGGCGATCGACTTTCACGCTCTGGGTGCGAACCCCAGAGCACGAAGCTAGCTCGCACTTCTAAAAAACGCTTTTTACACTCCAGAGGGATGCTCCCAATGCTCCCCCTCGAACACTCGGACACTCGGACACTCGGACACTCGGACACTCGGACTCTGCCCTTTCTCCAGCTATGCTAAACTTAAAGTTAAAGTGTCTGTAAACTTTACTCAAACTACAACCGAAATTTATGAGTTATTCCATAGGCCTTTTGGCAACCACGCTAGCGACATTTCTGCAAATCTATGTAGTCCTGATGATTTTTAGGGTGCTGTTAAGCTGGTTCCCCAACATCAATTGGTACGACCCCCCGTTTTCGATTTTGAGTCAGTTAACAGATCCTTACCTGAATTTATTCCGATCGATTATTCCCCCCTTAGGAGGGATTGACTTTTCTCCGCTGATTGCGTTTTTTGTACTTCAGTTCGGCTCGGAATTCTTGATCGGTCTTTTGAGCAGCTTGCAAACAGCCTTGTAGATTTTCAAGCTTAAGTGTTTAAGCATCTAGGCTAAATTGTTTGGCAGATCTAGCTGCCGGCAACTAAATTTTAGATTTGAGATTTTTAGATTAACTCCCCGGTTGAAAAGCCGGGGAGTTAATCTATTTGAGATTTGAGATTTGAGATTTTTCGATTTGAGATTGGGAATGACTAGACGAGCAATTGCATTCATTAGCTCGCTCTTCCTGAAATGTATCTGCGTCGATCTGCGTCGATGGGCCTGACATCTGCGGTTGACCGGCTCTCTCAAAAAATTATGCAATTCTATTCTAATCTAACAATCTCAAATTGGAAATTGAAAACTGCATCGCAGTTACTCAACACCCAAACCAAAATCTCCAATAGTTTCGTTAGCGGCGAACCACGCCAGTAAAACCTGTAGCCTTAAATTGCTTGAGCTTCAAAGGTGTTGGTTGATTGGCGGCCACCGAAATTCTGACCTGAAAATCGCTAACTCCGGGAGGAACTTCTTCTATAGAACCCAAGCGAGTCCGGTTTTGCATCACTGGATTGTCATCCGCATCGTAAATGCGACCGAAAATATCAGCATTGACAACTAGTTTCCCGCTGCTATTTTCAGCTTTTCCAGTAATCAAAAAGCAGTTAGCTTCCATAGAACTGCCGCTAGTGACTGTTCCTTCTGCCATTTGGGCCGGACATTCATGATAAGAAAGGTCGGAAAGTGTAATCTGTGTCCGAGCCCAAGCTGGTGGAGTGAATACCAAACTCAAAATTGCGATCGCGCAAGTGGCAAAAAAAAGACTGATAGCTCGAAATTTCATAAAATTGCAGCGTAAGTATATTTTACTCAGCTTAGCGCGAATTGATTGTCAAATTCTTAACCTCTGTAGGGAAACGGCACTGCCGTGTCCGTCTCCAGGACTGCATTGCTGTAGGGAAACGGCGTTAGTCTAAACCTAAATGTTGGCGCAAGGCTTGGCGCATCACATCGACTGGGACGGATTCTGTACCCAGCCAAATTTTCAAGGCTGCTGCTCCTTGTTGAACTAGCATTTCCAGTCCGTCAATCGGCACCGCCCCGCGAAGCTCTGCATCTTTGAGAAACTGAGTAGGATTCGGGGTGTAAATGAGATCGTAGACGATCGCACCTGCGGAAATGCGATCGAGCGCAGCCTCCGCTACCGGCGACTTTTCCCCGTGCGGGTGCATTCCCACAGGAGTTGTATTCACCAGCAAATCCGCCTGCGAGATTAACATTGACAAATTATCCCAAGTATGCACCTGCAAATTCTGCACCGGCATCGGAGAAGTTACCCAACTCTGCTGAAATTCTGCTAAATTTTGGGCATTGCGGCCGACAACGTGAATCTCTGCACATCCCAATTGAGCGCATCCAGCCACAACAGCCCTCGCCGCCCCGCCATTCCCCAAAATTACGGCTACTTTCTGACTCCAATCGGAACCCCCCCTAGCCCCCCCTTGGTAAGGGGGGGGATCGGAACTGACAGCCCGATCGTCTCTTTCTAAGGCAGGTACATCGTCTTTAGCCCCCCCTTGGTAAGGGGGGGGATCGGAGCGGACAGCCCGATCGTCTCTTTCTAAGGCAGGTCGATCGTCTTTAGCCCCCCCTTGGCAAGGGGGGGTTGGGGGGGTTTGCAGGGGTGCGAGAAAGCCTTCTACGTCGGTATTTGTGCCGCACCAACCTGTGTCAGTCCGGTATACGGTATTGACTGCGCCGATCGATCGGGCGATCGGAGAAACGGACGCCAGCAGCGGTAAGATGGCTTGTTTGTGGGGAATCGTGATGCTAAAGCCCCGAAGGTCGATCGCCGCAAATCCTGCAAGAGCAGCCTTTAAATCCTCTGGTTTTACCGGAAATGGGAGATAAACAAAATCGACGCCCAAATGGGAAATAGCCGCATTGTGCATCGCCGGGGACAGAGAATGTGCGATCGGATGACCAATTACTCCGAGCAGTTTAGTAGTGCCTTTAATCATAATATAGTAAACATATTGTTCTGCCCTGCACTGAAACAAATCTAATTTTACTACATCGGTTTCACTTTCCCAACTTGGTATTCAGCCATCAAATCTACGGACTGAAGTCCTCACTACAAACGGTAAGATTAGGTTTGTAGTGAGGACTTCAGTCCGCATAAAATCCAAGGACTAAAGTCCTCACTACAAACCACTTTGATGGTGATGATTCGAGAGTCATAGATCCTGCCTCGCGGATACTTGAAAATTCAAACCTATTCCGCCGCATTTTCTGTTTCCCGAAACTCCTTGGCGTCAGCCAAAATAGGATTGACATCAAACCAGTAATCCTCGCCGTAACGGTATTCAAATACCCAGAGACTGCGCAGCAAAATTTGGTATTTAGTTTCACCACTAACTGTTTTGGTAGCTGATACTTGGCGCAGCAATTTCCATTCCTCCGGTTCGATCGCCAAAGTAAGCTGATGGCGGCGTTGGACAATCACATTTTCCAAAGTTTCCCGCGACACAGGAGGATCTTGTTTTTGCAGACAGCTATAGAGTAGTTGTAACAAATTTCGGACATGACCCCCGCTAACCCGACACAGGCGATCGAGAGTTTCGGCAGAATCGAAAATTTTGCCAACCAAAGCATAGCGCTGCGACGCCTCCACCGTCGGAAAAGCCCGCGCCAGAACCATCTGCCGCAGCAATTCGACACCCTCTGCACACTCAGAAGCGTCATTCAATTGCACCGGCACCATCGGCAAAACCTTCGGATCTACCCCGAAGCGATTGCTAAGCTGGCCCAAGTCGTTAGAGAAAATCAGCACCAAAGGAATTGTATACACGACATGACAGTTCAGTCTTGCCAACTGCTCCCCGCGATCGACAAACAAGTATTCCGGCTGAAGGCGCCCCGTCGGTTTCGCGCACAGGTGGATGCGATCGAGATTATCGATAATTACCACAAGTCCCTGTTTACCTTGGCGCTTGAGTTCTTGATTAGCCGGTTCCAGCAACTCCTTATTTAGCGCATCTAAAATTACGTTAGTTCGCGGCTCCAAATATTGCCGCAACTCCGATCGCAAATTCGGAGCATCTTTCGCCTTAGCAGTAATTTTGCCAATTCCCACAGCCAGAGAAAATTCTCCGTCTGTGCTAGCATTTATTTCCCCAAAACCCGGGACATTAGCTTCAGCTTTCAGATCTATTTGAGTTTGAAAAACATCAGCAACCCCCTTGAGCAAAGCTTTAAAACCCGTCGGTTGCAGCTTGATTTTCATTTTCTCAATACTTTCGCTCACCTGACGAGCAACGCTCAGCAAAATGTCAGTGATATCGACATCAGCCATATCTAAGTCTTTGCTCGACTCAAAATAAACCACATGAAATCCTTGCTCCTGCAATTGAGCTTGCAGCCGCAGCAATTCCGTTGATTTCCCCGAGCCGATGTGACCGGTGAATAATTGACAAGTAGGTGAATCCGGGGACAGACGGCTGATAGTGCGCTCCAATTGTTCTACAATTGTGCCGCCCCGCACTGACGAAAAATCGATATAATATTGTCTGTCTTCTGCATTTGCTACCGCCAGGGTGTAGCTGGGATTGCAGGCTTTATAAAATTTCTGTAAATTTAGTTCCATACCCTGTTCCATCTTTCAAAAAAATATGCCCTAATAGCTTATTCATTCAGCGATTGTACGAATCCGAATAAGTTGCCAGTTTATTCTGATGTTTTATTTTTTGGTCAATATCTCAATGTAGCCGATACAATTTTAGATTTTAGATTGAAAAATTGGAAATGATCGATTAAATAAAGGTTGGGAGCTTGCAAGCGACTTGCATCCTTTTTTGAAACTGGTATAGCGGTTCTCATAAAGATGAGGTATGCCAAATTCTGGATCGCCAGGGAGAACACACACAAGCGAGCGTCTTTACTCCCAGAAACCTCAGAAAGCTTAGAGAAACTATCGATTATCAATTACCTTTTTCCCGATTACCTTTTTCCCCATTACCCATTACCAGAAAGAATTGGTTTACAGCCTATCCCTTATAGGGATAAATTAAAATCAGACTATTCATTACTCCAATCCTCTTCCTTCTAGGTAGAGGTCGCTGTTAACTGTCAACTGTTAACTGTCAACTGTTAACTGTCAACTGAACAGACATACCTCATCTTTTTGAGAAAGGCTATATCACTCTTCTTGAAATGCATCTGCGTCGATCTCCGTTAATCTGCCTGACATCTGCGGTTGACCTCTCTCATCAAAGATTTATGCAATTGCTCGTCTAATCTTGTTCAAAAATCAGCCTTAAAAAAAGGAACTATTACCTATTGATTTTTGTCGATTCTCGGGGTATATTTTAGATAATCGGAGTGGTGACATCAAATTTATTTTTGCCACTATTTCCATTATATAATTATACTTCCAGAACTTGTCAGAGTCAAGCTTTTAACCCGAAAAAAAAGGCGCTTTTTTTTAATTCTATCAAATAAATTTAATTTGGCTATGACTAATTCTCCGTTAGGTTGAATAACTTGTGCGCGCTCCCGTGAGCAGGAATATTGTGAGAGTCAAATGATCTCCCGTTCCCGAAAGGGAGTATCTGTTTATGCCGATCGCGAATTTGTATGCTAAAATCAAAGACGCAGAGTAGACGGTAATGTTCTCGACTCAAAGCAGCTATATTAATACGGTTAACCGAATGTAGAAAGGGCGGGCAATTGCACCCACCCCGATCGATTATTTAGTCACTCGATTGTGCATTAATTCTACCATTTGTTCCCCTACACCTGCGGCGGAAGCGGGGTTTTGGCCTGTGACGAGTCTCTCGCTCGCCACAACACAGACTTGAAAATTAGGAACCTTCGTAAACTTCGCCCCGCGTTCGATTAATTTTGACTCCAGCAAAAACGGCACTATCTCAGTCAATCCCACAGCGGCTTCCTCTTCATTAGTAAAAGCACTCACAGTCTTGTTAGCAACCAGATATTGACCATCAGATAACTTAATATTGACTAACGCGGCCGGCCCGTGACAGACAGCACCCACAATCCCGCCTGCTTCGTAAATAGCAGCCGCAATCTCAGCCAGTCGATCGTTATTTGGGAAATCCCACATCGTCCCATGTCCGCCAGCATAGAAAATAGCGGCGTATTCTGCGGGGTCAATTTGTGAGGGATTCAGCGTATTTTCGACTCGCAAAACCTGCTGGGAATCGTCTAAAAAAGCCTTATTTAGCGGGTCTGACAAATCAATCCCAACCATCGGAGCTTTGCCGCCTTTGGGACTAACAAAATCTACCGTTAATCCAGCCCGAGTAAAAGCGTCCAACGGATGCGTCACCTCCGGGAGATAAAAACCAGTTTCTTTACCAGTATCCCCCAGTGTATCGTAGCTGGTTAAAACAATCAGAACTTTTTGGCTAATCATAGTTTATTTTTTTTGCGGGTGTCTTTGTGTCTGTTGTTTTTATCCTAGGTCGAATTCATCTAAAATACAAATTATGAAAGTTCCGAGTTACTATAAATAAATTTATAGCCACCGTCATTCCGATCTAACCACTGTCATTCTGATCCTTCACAAGGTTCAGAATGACACATAGGCTTTGCGTAAGTCCTATTGCCGAAGCCTCTGAAAGACAGTTGCCAAAAATCCAACTGATGTTAGAATTTTATCAATTTCAATAAATATATAAACACGAGGCAGAGCCTCGCTTATCTGCGTTCCCAAGCAGAGCCTTGGAACGAGAAATTTTAAACTCATTAGTCCACAAAGCGTGGACTTGAGCTATGAGACAGGGATTTCAATCCCTGTCGGACTCTCCTACCTACCGATCGACCCCGATCGCCCCAAAAGTGCGATCGGTTGTGCCTCCACTCCGCCGGGGATTGAAATCCCCGTCTCATAGCTAAAGTCGGTTAAAAACCGACTGAACAGTCAAATTAAACCATCCCTAATTTCAGTGTATTTCTTAGTCCTTGACAGAAGAAGGACTCTTCGTCCGAACGATCGAACCCGCATCGATCGCCCGATCGCGAATAATCTCAAGCAGGCGATCGGATTCGCTGCGAACTTCAGATCCTCCATCTACAAGTAGAGAGTGTGCCAAGATTAAATTATCATCCCAGAAACTATTTTGTTTTATTTATCCAAAATTTCTTTACCAGAAAACCTTCCTAAATCTATTGCCAAATTATTCAAATCATTGATTGACAAAACCTTTTCTATCTTTTTTGATTTAAAGTTAATTGAAATTTAATAAAAATTATCTTTTATTAGAGGTATCTTAAACGAGCCATCCCTATTTGCTTTGGCTAATCCAATAATACTATCCTTACTATTCTTAACGACGATTTCTGATCCTCCTGCACCAAAAAGATTAGTGACCTAAGGGCCGTTAGGTACTTCTTTAATATATTTCATACCTAATTTTTCTACTACCTCTTTCTTTAAATCACAACTAAAAACAATCTTACCCATTAAGTTTACATTATTTGATGCAACATTTGTTGAATTGGAAGAGAACGTTAAAGTTGAATTAGAAGTATTTACAAAATTGGGAATAGAAGTATTTGTTGAGTTTGCTATATTAGAGGGTTTGGGAGTATTTTGTGTTTTATTAGAATTTCCATATCCACTTAAAGCACAAATTAAGAAGCTATATCCAAGCATTAATAAAAACTTTTTGTACATAGTATTTTGAGTCAACGTGCCAGAGAAACTATATTATACCACAGCCGACGCTATAGCAACAAAATCGCAATCATTCTCATCCGCGAGCGCTATCACTGCATCGGCATCCTAATTATGAGCACAATTCAATCTCTTACTACCAAATCACCATCCTCCGCGCCGTCTATCGCCCAAAGTGAATATCATCTAAAAAAAGGGCTGGTAACTATACCAGCCCTTCAACTAATTTTAGACGTTAAATTAGCAGTAATCTAACATCTCAAACCTCAAAACAATCTAGCTTCTGTCAGTAGCAGCCGCAGGCTCAAAACTGGGAACCACAACATCAGCATTCTGCTTAGTCAACTGGTTGTACAGTCTTTCAGTATTGGGGAAATTAGCAGCCGGCAGAGTCGGGAAGCGGCGGTAAGGAACAACATCCTCACCAAAAGCCTCAGCATATTCAACGCTATTCAACATTGCGTTGATAAAGCCCTTAATCCCTTTACTAGCCAAGATTTGGTTGTAGGTGCGAATCTCCGCTTGATTGCGAGGAGCGCGGCCCAAGAAGTGCTTCGTTCCCAACTCAATCACCTTAGTATTTGGATAAGGTGCGTAGAACTGTTTGACGTACAGCGACGAGCAACCCAAAGCTTCAATGAACTCTTTGAGATTGATTTCATTGTTGCCCAGTTTGCTTTCCAGCGCCGTGAATTCATTCTTCACAACATAGGGGTTGATGTCGCGCTCAAAAATTTGACGGTAAGCAGCTTGAATTAAATTTTTCAAAGCTACTTTGTCTTGAGTGCTTGTCAGCTTGAACATCTTAGTTTGTTCGCGCCGCTTGCTGACACCTTGAGCGAGGCGATTTTGCAGCTCGATATCGCCGAGATTGCTCGCCACACCGAGTTCGATAAACCGAGGTGTTTCTGTCGCCGGCTCAACGTTGACCTTTTTCTCACCAAAGGAACTCGATCGCATCGTCCGCATCGACAAACCAGCCGGAGTCACGTAACGCTCGTAGGGAACAGTATCTTCCCCGAAAGCTTCGTTGTACTCCATGCTGTCCATGATGCCGTCAACTAGCGCGTAGAAACCCTTCTTAGCACAAATGTCAAAGTAAGCGTTCATTTCCTGACGGCCGTAGGTAGGGCGTCCCAGGAGTCGGCGGTGGATGTACTCGATCGCCTTACAAACGTAGAGCTTGCTCCAGTACATATTGCGGAACACATCCGACTTCGCCAACATCCGAATAAACTCGCGCATCGTGATGTCGCCGTTTTCCAGCTTAATTTCCGCTACCTTTTGGCGCTGGCCGTCGAACACATCGCGACCGAACACTTGCAGGTAAGCAGCCCGAATCACCGCTTGAGTCGAACTTTCGGTATATTTGACACTGGAAGCACTGCTGTAGCCGCTTGCCGAAGCACCACGGCCAGTAAGTTTTTTGGGAGAAACGTAGCCACCCGGTAACTGGTCTAATTTGAAGACCTTGGGGCCGAGAGAGCCTGGAGCCTTACCACGGGCATCCGGGTTGCTGAGTTGGTTTTCAATGCCTGCACCTTGACGGATCAGGATGCGGCGGGTGTCTTTGCCGAAGGGAGCCGGACGGCTCTTGGGGTTGCGAGTTTCTTTCGGGAAAATCGCGCCGAACTGAATTTCTAAGGGGTCGTTACCGACACCGTAAACGTGCTGGTCAGGTAGCGGCTGATTGTAGCCGGCAAACAAGGTGATGAACTGAGGAACCTTGCGGAACGGAGCGCTGAAATTGAACAAATCAATTTGCGGGCCCCAGTTGCGGCATTCCTGAGCTTCTTGGCCCAAACCGCGCAGGTAAGGCACTGTTTCTTCGCCGAAGTAGTCGGAATATTCCTGGGAATAAACCATTGCGTCTACGAGGGCTGCTAGGCCGCCTTTAGTGACGATCGCAAAATACTTGCTAAATTCTTCTCGCGAGCTCAAACCGCGGCCGAGGAAGTGACGAGCAGCCAATTCTACAGCGCGGCTGTTGACAAACGGTTCGTAGAATTGCTGGCGGTACAGAGGAGATTTACCCAAACGGCGGATAAACTCTTTCATCGAGATTTCGCCGTTTTTGACCTTAGATTCGAGGTCGGAAATGCTTTGGCTGTAGGCGCGGGTAATGTCGCGCTCAAAAACTTGGCGGTAAGCTGCTTTGATTACTTCAATCTTTTCTGCCGACGACAGACCCGTCTTCATGACGAATTTCGCCCGATTTTCGGCTGCGTTGAAGTAGATTTGAGGCAGTTGCAGCCCTTGCTGGTCATTGGTTTCGCGCTGACGCACCTTGGGTGAAGGTGTGGGAGCTTTGAATTCGCTAATTGCTACGTCAAAATACTGTGCGACGATCGTGCGTGCTGCGTCATCATTCTTGAAATAGTTCAAAGATGCAGCCTTCATTTCCTGCATTGCCACAATTGTCGCCGCCGACGAGCAAGCATTTTCGATAATTTCCCGCAATCCGCGGACGTTTACCGAAATAATGTTCGGGTCGCCAGCGACGATCGCGTAGGTAATGTAGCGCAAAAACCAGCTCAAATCTCGCAGAGATTTGGTCATATTGCTCGGGCCGTAGCGCGAGACATTAATCGGCTGAAATCCTGCTGGAATTGGGCCGCCACCGCCGCCGTTCCCCGAAAACAGATTTCCCAAACCCAAGAATCCGCCGCCACCCGAGCCGTTGCCGCCACCAGCGCGACCTTCAACGTAGGTAACAGTTCCCAGTTTCATGCCTTCAGAGACATTCCCCGAGCCGCCGCGAGCCGCGCCGGCCACAGCCATCACAGGTTCTGCTGGTCTTTCCAAAAATGCCAGCGGGGAACCGCCGACAAAAATCCGGTTGGCTGCGCGGGATACTATCAGTTCCGAGTTTCTCGTCAGCGTCTCAGAAATTGCGATCCGAAGAGCACCGGAACTGAAATAACTTGCCAGTTCGCTAAGTTCGCCCCGCTGTAGGAAGCGGTCTTGCTGTTCAGCTTGCGAAATCGTTGCGACTGGTACAGTTTGATATAGTTGCGGACGCGCAACTGAGCTTCCACCACTTGCTTTTACAGTCATTAGACTCCTTCGCTCCCTATCTAAATCGTTGCAGCATTTACCCAGACTAACCTTGCCTTCTCATGCAGGTAAAATTAGGTATTTTTGCTTTGTTTACTTTTTGCCTTCACCTGTCACGAGGTTGGGGCGCTTACTTTCTTAGATTAAAATGTTTTGGTTTCATCTTTCGTCCTGCCGGGAAATGTCCGACCCGAAGACAGGCGTCGGCAGTCCTTCCGCGCTTGCTTCGCCCGTACACTCCTGGAAAAAATACAAAGGCAGGATAGCTGACTCCTGCGACGATCGCAGCAAGTGCCGTCTAAGGGAAAAGAAAATCCAAAATTTTCTTCTGCCTTTTTCTGGGCCTTTTACTCTGCTGAAAGACGACTCCGCTTTACCCGAAAGCTCAGCGGTGGGTGATGGACAGTCCTCGTTTGTTAAAAAGCCTGCCGAGATTTATTGTATAGATTTAAGAGAGCTTATATGAGAAAAAATGATAAGTTTTATTACGCGGAGGCAGTCAGCCGTCAGTTGTCAGTAGTCAGTTACCAGTAGTCAGTTGCGTTGCCCGGAGCTTCGTCGAACGGTCAGTTGTCATCAGCGGTCAGTCCAATCCTATCCCCAAGCCCAACTCAAAACTCAAAAATCAAAAATATTCCCTACCCTATGGATACTACGCCCGATATCAGTGCTGCCGTGCGGCGGCTTTACGATACTTTCCCTTTTCCGCCCGATCCCTTGTCCGACGAACCGCCCCCGGGCTACAACTGGCGCTGGAGTTGGCCAGATGCTTACAGTTTTTGCACCGGCCAAAAGCCGCAAAAACTCGACATTCGGATTTTAGATGCGGGCTGCGGCACAGGTTCTAGTACAGATTACCTGATTCACCTTAACCCAGAAGCTGCGATAACGGCGATCGACCTAAGTTCCGGTGCTTTGAAGGTAGCACAAGAACGCTGCCGGCGATCCGGTGCGCGCGAAGCCGATTTTCGCCACCTCAGCATCTACGATGCCGCTGAGTTAGAGGGAGAGTTCGATTTGATCAACTGCGTGGGCGTGCTGCACCACTTACCCGATCCGATCCGAGGCATTCAAGCGCTGGCGGCGAAGTTAGCTCCGGGCGGTTTGATGCACGTGTTTGTGTATGCTGAACTCGGCCGCTGGGAGATTCAATTGATGCAAAGGGCGATCGCCCTGCTCCAAGGTAGCCAAAAAGGCGACTATCCCGATGGAGTCAAAGTCGGTCGTCAAATCTTTGCTTCCTTACCAGAAACCAACCGCCTTGTCAAGTACGAAAAACAGCGTTGGGCAGGAGAAAATCAGCGAGACGAATGTTTTGCAGATATGTACGTTCACCCGCAGGAAATTGACTACAACATCGAGACATTGTTCGAGTTAATCGACGCTTCAGGATTGGAATTTCTCGGTTTCTCGAATCCGGGATACTGGCAGTTAGAGCGACTTTTGGGCAAAGCACCGGAATTGATAGAAAGAGCTCAAGGTTTGACGGAACGGGAGCTTTATCGATTAATTGAATTGTTGGATACGGAAATCACTCATTACGAGTTTTTCTTGGGTAAAAAGCCGATTCATAAAATTGATTGGTCGGACGATAAGGCGCTTTTGGCTGCAATTCCAGAGTTGAGTGCTTGTATGCACGGTTGGCCTAGTCAACAAGTGTTTGATTGCAATTACCAATTGGTCAATTTGTCAAGTGCTGAATTTGAGTTTTTGCAAGGTTGTGTACCCCCCCCAGCCCCCCCTTATCAAGGGGGGGAGAAAGAGGGAGAGAAGACTGTTGGGGAGATTTTGGCGGATGTGGAGATTGGATTGGATGAAGTGCGATCGATCTTATCAAAACAGCTCATTTTGCTAACACCGAGTTGAGTCGTAGGGTGCGTCAGTTAGTGTTATTTTCGCTAAAAATCGATAATCTCGAACTGACGCACCCTACAAGTTTCAGTTGAGTCTGCCAACCATTTCGCCGAAAGTGGCGATCGCATCTTTACCAACAAATTTTGCAGTTTTGCGATCGAACCACTCATTCAAATCTTCCTTATTCCCCTTTGCTTGACTAAAGATTTCTTGAAATAACATGGGGGATGTCATTAATAAGCGAGTAACAATTATGAAGAAACTTCTTCTATTTCTATATTCTTACTCCAGCGAGTTCCACCAGCCTTTTCCAGTTCAACAATATCTCATTAGATAAATCATTTGAATTACGTTGTAGCGCAATTAAAACTTCTTGATCTTTTTTATTATACTCACAATCAGTGAGGGCTTGCCGATCGAGCTTTGAAAAGACTTCCTGTAATGTTTTCCATGCAGACTTAATCCGAATCCTATTCGTGATTGATTCCCCAATGTGGACGACTATGAATAATTCATATTTTTCTGAATTCGTAATTTTACACATTGCTCTCCACTCATTATTTGTAATCCGAACTATATTGTTCTTGATAGGATTAATTGTTTTTACTTCTACAAATAACTCACTGTCTGCTTTGACACATAGAAAATCATAACCATAGCCACCTTCATCTGGCTGTTTGGTAACACGATAACCAAGTTTCTCGTAAAATAGTTTTGCTTCATCTTCACCAACTTTACCCCATTTTTCTGGGTTATCTCCAACACCTTGTTGATCGTTCTGGACAATACTATCTGTGGGTCCTCGCCGATCTTCTTTTTCTCTACTATTTGTTGGTTCTAGCTGATATATTTTCTCTCTCTCAGTTATAACTGCCATCGTTGATTCTAGAAGCCCATTTATGCTCTGATCTTTTTTTATCCAAGAGTCTTGAGCATTTTTGTGAAGAAGTTTTGCTAGTTGATCTCGATGTTCGCCTTTTGATAAATAGCCGTGTATTGCCTGCCGTTTCTCCGTCGTTTCTGCCCGTAATACCCATTCTTGAAGAACTTCTACAGGAATACTTTTTCTTTGCAAGCGACAAGCATAGAAGAAATCGATGGCAGTGTCGGTATAGTCAACGTGCAGTAAGCGATCGTCGGGTGCAAAACCAACTAACAGTTTCTCTTCGGCTTGGTCAGATGTGGCTGAAAGCAATTGTTCAGAGGGTAGATAGTTGCCAGCTTTTGATTGAAATTTAATCTGAGGCAGGAAAATTTTCAGGCTATCACACTCGGAAGAGTTGTTAAACCTATTCAGAAAATCTTTTGAGATGAGCTTGCCTACTTGTCTTGCCTTTTCAGGCGTTACTTTTGCTTCAATGACTCCAACTTCGGTTTTCAGTGCCTTAAGCAGTTGTATATCGTCAATGGTGAGCTTATCAAACAATGATTTGTCTAAGAGTTTTTTGGCTTCTTCCCATTGAGTATCAACAATCAGAGTACGTGGATGACTACTTTTCTGGAAGCTTGACCAACTAGCGACTTTGCAGAAGCAAGACTCTTCAGCAAGTTTGCCTGTCACTTTGGAGTATTTAGTATTACTATTGATACAAATCAGTTGGCGATACTGACCATATAATCCGTTTGGTAGGGCTTTACTGTGGGTGATGAGATATCCCATGCCGCGATCCCCGCCTAAAATACAGCTAATCAGGTCACGCCGCTCATCATTAGTATCGAGTTTTTGCCAATTAACGGCTAGTTTTTTCCAAAGAAATTCCCAAAAGCTGTAACTATCTACGCTAGAAAAACCTAGAGCCACTTTTACATCTTCCCAGTTGGCTTCACATAATTTCTTTAGGAGTTGACCGAACGCAATGCCAATACTATTAGCAAGTTCTTTGTTTTGTCCTGTTGGATCTAACTTTGTCCTTCCTGTTGTTACTTTAAAGGCTGCATTCAATATAAAACCAACGTCAAGTGTTTCTTGTGTTGGTGCAGTTACCCAAAAAGTCGGTGCACTCTTAGGAGTAGTGCAACTAAGCCTACCGTCTCTCTCGGTCATATCTAATAGCAGAGCAGCTCCCGATTTTGTTCGCAGGCACAGTCGTAGCGAGTCTTCACCCTTGATCGTAATCTTATTTACTTCGACATCTGGAATACCCAGAAAAGGTTTTCTTTCCCATGTAAATAATTATGGGAAACTGTTTCTGCTATCAATGAACCGATATGTTGTAATAGCCCGTGAAAAAACAGTTAAAATACCTGCTCGTTCTTGAAACTCCCGGATAATGTCTTGCGGCTGAACACCATCTAACTCTAGTTCGACAATTGTTGCGTCTGAAGGCATATTGTATGAATTTAATTTTTCTTTCAAGGCTTTAGTTTCTTCAGGAGAGAGCCGTGATGGAAGTAGTCCACCCTCGACAGCAAACCCTAAGCGCTTGCTTAAAATGCGTGGTCGTTTACATGATGACAGATAAACACTTTTGAATCCTAAGCCAAACTTCCCTGTTACGCCAACTCCCTTGTCAGAGGTGTTAAACATCAACATCTTTTCAAGGTCGCGATGGTATCCCTTATCGCGATAATTTCTCTGTAGATTATTCGGATGTTTCCAACATCCAATCGGTCTACCCGCATGAATAAATAAAAGCTGGCGATCGCTCAGTACCACCACAAACTGTTTTCTTTCTTCCTCAATTTCTTCTGTCGATGACATTTGTTGCCATTCAACTACGGCATCATCGGCATTTTGAAATAGCTCAAAAGGGATACTCTGTGGACGATAGCCATACCGTTTTATCTCTTTTCGTACAGATTTGAGCAAACTATCTTTTACGCATTCATTATTTTTTAGCAGATTTGACAATTCAGAGAGTTTTTCTTTAATCTCTTTTTCAGTAGCTTGTTTTTTGACATCCAGACCTCCTACTTCGTATTCGGTTTCTTCGTAACGCAACTGGTCTAAGTTGTTCAAGAGCATTTTTACACTGAGATCATCTATCCCAAGCCTCCTCAGAATAGATGAAGCATCCTTTATCAACAAGTTTTCAGCTACTTGGATGTCAAGCTGATCGGAATTTAGCAAATCCTCCCAAATCGCTTCTATCGAATTGGGTTCGACTCCATAAACTTTTTTAAG
Organism: Microcoleus sp. Aus8_D2; assembly: GCF_036702665.1. NCBI lineage: Bacteria > Bacillati > Cyanobacteriota > Cyanophyceae > Oscillatoriales > Microcoleaceae > Microcoleus > Microcoleus sp. Aus8_D2. Next base: position 40,557 of record NZ_JAUBUN010000013.1, read on the forward strand.
AAGAACTCTAGTCGAGTTTTTAAGAATTTCCACTAACTCAGTACGATCACGTTTTTCTGGTTGTATATCCAACAGTTCTAGCCGTCTTGTATTGCTGGCTAATTCACCTTCATTTACGAAAAAATTATCCGGATTAGTTAGATGAGCAAGTTCAGCTTCAAAAGTACATCCCAGTATTGAAGTCACCTTCCATATACGATCTTCATCCTGACCAATATGCACTTTAAAAACTCGAATGGGTTTTGCTTTATTGTCCAGCAAGCGTGCTTGCAAACTTTCTATATTACGTTGACCTAGATAATATTCCGCCTGTTTCTTAATCTTGTTGTCAGAACTATTGAAAAGACTCAGAAACGCTCCAATGAGTTCTAATGGACAGTGTTCCTCCCATTTTTTAAAGTAATTTATCAAGATGTTATTTTCGTCTTCTAAAGCTTCATCTGATTCTGGTAAATCATGATTGCCTTGAGTCTCTGATTTCAAGAATGAATGTATGATATTTAACTGCTCTTTATCACCTAGCACATAAGTATCATCAATATTGTTGCCTTCCTTTGTTAACTTCTTAGGACTTTTCCACTGACCTTTACGATTAAGGAGACGGATGTGGGGTAAAATATCTGTGCTGAATGTTTCGTAATTAATAGCTAATCTAAGATAAGTATTGAAAATTTCCACATTAGTGGCATTAGCAGCATCGACTTGAGGATCAGGACTAGAAAGCGATATTAGAAGCTCGCGGAGCTTTGCCACCTCCATTTTATCTAAGAGGTTTGGCAACAGATACGTTTTAAATTTCTCTTTTTTTGATAGCTTATTGGCAAAGTTCCAGGCAGGCAGGAAGCTAACATCAAATGGCTTGAAAGCTTCTAAGCATTTATCTAACGGAAATTCTTCAACAGAAAACTTTCCCATCTGATATTCTGGCGCTTGCTTCAGAAGTTTACCAATCTCAGTTAAGGCTTTATCTTCTGTGATAAATACTTCTTTAGTTAACCATTTCCAACAATCACTATGGCGAATTGTTGGTGCTAAGTCTGAAGATGCAATATAGTCAGAAGAAACTGTTGGTAGCAGTAGCAAGTCCTCTATTTCTTGACTCAAATCTGGGTAATGCAGCACATTTTCAGGATGTACTGCCTTATTTTTTTGTTCGGTTGCCAGCCATGCCTTTGTTTTGAGTTTTCCTTGATTATTGGCGTTAGGCAGTTTTTGTGGCTGGTGACTCCATAGACTACTAAATACATCAAGAATAATCTGATAGTTTTGATGTGGCTCTGTTTGGTTGAAGATATATTCAAGAATATCATTTTCATCCCATTTAGAAAAAATCTCCTGAAGAATAGGATAATTTTTGTGTTTGGTGATCTTTGACGAAAGTTGTGTAGTTTCTGTGTATTCACCAGCACTCAAATCCACTAATATTGACAAGTGTTTCTGGAGCTTTTCTGGGATGATCATAATTTTCGATGGAGAGATTGTGCCATAATCCTCCTTCAAAGCAAGCCAGCTTTCTGTTTTGAGAGATTCTTTTAAATCATTTGAAATACGTGATAAGGCATCAAGGATAACTTCACGGAAATACGTCCAATATTCAGGCGTTTTCTGATTATGAGCAAGCACTTTTTTGACGACATTATCCTCGTTCCAAAAGTCGAACAACTTTTGAACCCAAGTATATTGATCGGCACTAGATAACGATATTGGTAACTTGTTTTCGGGATATTTTGTGCTGTCTAAGCTGGCGATCGTGTCTTCGTATCGCTTTATACTATTTGGCAACCTGAGTATGTCTTGTGGACAATATCCATTGGTCGGAAGCCACCCAGAACTTTTTAAAGACTGTTTGTGCAATTCTTTCTTTTCATCAGTCATCCTTTGCAGTGCATCAAGAATGATGTCATAGTATTGATGAGGATTCGGTAAGCTAAGAACTTTTTTGATCGCTGCATCAGGAGTCCATGACGGAATCCAGCTTTGCTGAATTTCTGTATTTCGTCGAATTAAAACGATGTAGTTTTTCAGTCGTTCATCTAAAGGAAAGTCAGAATTTTCTAAATAGACGCGATCAACTTCGATGCGTTCCAAGCAATTCGGATTGTTAGCATTTTCATGTAACCGTAATGACTTCCATAGCTCTTCATTACTAGGTTTCTGGCTGATGTAAGCGAGAAGTTTATATCTCTCAGATGGAGTGAGCAAATTTCCATCGACACACTCTGGTTTTTGGCTAATTAAATAAACAACTTGTTCATCTAGAAGTCGTTCAATTCCCAATTTTTGAAAATTAGCTGGAGTAATGGAATCAATAAATACTGGATCAATTAATCGCCAATCTTCTTTCCGACTGGTGAGAACTTGTAACCCAATCTTTTGCCATAGCGTACTTTCTTGAGGGATGATGTATAAGGATGTTTGTACATCATCATATTTTTCCTTATTTCCATGCAGCAAGTAGCGTAATTCTTTAGACATAACGGATTAACTCCTTCAATAGATTTATGCGTTGTTCAGGAATAGCCAAATTTGGTTGTTTAGCGAGCAGTTGTAGGCAACTATTACGATCGCATTTGGGAATGTTTATAAAAAATGGAATCTTCTTCAAGATGTTTGTAAGTCTATCATCTATAAAAATGAGATCGCAATCAGGAAGTGCTTGTCTTAAAGCCCTAGCTATCTGTGTCGTGCTTGAACCATTAAAAAAATAATTTTTTGCCTGTACCTGTAACTCAGAGTATGTGTATCTGTATGACTTTTCATCACGGGAGTTATAGCCCAAGAAAAGAGGAGTATTTGGCAAATGATTGAGAACAGTTTCAGGCTTGTCAAAGCCATTAAGGACTCGCGGAATAAGTTCCTCACTCACTTTTCGTGTCAGTGGTTCTTCCTGGAAGATATTACTAAGACAAGTAAGTATTTTAACTCCTTGTTGAGGGTTAAGTTTTGCTTGACTAAATAATCGTGGATCAAGCTCAAAAGTTGCATATACGATCAACAGATCGAGGTTGAGCGCGTAAAGCTTCTTTAGGATGCTATGCACAGATTGTTCATCGGCCGCAAATTTTGCGATCGCATAACGACTCTCTGGTAACACAAGTGCCAGCAATTTCTTTACACAGGGAAGAATTTTATCCTTTTGTAGTTGTGCTATACCAAGTTCTGCAAAAGCTTTATGAAGAAGTTCTCTTAAGCTTACCTGCACTTTTTCATCATTGATAACCTTAATTTCCTGCTGACATTGACTTAAAAAAGCTTGGAGAAAGCTAAGATTATCAATATTTGAGAAAATATTGCTTGGTTCGAGTGAATCTATAATAGCGCATATTTCGTGTGATTTCCATGTGGTAGTATCTTTTACTGCAAGTAAGTTCGGTTTTCCTTCAACGGTTAAGCAGTATTGCTCGGCAAGTTTCTCAAGTTGTGGGAAAGCATCCCAGATAGACTTAGAAGGAATGCTAGGAAGCGATCGCACAGTTGCGTCCAATCCTATAAGTTGCCACTGATAGATCAAAGGATTAGTACGAAATAACCATTGATACTCGAAATAAATACTTTGCCTAAATACTTTGCCTTGAAACAGATGAGATTTAAGAAGTCCTTGACATAGGTGCGATACAGCAGTATCAGAAAGCCTATGAGTCTTTACAAAATCAGCTAAAGATGGTAGTACAAGTCTTAGTGTTCCTTTTGTCGCAAGCAGATAGTTCCACTGCCAAACCATATCATCCTCGTTTTGGGGAGGATGAGCGATCGATTCACGATCAATATTCTGTAGCCCTTCAATATATTTTCTTCCCGAATCAAGAAAAAAGTAACCGTGCAGGAAAATTGTGTAGTCTTGTTCACCATCACAATCAATTTGTTGATGTGCAGCACGTTCTTCTTCATTTGATGTGGTTTCATCACTCGCCAGAGGCAGAAAAACTGCCCATTGAAGAGTTAATTTAGCACTACGAGATGTGTCACTTAATTTCTGCGTAAAAACTACACCACAGTGAGGAATTGACTTGTCAGGAATAAATTCTTCATCTCCATCTTCATTGATAGATAATCGCTTGCTCCAGCAGCGAGATTGTTGCAAAGATTCCCAGAATTTTTCTGAGGTTTTATCCGCATCTTGCCCCAGTAAAAATGCAAAATCTTCTGCTGGCAATATCCGCTCAATACCAGCGAAAGCGATGGTTTGTTTACTAACAGTTACCTTCCCTTTAATAGGATGTTCACCAGATAAAATTGCGTCGTTATTAGGGTAAATAAAGCGTTCTAAAGGAACTGAATAATCTAAGCAAACATTGAATTTTTGTTGTAATTTTCTTGTTTCATCCTCAACCCAATATTGAATATCAGTCAAGTGTCGCAATAAAGGAAGTAGTTCCCCAATTTTGATATCCATATCATTAGGCAAACTATCTTGAATAGAATTTTCGTCATTGTAATAGTTTGCAAGAATAGATCGCTCATCAAGAGGTTTTTGTCGAAATGGAACCCAAAGAAGGAAATATTGGTTATCTGTATCCTTAATTAACTTGTGAGCAATCAGATACTTTTTCAAATCCTCATGATCTACTTCATTTAACTCAATCCATTCTGGTCGTTTCTTATCTTTACCATCTGGTGTCGCCCAAGGATTAATAAAATCACCGCACCCATTAGGAATATCTTTAGAACGCGCAATATAGAAAAAAGCTTCGCAAAAGTGAAAAATGCTTTTTTGTCCTAAGCCAAACTTACCAATTTTGCCCTTATCTCCTGCATTTGCATCAATCCCAAAACAAGAAATTGCTTCACGATCAGATGTTTTAAATACACCATCATTGAGAAAAAATAGGGCAGGTGTTGTCAAAAGCGGATGAACTATAGGATTCTCAGCAGTGCCAATCAATCCTCTAGATATCCCGAACTTAAGAGTTTTGGCTTGACCATCGTTCGCATTTTGAATAATTTCTTTGATAATTGGAAAGCCTTGTTTATATCGTTCTTTCAGAAGACTCTTTATATTGTTAATGATTGTACCTTGTTTGGGTTGATAACCTGGCATCTTGGTTTTCTTTTCCTTATTTTATATATTTTTAGTTATTGCGATCAATGGAAACCAGGCGTTGCTGAATTTGGAGATGAAATCTGTAGGGGGCAATCCCCCCGTGGTTGCCCCACCGCCGACGGGGTAAGCACGGGGGCTTTACCCCTACAGGCTCATCATACTGAAGTTCAGCAACGCCGGAAACCATTCCTTTTCTCATAGATACAGCGATTTCCGCTGTTACGAGGTACAGTAGCAGTAATTAACAAAAGCTACTCTTAAATGTTGAGGATTAATCAAGTCTACCACATTATTACAGCGGAAACTGCTGTAATTAACCGCCGATTTGAGACATGGTGCGGCTGTAATTCCCGGCGTTAGTTCCCGAATCTCGCTGCTTGAAATTAATCTCTGGTTTAATCTCTAATATTTGTTGTACTCGATCGCGCAATTCGCCTGTAGACACCCCATTCCGTAAAGCAGTTTTTAAGTCAATTTGACCCGTTTCGTTGAGCAGACAAGGCCGCAGCCACCCGTCAGCAGACAAACGCATCCGGTTGCAGCGATCGCAAAAACACTCGGACATTTGACTGATAAACCCTAAAGTGCCCTTCGCCCCGGGAATTTGAAACACATCCGCCGGCCCGTTACCGCGCACTCCCGACTCGGCTAACCCGTATTTTTCCTCAATTTGCTGGCGCAATTGAGCTGATGCTACCCAACCTTTGTCGCCAAATAAGTCGCCATTCCCGATCGGCATAAACTCAATAAAACGAACGTGCCAATTGCGGTTAATTGTTAACTCTGCCAACTGCAATATTTCACCATCATTCACACCGGGAATCACCACTACATTCAATTTAAGTGGGTCAAATCCCACTTCATAAGCTGCTTGAATTCCCTCCCAAACCTGCATCCAGCGAGAACGGCCCCGACTGCCAATTATCTTGTCGAAAGTCTCCGGTTCCAGGGAATCCAAACTGATATTAATCCGCCGCAAACCTGCATTGTAGAGATTTTCTGCCATTGGGGCGAGCAAAAATCCGTTGGTTGTCATTGACAAATCTCGCGTTTCGGGCAAAGATGCGATCGACCTTACCAACTCCACCACCCCAGGCCGCAGCAGCGGTTCCCCTCCTGTCAACCGAAATTTGGTAAATCCCACGGGTATAAAAACTTCGCGCAGCAGAGTTAGCAATTCGGAGTGGGTTAACAACTGCTGCTGCAATACGTAGTTTAACTCGCTTCCTTCCGGCATACAGTAGAGACAGCGGAAGTTACAGCGGTCTATCAAGCTAATCCGGAGGTAGTCTACGGGATTCATGTCAAGAGTTTGTAATATTATTTAATTGTAAAGGGCGATCGCATTTTCTGCAATTATGGTAGGACTTACGCACGAGTTGTCAGAAACCGGGTTTTTTGCGAAAATCTTTCGCATTGACTCACAGATGAGCGTAAAAAACCCGGTTTCTTGGTCTTAGCGCCCAAGTCCTGAATTGATTGAGGCGAAGAGAAGAAGGAAGAGGGAAGAAGGAAGAGGGAAGAGGGAAGAAGAAAGGAAACAGGAAACAGGAAACACAAGGAAGATGGAAGAAGAAATGACGAATGACGAATGACGAATGCCCCATGCCCTATGCCCCATGCCCTATGCCCCATGCCCTATGCCCCATGCCCTATGCCCCATGCCCTATGCCCCATGCCCCATGCCCCATGCCCCATGCCCCATCCCCCATCCCCCATGACTATTTATTATGTTCTTTGAATTTGAAGCTGATTTTGTAGAAGCTCTGCGCTGCATTCCGATGCAGGTACGTCTCAAGTTGGATACTTGCGGGATTAAATTGAAGTTGCAGGATTGGAATCACTTCAACCAAGCGGAACGTCAAATGCTTGTGGAGTTACCTTGCTTGACTGCATCAGAAATTAGCGATTATCGAGAACAGCTCAATCAAGTATTAATTAAACAGACTGGAAAACCGGGAACTGATTTGGCTGTTGATGAAAATCCCCCCTGGATGGATGCTGCAACTATACCGGAGTCGGTTTCTGCAAAAGCTCAAGAACTCGGCGTGACAATTACTTTGGCACAGTGGGCGAGTTTGCAGCCCCTACAGCGGTTTGCTTTGATTAAACTTAGTCGATCGAGCCACGAGAATACAAATTTCATCCCGGCTGTTCGAGAATTTCATATCATTGAATAATCCCGGCAAGTTGATTTCAGATTTCTCGGTGATACTGCTTTCTGCGGTACTAACTTAGAAGGAGCTGACTTTCGCAGCGCTCTTGGTTGCCAAACCTATTTTGGAAAGTGCAATTTCCGTCACGCCAATTTTAGTAAAACAGTTGATGTCTAACAATCCTCAGTTTTTGGGTCCACTTCCCTACTTAGCTTTCAACAATCCATCTGCGGGAACTGCCATCAGCCCATTTAGCCCCGTAAGATTCACTTACTTTCATTTAGAAGACTTTGAAGACGGGGCTTTAAATACACCGGGGGTTACTGTTCGCGAGTTTGCCACAACAAATATTACAACAGGGTTCAGCGACTCGGTGGACGGCGATGACGGTGTTATTGACAATCGGGCGACAGGAAACGCGAGAAGCTTATTCTCGAATTTGACGGTTAGCAGTTTTACCTTCGACTTTTCCGCTAATGCACTTGGGGGTCAATTGCCAACCCATGCTGGTATCGTCTGGACGGATATTGGCAGGAATGGTGGGGGCACACCCCTGTCTGGCGACCTCGTGAATAACACGTTTTTTGAGGCGTTTGGGCCATCGGGAGAATCTCTGGGGGTTATCGGCCCTTTTTCGCTAGGTGATGATAGTATTTCGCGTACTACCTCAGAAGATAGATTCTTTGGAGCGGTCAATCCAAACGGGATCTCATCAATTCGACTGTCCATGCCCGGTAAAAATAACTGGGAAGTCGATCACCTTCAATATGGTTTCACACCTGGAACGATTTCTCCTGTCCCCTACGGCCCCGATGGCTCCTTCTTCAACCTCTCTATCAATGCCGATAACATTACCATCGATCCGGCTCAAGTTCGCAATCTCTTGGTTCGAGGTTTAGATGGCAACGACTTTATCCAAGGTTCGTCATCTGCCGATCGGGTGAATGGCAATGCCGGCGACGATACTATACTAGGAGGCGACGGCAACGATACGCTCTGGGGCGGTCGCGATAACGATCGCATCGAGGGCAACGCCGGCAATGACTCGATCGCTGGAAACCTCGGAAATGATACGCTCTCTGGCGGTGCGGGCGATGACATTCTGCGCGGCGGACAAAACAACGATGTGCTGATTGGAGGAGCAGGTAACGACCAATTGGTAGGTGACTTGGGTAGAGACACTCTGACGGGTGAAGCTGGAAACGATCTGTTTGTACTGCGCGTGAATGCAGCCGCCTCCAGCGTATCTGAAGCCGATGTTATTGCCGATTTCACGGCGGGTCAAGATGCGATCGCCCTCACCAACGGACTGACCTTTGCAGGCATTGCCTTAGATGCTTCGGGTAGCAATACAGCTATTCGGATTATTGCTACCGGAAAAATTTTAGGGGTTGTTACCGGAGTTCAACCTGCGGCTTTAAGTGCAGCCAACTTTACCACATTGAATGGGGACTTTTAATAATTATCAGTAGCCTGATAGTCCGACAGGGGTTGTGAACCCCTGTCGAGAGCTCGAAAGTCCTCGGTTGCCGACTAAAAATTATTATTTTCAGTCGTTTTTTAACCAACTTGTGATACTCGCTGTGGAAATTAATTCCCTGACGGCCTTCGGGACACTTCGACTGGCCAGATGAGGCAGAGCCTCTAGACATGGGTTCCCAGGCTGGAGCCTCGGAACCAGGAACCAGAAAAGACCATGATACAAGGGTTTCTCGTTACTAGGCAGAGCCTGGTAATGCAGATCCAGAGGCTCTGCCTCGACTTTACCTTTCTCAGAAACCAATCAAAAAATACATTTTTTTTTAAGTTATGTTACCTGCACGTGGTATTATTCGATCTGAAGTGTACGAGCTGTAACGTTTGTCACACTTGTCGCTACAAGACGGTTTCAACCGAATTAATTGTAGTGGGAGTCAACTAACACCGACTGCTTTGAAAGTCAAGTAACCTTGTCAGATCAATCTCGCGCATCCATCGCTGAAACGGGGGACATCTCTCAGACAGGTTCGCCCGAACCGGAGTCCACCGACACTATGCAAGATTTCTACAAACTTCAGCAACAGTTGTTTGTGGTCACGCTCGCTTTCACGGGAATAATTTTTATCTCGGTGTGGATTTTTTATTCGCTCAACATTGCCCTAAATTATGTGCTTGGGGCGATCGCCGGTGTGGTTTACTTGAGAATGTTGGCTAAAGACGTTGAACGCATCGGCCCGCAAAAGACCAGTCTGAGTAAAAATAGGTTAGCTGTATTTATTGGGTTGATTGTAGTAGCAACTCAGTGGAATCAGTTGCAGGTTTTGCCCATATTTTTGGGATTTCTGACGTATAAGGGCGCGATCGTCTTTTATATGCTGCAAAGCCTGTTTCTTCCCGACCCGGAGAATGGGTCAGGCAGTCGGTGAACCCTCCACTGTGTGAACTTCTTGTGAATGGAAATGCTAAATGTCTTAAATGCTTTTAATGCTTTTCCCCTCGCTGAGTTGGAAGTAGGTAAGCATTTCTACTGGCACATCGGCAGTCTCAAAGTTCACGGTCAGGTATTCATTACCTCCTGGATTGTGATTGCTCTCCTTCTAATCGCTTCCTTTGCGGGAACTCGCAATATGCAGAGAATTCCGCGCGGAATGCAAAATTTTATGGAGTACGCCTTAGAATTCGTTCGAGACTTGGCTCGAAATCAACTCGGCGAGAAAGAGTACCGTCCTTGGCTGCCATTTATTGGCACATTGTTTCTGTTTATTTTTGTATCGAATTGGTCGGGCGCTTTAGTTCCTTGGAAACTAATTAAGTTGCCAGCGGGCGAACTAGCTGCTCCGACTAACGATATCAACACGACTGTAGCACTTGCTTTGCTGACTTCTCTGGCATATTTTTATGCGGGTTTCAGCAAGCGGGGTTTGGGTTACTTTACTAAGTACATCGAACCTACCCCAATTTTGCTGCCGATCGCGATTTTGGAAGATTTCACCAAACCACTTTCCCTGAGCTTCCGTTTATTTGGTAACATCTTAGCGGATGAATTAGTTGTAGCGGTTTTGGTGCTATTAGTTCCCCTGTTCGTACCTCTGCCCGTAATGATGTTGGGTCTGTTTACCAGTGCGATTCAAGCTTTGGTATTTGCCACCTTGGCAGGAGCTTACATTCACGAAGCATTGGAAGGACACGGCGGCGACGAACATCACGATTAACTCTCTAAAATTGGGTAAAGGCTAATAACGAAAAGTCCGCAGTCCTCAGTCTAATGACTGATGACTAATGACTGATGACTAATTACCCAATATCTGTCTTGCACTCTGTACACTAAGGTTAAGGAAATTTATCATGAATCCGACAATTGCTGCTGCTTCTGTTATCGCCGCCGGTCTAGCTATTGGTTTAGGCGCGATTGGACCTGGTATCGGTCAAGGTAATGCCGCCGGTCAAGCAGTAGAAGGTATTGCCCGCCAGCCGGAAGCAGAAGGCAAAATTCGCGGTACTCTCCTGCTGAGCTTAGCATTCATGGAATCCTTGACTATCTACGGTCTGGTTATTGCATTGGTGCTGTTGTTTGCTAATCCCTTCGCTTAATACTGAAGGACTGCAAAAAGGGGCGGATGTCTTTCCGCCCCAAAAACAAGGAGGAACTAAAAGTGTTTGATTTTGATGCAACTTTGCCCTTTATGGCGTTGCAGTTCCTAGTTTTGACCGTAGTCCTGAATGCGGTTTTCTATAAGCCAATGACTAAGGTGCTCGATGAGCGGGACGAATACATTCGCACCACTCAATTGTCAGCTCAGGAACGCTTGGCGAAAGCCCAGAAATTAGCGCAGGAATACGAACAAAAACTGGGAGAAACTCGCAAACAGTCTCAAGCAGTAATTGCTACGGCTCAAGCGGATGCCAAAAAAATCGCGTCGGCAAAAGTAGCTGAGGCTCAAAAAGAAGCTCAAGTGTCGCGAGAAAAGGCAGGCCAAGAGATAGAGCAGCAAAAGCAAGACGCAATGCGCTCGCTAGAACAAGAGGTAGATACCCTGAGCCGACAAATTCTTGAGAAGCTATTAGGCACAGCATTGGTCAAATAGCTCGATCGAACAGTTTTAGATTTTGGGTGAAATTTAAAATCTAAAATCTAAAATCGGTTCATCCAACCTGCACGCGCAATTATGGAAGAGAATCATGGGGACTGTTTTATTGCTAGCCACAGAAGCTAGCGGGGAAGGTGGTTTCGGTTTAAATTTCGATATTTTAGAAACCAACCTGATTAACCTGAGCATTGTTATTGGATTGCTGTTTTACTTCGGGCGCGGCTTCTTAGGAAATATCCTAGGCGAAAGACGCTCTGCCATCGAAGAGGTCATTAAAGAAGCAGAAACTCGCCAAAAAGAGGCAGCAGCAGCTCTGGCAGAGCAGCAGCAAAAATTGACTCAAGCACAAGCAGAAGCGGAACGGATTCGAGCCGCTGCTGAAAAAAATGCGATCGGAGCCAAAGAAGCAATTCTAGCTCAAGCGGCGCAGGAAGTTGAACGCATGAAAGCAACAGCAGGTCAAGAGTTGGAAGCGGAGCGGGAAAGAGCGATCGCCCAACTGCGATCGACTGTTGTATCTCTGGCATTAGCAAAGGTGGAAGGCCAGTTAAAAACTAGCTTGGACGACAACGCCCAAAACCACTTAATCGATCGCAGCATTGCGCTACTGGGAGGCTAAAAAGTGAGTATCGTTAGCACAGCAGTCTTACAGCCTTACTCATCTGCCTTGATGTCACTGGCTCAGTCCAGCAATCTCTCAGAAAAGTTCGGCGAAGACATTCGTTCTTTGCTTAGCCTGCTCGAAGGTTCAGAAGAGTTGCGTCAATTTTTAGCCAATCCGCTGATCAAAGCGGATGCTAAAAAAGCCGTAATTCAGCAAATAGCGGGTGACGAAATGAACCCGTTGATGCACAATTTTCTGAAGCTTTTAGTAGACAAAGGAAGAATTCTTTTTTTAGAAGGAATTGGCCAACAATACTTGGCAAAGCTGAGAGAACTCAACCAAACAGTATTGGCTGAAGTTACCTCGGCAGTTCCGCTCTCAGACGCTCAACAGCAGACTGTACGCGAAAAAGTGCAGGCGATGACCAGCGCTCGCAGCGTAGAAATTGAAACCAAAATAGACGCAGATTTAATCGGCGGTGTGGTAATCAAAGTAGGCTCTCAAGTAATTGATGCTAGCCTGCGGGGACAATTGCGCCGTCTCGGAATTCGATTGAGTTCTTAATAGTTAATAGCTGATAGCAGATAGCTATTAGCTAATGTAGTTAGCAGTTAGCAATTAGTAGTTTTAAACAACTGACAACTGACAACTGACAACTGACAACTGACAACTGACAACTGACAAATAATAACTGACATGGCAGCAATCAGACCTGACGAAATTAGCAGCATTATTCGCCAGCAAATTGAACAGTACGACCAAGATGTAAAAGTCTCTAACGTCGGTACTGTTTTGCAAGTAGGCGACGGCATTGCCCGGATTTATGGCTTGGATAAGGCTATGTCCGGCGAATTGCTAGAATTTGCCGACGGCACTGTAGGTATCGCACTGAACCTCGAACAAGATAACGTCGGTGCAGTGTTGATGGGCCAAGGTCTCGGCATTCAAGAAGGTTCGGCAGTTACTGCTACTGGCAGAATTGCTGAAGTCCCCGTTGGTGAAGCAATGTTGGGCCGCGTAGTTGATGCTTTGGCCCGTCCGATCGACGGCAAAGGCGACATTAAAACTACTGAGTCTCGTTTGATTGAATCTCCGGCACCTGGTATCGTTTCTCGCCGTTCTGTTTACGAACCGATGCAAACAGGGATTACCGCTATTGATGCGATGATTCCTGTGGGAAGAGGACAGCGGGAACTGATTATTGGAGACCGTCAAACTGGTAAAACTGCGATCGCGATCGACACAATCATCAACCAAAAATCGGAAGATGTAATTTGCGTGTATGTGGCGATCGGTCAAAAAGCCTCCACAGTAGCTAACATCGTCAACGTCCTGCAAGAAAAGGGCGCGATGGACTACACAATCGTCGTAGCAGCAAACGCTAGCGACCCCGCTACCCTGCAATATTTGGCACCTTACACAGGCGCAAGCTTAGCCGAGTATTTCATGTACAAAGGCAAGCACACCTTGGTCATTTACGATGACCTTTCCAAACAAGCACAGGCCTACCGCCAAATGTCCTTGTTGCTGCGCCGTCCTCCCGGCCGCGAAGCATATCCCGGAGACGTTTTCTATCTCCACTCTCGCTTGCTAGAACGCGCTGCTAAATTGAGCGACGATTTGGGCGAAGGTAGCATGACAGCTTTGCCGATTATTGAAACCCAAGCCGGCGACGTTTCTGCTTACATTCCTACCAACGTAATTTCGATTACCGACGGTCAAATCTTCCTTTCTTCTGACTTGTTTAACTCTGGTTTGCGTCCGGCTGTAAACCCCGGTATTTCGGTATCGCGGGTAGGTTCGGCGGCTCAAACTAAGGCAATGAAAAAAGTAGCCGGTAAGGTGAAATTGGAATTGGCGCAGTTTGAAGAACTGGCAGCATTTTCTCAGTTTGCTTCTGACTTGGACAAAGCTACTCAGAATCAATTGGCCCGCGGTCAACGCTTGCGCGAACTGTTGAAACAAGCGCAAAGTTCTCCTCTGCCAATGAACGAACAAGTGGCTGTGATCTATGCCGGTATTAACGGCTACATGGATGACATCGATGTGGATAAAGTAAGCAAGTTTACTGTTGGTTTGCGCGACTATTTGCGGACTAGCAAGCCGAAGTACGGCGAAATCGTTCAAGGCGGAAAAGCTTTGACAGATGAAGCTGAGAAACTGCTGAAAGAAGGCATCACAGAATACAAGCAAACTTTCTTGGTTTCTGCGTAAATCGAGTTGAAAGTTTGAACCGCAGATGAACGTGGATAAACGCAGATTATCTGATGTTCATCTGCGTTTATCTGCGTTTATCGGCGGTTTTAATTAAGATGATGCGGACAAGGATGTAAGGAGAAAGTTATGGCAAATCTGAAAACTATTCGCGATCGCATTAAGTCGGTCAAGAACACTAAAAAGATTACAGAAGCAATGCGCTTGGTGGCTGCGGCTAAGGTGCGCCGCGCTCAAGAACAGGTGACTGCTACTCGTCCTTTTGCCGATCGCCTCGCAGAGGTATTGTACGGTTTGGCAGAACGCTTGCAGTTTGAAAGTCAGGATTTACCGCTGCTGAAAAAACGCGAAGTGCGATCGGTGGGACTTTTGGTAGTTTCGGGCGATCGGGGTTTGTGCGGCGGCTACAACGGTAACATCATTAGATACGCCGAAAATCGCGCCAAGGAAATCAAAGCTGAAGGCTTAAACTACAAATTCGTGTTGGTAGGACGCAAAGCTACTCAGTATTTCCAACGTCGCGATCAGCCGATCGATGCTACTTACACTAACTTGGAACAAATTCCGACTGCACCGGAAGCGGCCCAAATTGCTGACGAATTGCTGTCTTTGTTCCTGTCGGGAACTGTGGACAGAGTTGAGCTAATTTACACCAAATTTGTGTCACTAATTAGTTCGCGTCCAGTAATTCAAACGTTGTTACCCCTCGACCCCCAAGGTTTGGAAACTCCCGATGATGAAATCTTCCGCTTGACAACAAAAGGCGGAAATTTTGAAGTATCGCGGGAAAAAGTTGCTAAGCCTACAAAGAGTTTGCCACGGGACATGATTTTCGAGCAAGATCCGGCGCAAATTTTGGAAGCACTTTTGCCTTTGTATTTGAACAATCAATTGCTGCGGGCTTTGCAAGAATCTGCTGCTAGCGAGTTGGCTGCGCGGATGACGGCGATGAACAATGCTAGTGAGAATGCTAGCGATTTGATTGGTAGTTTGACGCTGACTTATAACAAGGCGCGGCAAGCGGCAATTACCCAGGAAATTCTGGAAGTTTGCGGCGGTGCTGAGGCTTTGAACGGTTAAGTTAGGGTTGACAATTTGTTGATTTTATGCTAGGCGTCTGGGGGAACTCAGGCGCTATTTTTTGTGTAGTAGTCGTAGGGTGCGTCGCTACGAAAAATTCTTAACTCAATATCGACAATCTCACGGCGACGCACCTGGGAACTTTAAGGGCTCGTGTAAACAAACCCAATACTTGTTTCCTTAACTATTGTGTAAGGTGCGTCGCTATCAGATTGTCTCTCTTTTTTTGGGGATTGTCGATGGCGACGCACCCTACAAATACTAGCAAACGCTGATATCGAATATGTGGAGTAGATAAATTATGACTCAATCTCCCCCGACAATATCGATCGATCGCATCCTCGAACAAAATGCTACATCCGTACTGGCTTGGGCGAACAATACATTTTCGGCTCAAACCACCGCACCGCAGGACTTTAACTAGCTGTTGTTAGCCGATGTTTCCTCTGCGAAGGCTCGAAAAGGTGAAAATAATGGGGGTTTATTCGATCGCACTTGGGCCGAAGTAGCAACCGCAATTTACGATCGACTAGCTGAAGCCGCGGAACAGAAAAAACCCGGTAGCGGGGAGTCTGTGAGAATTTCCTCAATGATGTTGCGGGCTGGGGCGATCGCCAGCATCTCGGTTGTGTAGCCAAGTATACATTAGTCATTCCACTTGCTAAAAGCTGAGCTAGTCATGTATCATACTCAAAAGTGCTTTGAGTCGATCGCCAGCGAGATCAGTATGAGTAACCTTTCAAACATTCCAGGTGGAGGCGGTCTCCCAGATCGTTTCAGAAATGTGGGAGAAAAAATCCAGGCATTCTTCGATTATGCCGAAACAGATCCCGATCGGGCTGTTCCTTTCTTCGCCAACATCTGGGAAACTCAAGGATCGCTAACGACGCGGGCTCTGGCGCTGCAAGGTTTGGGTCGTGCGGCACAACACGGTCACGTCAAGCAGGCTCTAGCTGACTGGGATGTGCTCAAAGATATCGCGAAGGAAGTTAAGGGGAAGGGGGAAGTTAGCAGCGATTTGACTCGATGGGCGGCGGCGAAGGCCCTGGAAGACATTGGATATTCTCTAAGGGATTTACAGCATTTAGAAGGTGGCGGTTTCACTGAACCTCTCGATCGCATTCGTCGGGAAATTCGCGATCGTAAGCTAGCGGAAATTAACAGAATTCAGCGCCTAAACACCAGAGGGGAAACAACCGCAGAATATGATAGAAACCGAGAATTTTGGCTGTACGGGCCGGTTGAGGAGTTATTCGCTGGTAATGATAGCTCTTGGAATTATCAGGAGTTAGTAGGAGATGTCGTTCACGATTTACACGGGCGAGGGGTGTATTTAGGATTGAGATCGCCCAATAGGATTGTACATGGGGCGGCGCTACGTGAGGCGGAGCTAATTTTCAAAGAATCTGCTGAGATTGAGAAATTTATCTATGGGCTTTTGGAAGAGTTTTTGTATGACTCTAACCATGAAGTGACTTTGAGAATAACTGCGGCCAAAATCATTCATACAGCAACGGATTTAAGCAAAAAGCTAAAAACGTTGAGCAAGTTACTGACCCAAGAAAAGAATGCCAAATTGCTGGAAGTTGTGCTGCACCATGCTCAGTCACTTTTCAGGGAATCTGTTGATAATCAGAAATTTCTCTATGGGTATTTAGAGCAATTTTTGATCGATCGCACCCATGAAGTCTCTGTAAGAATAATGGCGATAGAGATTATCACCAAAGCAAGTGGCTTAAAGAAAGTAGAGACATTGAGTAAACTGCTGCTAGAAGATCTACCGTTGCAGAATGTGGCGCTGCGTCAGATTAGATTGATATTTAAAGAATCTTCTCAAATTGAAGAATTGCTATTTGAGACTTTGGATCAATTCTTGAATTATAACTATGAAGTATCTTTGAAGATTGACGCGGCGGAACTCGTTTATACAGCAAGAAATTTAAACAAAAAACTGACCACTTTGAGCAAACTGCTGTTGGAAGATACAGAGTTGCGGAATCTAGCGGTGAGGCTTTTGACCCCATACAAGCAGGAGTTAGTTAGAGTAAATGCTGATGCTCATACCGTATTAGATGCTTTGGTTTTTAATTACAGTTTGGATACTTGGGAGAAACCTGAACTACAAGACTTAACGATTTCAAAACTAGAAACTTATCTTTCATCAGTAAGTCAGTATCAAAGAGAAATTTCAGCAGTATTTACAAGTGCTATAGCTGCAACTAAATTATTAGGAACAAAGTATGAACAATTAAGATCACTGGTGAAACCTCGGACAGAAGATTTCCAACATTGGCAGAAGATTGCTATGCAACATTGTGAAATATGGCCTCATTCTTTAAGAGAAAAAACAAATAAATTAGCTCATAAACATTTAACGATTTCACAACTAGAAACTTATATTGCATCAGCAAGCCAGTATGAAAGGGAAATTTCAGCAATATTTACAAGTGCTATAGGTGCTGCTAAACCATTAGGGGTAAAATATGAAAAATCAGCATCAATTGTGACAAAATATTTGCAAAGTAAGCAGGAGGATACTATAAAAACTAATGAAAAATATACTAATCCTTTAAAAGAGCAAATCAAGGAATTAGTTCATATTCAAACCACAATTAAAAATCTCCAAAAATTGTTAAAAGAAATATCATATCGCATTAAGTCTGTAGACTCTAATTTGTATGGTAAAATAAAGAATATTCCGGGTTTTTCTTCGTTAGAATATCCTAGAAAAAATGACACGTATCATGATTGCCTTCAGACCGTTCATGAATTAGAATCTCTTAAAAGTCAGGTGTTATTAAAATTATACGACAAGAAATGGCAAATATCTTTGTACATAGACGAATCGGAAAATCAACTGGATGAATTATATTCCTACGGCTGTTTAGTGCCTATTGTATTAATATTTCTCTTTACTGTAGCTAAAACAATAGTAATAATATTGTTTATAGTGACGGGCTTGAGCGTGTTTGGTTCTAAATTACTGATATCACATCTGAAGAATAAAAAGAATTTGCTAATTAATTTAGAAACCGATCTTTATTGTAGAGTTCGGTTGTAAATCGAGGTATGCTGAAATCCTGTATTATTCAAGATATCCAGGTTGAAATTCGTGCCTCATCTTTTGGGAAAAGGCTATAGCAAATTATCCAAACGATGGTAATGATACATGACGACTCATAAATTCCCCCTACTATTAGAAATTCACTATCATAAATCTTTGTGGGATAGCACTTCTCAACATACTTTCCGTCGAGAGTTACTACAAACTCAGGATCAGACACTACGCTCAATTAGCCGCCTCGGTACTAACCTAACAATTTCCCTCCGCTACATCTATGACCCCAATCAATCCCCAAAACTCAAAACATACCTCCTAATCAATCAACCCCACAATACCCAAACCGAAGAACATTCCCAAGAAATTCTTAGCCTCCTCACCAAAGGCAAATTAAGCGAATTCTTCACCCTCACCCCTCAACCCAACCTTAGCATCTGCCAAAACTTAGACTGGGTGCAAATTATTGGTGAAATACTCAAACATGAGGAATTAATCGAGCCCCAAAATTACTACTTACCTCACTTCTTCGAGGCAAATCCCACCAATGATATGTCAGCAGTCTGCGATGTCATCCAGCGCGCCGACAGCAAACTAATTTTAGAAATCACCCTCCAAACCTATGACAACCCCAATCAAAAATCCTGGGTAAATGCGATCGACCAAATGCTCGCTCAATTAGAAAAAGTCAACGCCAGCGGCACAAAAGACAACCTTCTATCTGTCACATTAGCACTCTATCAAAAATACCAACAATTATATCCCAGCAGTGACTTATTCCAATATAGTATCAAAGCCTTAGCCGAAAATTGGGGCGATGCTTCTGTCGTCCTCAGTACCCTCATCGAGCACGCCACCAAAGAAACCCCTCACGGAAAACAATGCCGAATTGTCAAAGTCAACAAAAGCAACCCCGCATTTTCCGAAAGCTTGGAAGCCACAAAAAAAGTAGAAATTTCCACCGCTATTGAATGGGAAGGCTGGCAAAAAGACATTGGTCAAATGTTAATTAAAAATGCCATAGAACCACCCAAAAAAGGCGTAGGAAAATTAAGTAACTCTTCGGCAAATCTCCCAGAAAAACCATCATTCAGTGTTCCCAACGCACCATTGTTGACAGGTGGCATCAATTCGGAACCCAATCAAAATCTACCGCAACTATATAATACTGTTTCAGACGGTTCAGCCTTAACGAAGTTGTCATCAACTCCGCCCCCTTCTCGGATAGTTGATTTAAAACCATTGCATCGGTTAGCGAGTGCTCAAGAAATCACTGGATTTTTCCGCATTGCAGTTTCCAGAAGTGCGGCGGATGTTCCTATTGAGGCATTCTCAAATAAATTACCTGAAAAATTAAACATAGAGGATGTTGTCAGAGAACATCGAAAACTCATCACTGAAGACTCCTACATAGTGGGAATTGACGAAAATGGAAAACCCTGCATTTCCGATTTTTCCAAGATTCCTCATCGGATTGTTGCGGGAGGAACCGGCTCAGGTAAAACTAACTTTATCAGCTCAGTTATCTACCAGTTTTTGTATGCTGATCCATCCCGCGAAATTTATATTATTGATTTTCAAGCGGGTTTACATTACCAATTCATGGTAGATCAACAGCCGACTATAAAAATGGTAACGCAACTACAAGAATGTGCTAAAGTTTTCGGTCAATTGTGGGATGAACATGAAAAAAGGCGACAGCAGATGCTTGAAAAGCGAGTGAGAAGTTTGAAGGATCTTAAAGAAAAACATGATATCTCAATACCTCGTATTCTGCTGATTATTGATGAAGCGTTTTATATAAAAACTGCTGATCGAGACATTAAAAAGACTATCGAAACCCATCTCAATAACTTGGCTGCTCAAAGTCGTGTAACTGCAATCCACATTATTTACTGTAGCCAAACCCCAACTTCAGATATAATTGACACACAAACTTCAAACAACATGGGAGAAAAAGTGATTTTTAGGATTGACTCCAGCACAGATAGTATGAGATTACTGGGTGAAAGAACAGCAGCGGATTTACCTGTAGATCCTAAAGGGAGAGCTATATATAAAGGGTTAGATGGAAAACCAAAACTTGTGGGAACCCCAAAAGTGCCAGATGAAATTTGGGAAATTCCTTGAGTTTAGTTTATAATAGTATTGATGTTTTTTGGAGTGAGATCATGGCATTATTAGATGAGATAGATGACTTTCAGGCAACAATGAATAAAGTCCTTGAATTGGTAGAAGAAACCAAAGCCTTAGCTGGACAGATAGAAGATACACCACCCCGCGAGTTGCCAGCTAAAATGAAGATAATTTATGAATATTGTGCCGAAGGAATTAAAACTCTGAATAATGCTATTGGACAAGCAGAGGACATCCAGAAGACTGTAGGGGGCTAATGGGAATTAACGAAGAGTGCGATGTGCTTCAGTCAATGCTCAGTCAAGTTATTGATAGCTTGGCTGAGGTGCAAAGTCGCGCTCAATCTTTACCCGATCGTGGTGTTTACGAGCTAAGGCGAGAGATTGCAGAGATTCTGGAAATCTGTTTTGAGGGAATGAGCGGCTTGAAAAAAAGTCAGAATCAGATAGAATTGATTCAGGCGATGATTGGGAATCAGAGTGGTGGGTATGCTGCTGCGCGATCGCCCTTATTGCCAACAACGACATTAGCAACTAATCTCAGAGACGATGTTAGTAATTTAGCTACCAAAGTGACTCATAACCCCAATCAGCCAAATCCGAGTAGTTCCTCTAACAATCCTGCATCCTCACCATCTACCCAATCCAATCAAAACGAGCAAATAGCCAAAGCAACTGCTGAAAATCTCGAACTCCAAGATGGAGGTCATAGTCTAGCCAGACATGGCCCGGATCGGTCGAATATTGACTTAGAAAATCGACTGACAACTGGTATTGCTCCCAACGGGGTTTTCAGTCCGACACAGGCTTCAACTCGTTTCAACAGTTATCAAGATTGGCTGGAAACCCGTCAAGCAGCGTTAGATGCGATCGCCAAACGAGAAGGTATTGATTTGAGCCAACCGCCACTGGTAGGAAAACAAGGGTCATTCAATATTATCCTAGAGCACGGAAAGCCGATTGATGATGGCTTTGTCGGTTCAGGAACTAAGGTTAAAATAACTGACCCTGTTAGCAGAAAACAAGGGAAAGTTTACACCAACGCTCAGTCTGTTAAGGGACTTACCCGAACTCAAACTCAGTTAGAATGGAATTCATCAACTAACCGTTGGGAAGTAAAACAGCACTATCCTGACGCTAGAAATTGGGATCAGCTTACGGCAAGCTATACAGCACCACCCTAATCATATCCAAAAACAAGGAGAAATAATTATGAAAATTAGTACAGCAATGGTCAATCACTATTTATCTGACATAACAGTTGCGTGGTTCAATCATCACGAACTACCGCCGGATGAAATGCAAGACTATTTGCCATTAGTTCAGTGGATGAAACAAAACGCCAGCAATCACAATGATTTGGAGTATTTGAAACTGGCATTTGAATATTTACTGACACATCCTGATGTGAATTATGAAGATTTTTCTGGCGGTCGTTACCCTTACGATAGCGATGATATCATAGAAATAATTGATTTTATCTACAGAACAATTTGGTCAGATTTACCCCCAGTATCGCTGAGCAATTCCGATGACGTACAACTCGTGTCTATATCGTTAGATGATTGGTGGGCCAGTCGCGAACAATTGGCTGAACTAATCACTTTATCAAAATAGTCTCATTGGTAAAAGACAAAGGTAAAGATGGCAAAAAAAATCTGGATTGTCTACAAAGCCGAAACCATGAGTGCTCCCGGTTGGGAAGAACGCCAGCTTATGCCGAAGGGCGGTTTAACTGATATTCTGTGGGAAAACTGGAGTTGGGAAGAAAACCCAATTCTTCCCCAGCCGGGGGATAGAACCCGCGACTACGACAATCTCTCTGACTCCGGTAATGGAGTAACTCACGGGAAAGATGGAGATTGGATAGTTACTAGCGTTCACCAGTTTTCTTCCTTTGATACTGACTTGCGAATTGTGCTGTGCTACTGTTCTTACCAACCGATTACTTCTGATTGGGAAATGCTGCAAAGTGGTGAGTCTGTGAGTCAGATGTTGGCAACTGTT
Organism: Microcoleus sp. Aus8_D2; assembly: GCF_036702665.1. Lineage (NCBI taxonomy): Bacteria > Bacillati > Cyanobacteriota > Cyanophyceae > Oscillatoriales > Microcoleaceae > Microcoleus > Microcoleus sp. Aus8_D2. Next base: position 62,919 of record NZ_JAUBUN010000013.1, read on the forward strand.
GAGCAATATTGAGTTGATAAAAGTTCGATCGCGTCTGGAGTAATTCAGACGCTTTGTTTGAATGTAAATATGCCTTTTATTCCTGCACAATTTCCACCAAATCTTCAATCATCACATCAAATGTGCGGGCTAATTTGTGTATCGAAATGAAGTCAATAGTTGACACCCCCGGACAGCGGGCATAGTGTCTGACGGTGCTGTAGATGACTCCCGATCGCTCTGAAACCTCTTTTAGCGTCCAGCCTTTCTCAGCAGCGAATTCTCCGACTTTTAACCTAACTAAACCCATACTTGACAAGTGATGGTGTACCATCAATAGGATAATTGTATCCCAAAAGCCCATCGCCCCAAGGTCTGCAAAACTCAAACTTTCAAACTCAAAGGTGAAGGCGATCGCATCTAATTCCCAAACAAGGGATGTATCTATGATGTTACCAAGCTTTCAGCCAAAATCAACCACTACTCTTTCACCACCTCAACCAAATCTTCCACCATCACGTCAAATGTCCGCGCCAACTTGAGCAAGCACGTAAAATCAACCATTGCCATCCCCGGAGAACGCGAATAGGTTGTGAGAGTGCTATAGATGACTCCCGATCAATCCGAAACCTCTTTCAACGTCCAACCCTTCTCGGCCGTAAATTCTCTCACCCGCAATCTAATTAAGCCCATTGACAAAAAACAAGATTGAGTTTTTCAGGATTTTATTGTCAAAGTCGATCGGCTATTCCTGCACAATGTCGTACAAATCTTCAATCATCACATCGAATGTTCTGGCTAACTTGTGCAAAGCCGTCACGTCAATCGTTGCTAATCCGGGCGATCGCGCGTAGGTTCTCAGGGAACTGTACACTACGCCAGAGCGATCGGACACTTCTTTGAGCGTCCAACCCTTCTCGTCCGCAAATTCTCGAATCCGCAATTTAATTAAGCCCATAAGCTCTTGACAGATGATCTATATAGGTCGGATAATATTTTTATCGTAAAAAGCGATCGTCCTTACGCCTGGAAAACTCAAGGGCGATCGCCTGTTCAAATCAAATTCCCATCTAGTGGGATGTACCAACTAAGTCCGATCTACCAATTAAGTCGGATGTACCAACTCAGATATACCAACTAAGTAGGATGTACCAACTATGTTAGCAAACTTTTCGCGGAAATCAACCCCCGTTCATCCCTTGAGCCGGTTTGCGACGAAAGAGGCGATCGCGCGTCTCCTCAAAATCAAGGTAGAACAAATATATCGCATCGAGCGCTGGCGGCATATCCTTTACGTGCACGCCCAAGGAATGAGTCGCTTTGTCAGCTACGCCGACTTACCGCCAATTTTGGGAGTAGAATCGCCCCAAGGTTTAGATTTTGGTTATTGGAAGCGGCGCATGATGAGCAAGAAAGACAGAAATGCACCGGATTTTTGGGTTTATTTCTATGCAGATAAATTTCATCAAGCTGTTTCGGTTCCAGAATTGTTCGACTGGGGAAAGTTGGTTGGAGTAATTAAATTTATGTTGCCACAAATCGCAGTAGAGTCGCTGCGGAATGTTTACGCACAGGAAAAATATGTGCTGGAACATTTCTAATTTGTAGCACAACATTTCTGAAAGGGCGATCGCTAAAATATAATTGGACTACCTAAAATATCCCTCGAAAACAAGCTAACGAAAAAAACAATGACAACAGAACGCTGGACAGACGAAATGATGGATGATTTAGCTTCGACTGTAGAGGATTTATCTTCGACTGTAGAGGATTTATCTTCCACTGTAGAACAAACAACTCGGAATATCGAACAAACTAACCGCAATGTCGATATGCTGGTAGGTGCTGTCAATGCCATGTTAGAAAGAGACAGTCAGCGGGATGAAGAAATGCGGCGGCGAGATGAAGAAATGCGGCGGCGGGATGAGGATTTTCAACAGTACAAATTAGAAAACGACCAGAGATTTAATACTTTGCTGGAAGAAGTCAGATTTTTAATCAGAAAACTGGGAGATAATCAATGAGATATACTTTGTAGGGTTCGCACTTCGCACCTTACTTGTAGCAATCTCTGTTCAAATCATCCCAACAATTCCCACTGCATCAGCGATAATAATAGTATCAGCGAACTATCGAAAATTTAGGAAACACCTATGCTCGCGACTACCAGCGAATTACCCGAAATCGATGAAACGGCTCTGCTCGCGACTGCCACCGTACAGGATAATCTTACCATAGAAGACTTCATGGTTAATCCGCCCAAGAATATGGAATGGGTGGACGGTCAAATCGTAGAGAAACATGGAGCCACAGTCAAGCATAGTAAAATTCAATCTAGCTTGAGTTTTTCTTGGGCAAATTACATGATTTTCCGCCAACAGAGAGGTGAAGTTTATATTTCACCACCTTGCCGCACCAACCGACAAGTTCGCCGTCCCGATGTAGCTTATCTCACACCGGAATTAGTTGCACAATTCGGCGATGTTCCCACTTTGCCGCAAAGTTTCCCTTTAATTACCGAGATAGTTTCGCCCGCAGATATTGCTGAAGATGTATTTCTCAAAGCACAGGAATATTTAGCATCGGGCTGTCAGGAAGTCTGGCTGGTTTTTCCTGACAGTCAATTAGTATTCGTGGTGACACAAAATCAAATATTAGGATTTCGAGCGGGCGAAACAGTTAGAACTCAACAAGTTCTCGCAGGTTTTAGCATTACCGTCGATGAATTGTTAGCTTAAAATATTAAATTATTATACAAATGTTTTTTTAGTCCGCGAAGGTGTTCGCTGAGCTTGTCGAAGTGCGGACTTTGTTTGTAGAGCATCGGAATTCTATTCGGCGGCCCTTATTATTCTGCGCGCATTCTCAAATCAAATTGCTACAATATTTTTAACAGGACTTACCCATTAAGGCCAAAGAAACCGGGTTTTTTACCTAATCTGTGGACTATCGTCAATGATTTTCGTAAAAACCCGGTTTCTGACTACCCCCAAGGCCAAAGAAACCGGGTTTTTTACCTAATCTGTGGACTACCAGGAAGGATTTTCGGAAAAAACCCGGTTTCTGACTACCCGTCCGTAAGTCCTATTTCGTCATAATTTGGAGCAAACAGCCATGTCAGACGACTTTTCCCTAGATGACCTTTTAAACAAAAGTTACGATGCCTTTAAAGATGCAGAAAATCAAGTGGGACAGTGCAATGTTTTAGTCATCGGCAAAACCGGAGTCGGCAAAAGTACGCTGATCAATTCGGTTTTTCGCCAGCGCTTAGCAGAAACCGGAGTCGGCCGCCCGGTAACTCACGGCATCCGCCAATATACAAAACCGAGTTGTCCGATTACAGTCTACGATACTCCCGGACTCGAACTCAATGCCGAACAAATTAAGGTTATTCAATTAAACGTTGCTAAACTAATTGAAGACCAAAGACTCCTGCATCCCAAAGAGCACATTCATGTCATCTGGTATTGCATCAATCACGGCGCCAATAGAATAGAAAGTGTCGAGGAAAGCTGGCTCAAGGAAATGGAAGTTAAAGATGTACCAGTTATTTTAGTTCTGACTCAGACTGCATCGAAAAAGCCGAGCGAGTTTTTCAAGCAACTGGAACACATGAATTTGCCAGTCAGTCAAATCATCGCTGTCATGGCTGAGCCGGAAGAGATTGATGAGGATTATACAGTAAAATCTCACGGTTTAGACAAGTTGGTAGATGCAACTTTTCAACTGCTGCCGGAAGTAGCTAAAAAAGCTTTTGTTAAAGAACAAATTGCTAATGTTGCGCTTAAATCTGACATGGCATTTAAGTATGTAACTGGTTATGTTGCCGGTTCTGCGATTGTCGGTGCGACTCCTGTACCTTTTGCTGATGCGCCGATTTTGATGGCGATGCAAACGGCAATGATTGCTAATATTACTGTGATTTTTGGAATGCCCTTTGATAAGGGATTTGTCTCGGCGATGCTATCTGCTATTAGCGGTGCTGGCGGGGTGACTGCTGTTGGGAGAAGTATTGTTACTAATCTGATTAAAATGATTCCGGGTGCTGGTACTGTTGTCGGGGGTGCTATCTCGGGTGCAACGGCGGCAACTCTCACGCTTGCTCTCGGTTTGGCTTACATTGAAGTTATGAAAGCTTATATGAAAGCTCAAATTAATGGGGAACAGCTTTCTTTGCAGCAGTTGACTAAGATGTTTGTGGATTTGTACAAGGATTATGCTTCGTCGGGGCGTAAAACTTTGAAGGATGACAAACATCAGCCACCGAATCAAATTAATATTGAGTAGGGTGGGAATTGATAATCGGGAATTGGTAAGGTGTTGCGGATTTAAATTTTATCTTCGGCGCGGGCTAGAAGCCCACCCCACAATCAAGAGTCTGAAACCACAATCAAGAGTCTGAAAAATTAGTAAAAGCCGGGTTTCTCGCCTCGCCCGCGCCTAAGTTCTGTATAATATCAGTGAATTCTGCAAAAAGGAGTCAATGACTATGGTAATGACAGCCGTTTTATCAGAAAATGTTTCTCTAGAAGACTTCATCGCCAATCCTCCCGACGATATGGAATGGGTGGACGGGCAAATTGCGGAGAAAAATGGCATGACAGTAAAACACAGTCGCATTCAATCTAGATTAGATCGTGCTTGGGGAAATTACAAGATATCGAGCGGACAAAATGGCGAAGTTTATACGGAAGTTCCTTGTCGCACTGACAGGCGAGTGCGCCGTCCCGATGTTGCTTATCTAACTGCTGAACTTGTTGCTGAATATGGCGATGTTCCTACTTTTCCTCAAAGTCCGCTGTTAATTGCTGAAATTGTTTCTCCTACTGATATTGCGGAAGATGTTTTTCTGAAAGCACAAGAGTATTTGGATTCGGGTTGTCTGGAGGTTTGGATTGTTTTTCCTGAAAGTCGCTGGATAATGATTATGACTCAATCTCAAAAGTTGACTTTTAATTTGGGTTCTACCATCAGCACTCAGCTTGTGCTGGCGGGTTTTAGTGTTGCGGTTGATGAGTTGTTGGGTTGATGGTAAATATTATACCATTTATAAAAAGCTGCGATCCAAAATAAGTATTGTTTTTGTCTCCACTATTGTATAGAAGGTGCGTCGCTATCAGATTATCAAGCTTATTTAGGGATTTTATAGGGCGACACACCCTACGATTACTGCTATATCTTCTGCTTGTGAATAAGTTTGGTGCGTCGCTGGCGAGATGGTTGATATTTGGTTAGAGATTGTTCGTGGCGACGCACCCTACGAGTGGTGAATAAGTTTGGTGCGTCGCTTGTGAGATGGTGGATATTTGGTTAGAGATTGTTCGTGGCGACGCACCCTACGACGAGTCGGATTTTCAAAGCTGCCTCGACTGTCTGGGAAATTAATAAATCCTTAAAAAAATCTAATATTTGTCAAGAAACTGCTTGACAAGATGGCAAGTTTTTGCAGTGTTTTTTTAATAAAAATTACGAACAACATAAAAAATTGTAAATTTGCACAAAATCACCAACAACGGTAAAATACTGATTGCTTTGTTTGCAAATCTACTGTAGATTCCAATTCGGAATTAAAACGAATCATCGAAATATGTCTCAAACCTACACTGTTGAATTTCTCCACCAGGGCAGCACCCATACCGTAGAAGTGCCGGAAGATCAACCAATTCTGCAAACTGCGATCGCAGCGGGCATTGATTTGCCGAACTCTTGCAATTCGGGGGTTTGTACTACTTGCGCTGCTAAAGTTGTTGAGGGTGAAGTTGAGCAGGTTGATTGCATGGGCGTTAGTCCGGAACTTCAAGCAGAAGGTTATGTGTTACTGTGCGTTTCTTTTCCCCGATCGCACTTGAAGATAGAAACCGAAAAAGAAGACATTGTTTACGCTCGCCAGTTCGGTAAATCCTAGGACTAAGTTAAAATTTACGTAAGTACCGAAGTACCGATCGCGGTAAAAACACTATGGATCGCCCTATGACCACCCATTTCATTTCCGCAGAAGTTGACCTTTGCGACACCGCCGATGAACTCCACTCGGCGATTGAAATTGAACTGCAAAAACACGGCGAACCCCTGCGCTGGGCAGTCACAGATGTGGATGTCGATCGCCAAAAAGCCATGGTAGAAGGCTACGTGCTCGTGGAAGCATCCCCCGTAGCAGCGTGAACTCCCCCTCTTTGACAGTGGTTTTGATCGTCCCCACAGGCGTTGGAGCCTCGATCGGTGGGTTTGCAGGGGATGCGCTACCTGTCGCTAGGGCGATCGCCCAAATTTGCGACACCCTGATTACTCATCCCAACGTCCTCAACGGCGCTCAACTTTATTGGCCGATACCAAACGCCCTCTACGTCGAAGGTTACGCCCTTGACAAATTTGCAGCCGGATGCTGGGGCCTGCAACCGGTACATCAAAATCGCATCGGCTTGATCGTGGATTGCGCGATCGAGCCGGAGTTACAATTGCGCCACTTGCAAGCCGTTGATGCTGCTAGAGCTACATTAGGTTTGAACATAACTGATTGTATTTTGACCGATCGCCCCCTGCAAGTAGAATTGTGCACTTCAGAATCAGGGGCATCCTGGGGGACGATCGGCAATCCTGACAGTTTACTGCGCGCCGCCGACAAATTGATCGCACAAGCCAAAGTCCAGGCGATCGCAGTTGTCGCCAGATTTCCCGACGATGAAGGCAGCATCGCCCTCGAAAACTACCGCCGCGGCAAAGGAGTTGACCCCCTCGCGGGTGCGGAAGCCGTGATCAGCCACCTTATTGTCAGAACATTTAAAATCCCCTGTGCCCACGCCCCGGCGCTGTCGCCACTTCCCCTCGATCCGCACCTGTCCCCGCGATCGGCTGCGGAGGAAATCGGGTATACTTTCTTACCTTGCGTGCTGGCTGGCCTCAGCAAAGCTCCCCAATTTGTCACCCCTGCGGTGGGACAGGCATCTGGGCTGTCAGAGGTATTGGGCGGGGAAGATGCCCGCCCCACAAGAGAGAACTTCCATGCAAACAGGCAAAATTTCGAGTCGGCATCCCAGAGTTTGTGGGCGGATCGAGTCGATGCGGTGGTGATACCCGCCACAGCGTGCGGCGGCAGTGCTATTCTGAGTTTGAGCGGGCGATCGACAGTACAGATTATCGCTGTGGGCGACAACAAAACTCAGATGCAAGCTTCCCCAGAAAAACTCGGAATCAAAGCTTTGCAGGTAAACTCATATTTAGAGGCGATCGGCGTATTGGTCGCTTTACGAGCCGGCATCAGTCCAGCTTCCTTGGGTGCAGACATCTCCTCTTTGCGGTGTGTGTCTGACTCTACCAAACAAATCTAACAATCTAAAACCTAAAATTTAAACTTGATTAAGTGGCAGAAAAAATTCCTGAAACTCCCGAAATTGAACCGTTGACGCGCACTCAAGTTTTAGTAGCAATGGGCGTGACAGCAATTATGTTGCTGGCGGTAGCTAAATTGTGGTTGATATTTGGATCGGTATCGCTTTTGCCCGTTAAATTGATCCTCATGGATTTGCTTGCAGGATGTGCGATCGGACTGGCAATTACAGGCGGCAGCGCGATCGTATATCAGCTCTGGCCCGGTTATCGCCGCAGTGCAGACATTTACTTAGAAGTAGTGCTCAAACCTTTGTTTTGGCCGGATTTAATCTGGCTGGGACTGCTGCCGGGACTTAGCGAAGAATTGCTATTTCGAGGCGTCATGCTATCGGGTTTGGGATTGAATGTGACCGGTTTAATTTTATCGAGTTTTTGTTTCGGCATTCTGCACTTGGGAGGAATCGATCAGTGGCCTTATGCTGTTTGGGCGACGGTTGTGGGATTGTTGCTGGGTTACAGTGTTTTAGCGACTGGCAATTTGTTAGTGCCAATTACCGCTCATGTCTGCACGAATTTGATTTCTAGCTGCGTTTGGAAGTGGGAACACAATATGGTGAAGCGCTAGGGCGATCGCACAAAAAGGTTCGTAGTGAGGACTTTAGTCCGCAATAAAGAAGGACTAAAGTCCTCACTACAAACCTTTTGTATGGGTTTGTAGTGAGGACTTTAGTCCGCAATAAAGAAGGACTAAAGTCCTCACTACGAACCTTTTGTATGGGTTTGTAGTGAGGACTTCAGTCCGCAATAAAGAAGGACTAAAGTCCTCACTACGAACCTTTTGTATGGGTTTGTAGTGAGGACTTCAGTCCGCAATAAAGAAGGACTAAAGTCCTCACTACGAACCTTTTGTATGGGTTTGTAGTGAGGACTTCAGTCCGCAGAAATCATCCGATATTTGTTAAGGCAATTGATAACTGCTCGATCGCACAATCAATTCACCTTGACTCGGATTGCGACTAAAAATAAAAGCTCCTTCTTTCGTTTCGCCGCTTGACAAAAAATCAATTTGCTGGTCTCCCGATTCCAAAACTTCGCCTTTGACGCGGAGTTCGGCTACAACTTGCACTGATTGAGCAGTTTCGCCGCCCGTGTTAGTAACCGTAAACGGCACGTAAAATTGCCCTTGGGTGGCGCGAATTGGGGCGCTGCGAGTCACAGAAATCACCGGAGGTTCCTGCTTTTTAGTCGCCCAGTTGTAGAGTACGAGTCCGCTAAGCGCAGACAAGATCGAACAGGCGATCGCAAATGTCACCCATTCAGCAAAAGTTCTTTTTTGTGGCTGTTCCTTCTGACTGTCTGTATTACTGTCACTCATACCGCCAACCTCCCCGCCGCGCCGCCAACAGTCGCCGGCAATCCCAATACTAACGTATAACTCAACCAAACCGACCACGGGTCGTCTAAGCTGAGTTTGTGGAAGAAAAACAGCATAAATGCAGAAGCCACTAGCGATACTAAATACGCCATCACAGTTTCGCTGAGAGGACGCTGAAAAATCCCTTGCTGCTGCTGGCGTTTTGCTTGATAAGTAAACCCAGCGGCGAATACAATACCGTAGGAAATTAGCAGCGAAGCGGCGATAATTGCTAATTGCCAAGGTGGCGAAATAGCTGATGCTAGCATGGGAATTTCGTCAGTTGGGGCGATGTTGAAAGCAATGATCGTCGCACCGATTAAAGTAGCGCCGATATCTGCTACAGTTGGATCGATCGCAGGTTCGCTGTCGCTGTCCGAGCTTTGATAGCGATCGCCGCTCAAGAAACCGCTGGCGAGGGCTACTCCCAAGGCAAAGGGCAGACCTTCAAAGATGATTTTTCCCAAAGCTTCTTGTAGCGGAGTCTCCGGCGTAATTTCCCTGAGCAAAAACAGGACAAAAGCCGCGCAGACAATGCCGATCGCGATCGCTTCTACGGTATCGATCGCAGCATCCCGCCACCGGATGTCCTTAGTTTTGCGAAAACCTTCAGTGCGAATCAGCAGGAAAACGACGATAAAAGTAGTTACAATGGCGATCGACATTTGCGCTGGTTTAGTAGAGGAACCGATCCACCAAACCTCCATCGTATAAAGCAGGGGAATCCCGAACAAAAAGCCGCCCGATGCACCGCGAATAATGTCGTTTAGTTCATTTGACCACTGATTTTTGCGTCTTTTTGACTTGTTCATATTTTAGTGCAAACAGCCTCAAAAAATTGGAAAATCAACTCTTTTTTAAACCCGCTCAAATAGAATACCAGATTTGTTGTATTTTTTCTCTAACTTGCATCCAGTCGCTAGCAGTTAAAATTCCCAATCGACGATTTACCAAACGCTTTTCTATTGTGTTCACCTTATGCAGCCGAACCACTGACAAGCGCAGCAAACCTGCCTGTTGGTATTCTACAATCTCAACATCAAAAACAGTCCGAGTTATTTGACTTGTCACTCTGGCAACAACAATATCTTCATCTCCTGTATCCAAAAGTACCAGCACAGGACGGAGTTTAGATGTTGTTACATCAGCAAAAGGTAGTGCCAGTAAGAGAACTTCTCCTGATTGATAATTCGGCATATTTCAAATATTGTCGTAGATAGCATCTTCTTCGCTGTAGCCAGCCAATAATTGCTCTGCTGCAAGACGATGCCAAGCAGCATTTTCCTCTTCTGTATCAGTTGGTTCTTTCACCAGAACAATAACTCTGACTTCTTGGTTAGCTGCCAAGTATTTTAAGAGAGTATCGGGAAATTCGATTTTCCCTTCATCTGTGACTTTTGCTGGAAACTCGTAAGCTTTCATGATTGTTATATCGGGTTTTTTACAAGATTACGCAGTTTGTGATTTAGTTTCTATTTGCTTAACTTGATTCTGCAACCTTTCAACTTCATCAATTAACTGCAACACTATAATGGCAAGATCTGGTCTAACTTCTGGTTCGGCAGTATTGTCAATCTGTGACTGCGCCCACTCTTGCAGTTGCTTTAACTTTCCTAGTTTGCTAAATACAGGATTTCCATCATGTTCAGCAATACTCGCAACTTCCTGACTAAATGCAGCTAACCTAGCAAATAGTTCATCCTTCCACGAACCTACCAAAATGCGCTGATTCACTGTGTAATGTGCCCGATTAGGAGTAGTGAATGTCACATTAGGCATAGCTAAAAAGTTATTATCTAAAGTTTGTGATAAATCAAAGGTTTCGCAAACAATCTTTAATATTTGTATAAATTGTTCCTGTTCTTTAACTGTCAGCGGACGCTCGAATAACACAGTATGAGTATGTGCAGCAATAGCCTTATCTGTAGTTGGGTGATTTGTAGAACGAATCGTTAAGTCGTTCAAATTGTATTGTTTTTTCATTTATTCCGCTTCTTCGTAAGGTAAGGTTGAAAATCAGCTTCTTCATTTAAAAAATCAAAGGCATTATTCGTCTCTTTATTTTTATACTAACTTAATTCACCACACTCTGGCGATCGCATAATCATCAAAAATAGCATCCACGCTCAAAACGGGTATCTGTTGGGCCATAGACTGGGCAATTATCAGCCTGTCAAATGGATCGCGGTGGTGCAAAGGCAGTGAAGCCACAACCTCAATGTGGCTGAGATTAATTTCTAGTAGCCCGATATTGCTAACACTCAGTTGCTGTCTGACAAACTCCATAAAAGGCAGACTAAAGTTTAGCCTGCCTATGCTGTGTTTAATCGCCATTTCCCAGATGCTAGCCATACTGACTAGCTTCTCGTTATTTTCATCCTCTATTAGCAGTTTGACATTGGCGCTAAGTCTAGGGTTGTCCGTGACATACCAAATAAAAGTATGAGTGTCCAACAACAACCTCATTCCATGTACTCCTTAAATTCTTCTAGCGGTTCGTCAAAATCATCGGACATCCAAACCATTCCTTTAGCACTCCCGGCTTTTGATGGCCAGCGCTTCTTATTAGCTGGCGGGATTACTACCAATTTTACAACAGGCTCGTTATCCTGAGCGATCGCAACTTCTTCGCCTCTGAGCGCCGCTTCGATTAATTCCCGAAGCTTTTCTTTTGCCTCAACAATGTCTACTTGATACATAATTTTTGCGTCCTTAAAGTTAATTTTCCATCTCACCATTCTAACTCAATTCGACAAATCCTCTTCCTCCAAATCAAGAGAGGGCAACTCCAAATCATCCGACTGCAACTGAGCCGGAGTAGCCGGAATCGCGGCAATAATTGCATCGATTACTCTAGCCACCGGAATAATTTGCATCCCCAAATCTGGTACGGGTTGATTCTTAGGAACGATCGCCCTTTTGAACCCCAACTTAGCCGCCTCCCTCAGCCGCAACTCTAGCTGAGCAACAGGCCGCACCTGTCCGCCCAAACCGACTTCACCCAGCAACACAGTGCGCGCATCAACCACGCGATCGCGAAAACTGGCCACAACTGCGATCGCCACCGCCAAATCCGCCGTCGGTTCCTCTACCTTCAGCCCGCCCACCGACGCCACAATCGTATCTAACTTAGATAAAGGAATCCCCACCCTTTTCTCTAAAACCGCCAAAATTTGCTGCAATCTCGAATTATCCACACCAGTAGTAGAACGGCGCGGCGAACCAAAACTCGCAGGGCTAACTAACGCCTGAATTTCTACTAAAATTGGTCGAGTTCCTTCACAAGCAACCGTCGTCGAAGTACCGGGCGAAAATTCATCTTTATTGCCTAAAAATAACTCCGACGGATTATCGACTTCTCGCAAACCGTGTGCTACCATTTCAAAAACACCGATTTCGTGAGTCGCCCCAAAACGGTTTTTCATCGATCGCAAAAGCCGGTGAGAAGCAAAGCGATCGCCCTCAAAATAAAGTACAGTATCTACCAAATGTTCCAAAACCCTCGGCCCCGCCAAAGCTCCATCCTTCGTAACGTGACCGACAATAAATAAAGTAATATTTTCCCTCTTCGCCACCTGCATCAAAGCCGACGTACATTCCCGCACCTGAGCCACCGAACCCGGAGCCGATGTTAAACTAGCAAAATAAATAGTTTGGATGCTATCAATCACCGCCACATTAGGTTTCAGTGCTTCCAACTCCCGCAAAACAACTTCTAAATCAGTTTCTGGAAGCAAATAGAAATTCTCCGCTGAATTGTCCTCCAAATCCGTTTTAACTTCCCCGTTGCTGCCAGATTTATGTCCGCCATTACTTGACAAATCCACCGGATTAGCCACACCCAAACGCTGCGATCGCAACTTCACCTGTTGACCGGACTCCTCCGCACTCACATAGAGTATTCTATCCTTGCGAGCCAACATATTCGCCACCTGCAACAGCAGAGTCGATTTCCCGATTCCCGGTTCCCCGCCAATCAACACCAGCGAGCCCGGAACAATCCCACCTCCCAAAACTCGATCGAGCTCCCCAAAACCAGAAGGCCAGCGAGACTGAGTTTGGTCAGCAATCTGCGATAATCTAAAAGATACCCTTGGTTGACCCTTCGACTTATCAGGAGGCGAACCGCCTACTGTCTTAGTTGTCACCCCAGTGAAACCAGCTCGCGGCACACCAGCAGTAGGTTGTTCTACCTGCTCGTCAAAAGAATCCCACTTCTGACAGCTAGGACACCTGCCAAAATATTGTGGTGAATCATAGCCGCATTCCCGACAAATATATTGTATTCGAGGCTTAGGCATTGTTGATTATGATAAATAGTCACCCTAACATTTAGAAAAGTCTGAGTTAAAGCAATTATCAAGCTTTCAGACCGATCGCACACATGATTCAATCTGTATCTTCTATGATAGGGTACAAAAAATTAAGAATATCTGAAATGTAACTTAAGGAGTGCTCGGTAACTTGGAAAACCATAAAGAAAAAATTCTGGTAGTCGATGATGAAGCCAGTATCCGCCGCATTCTGGAGACTCGCCTTTCCATGATTGGCTACGATGTCGTCACCGCTGCTGACGGCGAAGAAGCTCTCGAAACATTTCGCAACACCGAACCCGACTTAGTAGTTTTGGACGTGATGATGCCCAAACTCGACGGTTACGGCGTTTGTCAGGAGTTGCGCAAAGAATCAGACGTACCCATCATTATGCTAACTGCTTTGGGAGACGTAGCCGATCGCATCACCGGTTTAGAATTGGGCGCCGACGATTACGTCGTCAAACCCTTCTCTCCCAAAGAGCTCGAAGCCCGCATCCGTTCGGTACTGCGCCGGGTTGACAAAAACGGCGCTTCCGGGATTCCCAGCTCCGGAGTCATCCACGTCACCAACATTAGGATTGACACCAACAAGCGCCAAGTTTACAAAGGCGACGAACGAATTCGCCTCACCGGCATGGAATTCAGCTTGTTAGAGCTGCTTGTCAGCCGTTCTGGAGAGCCTTTTTCGCGATCGGAAATTTTGCAAGAAGTTTGGGGATACACGCCCGAACGCCACGTAGACACCCGCGTGGTGGACGTTCACATCTCCCGGCTAAGAGCCAAATTGGAAGACGACCCCAGCAATCCTGAATTAATTCTCACCGCCCGCGGCACCGGCTATCTCTTCCAGCGAATCGTCGAAATTGGCGAAGTCGGGTAAAGTCAGTTGACAGTGGGCAGTGGGCAGTTGACAGTTGGCAGTTATTAAATTACCAACTACCAATTTATAGAACTTAAGCACGGGTGTCCAGAAACCGGGTTTTTTAACCAAAATACTTGGTTAAAACCCTCAATCTCGGTAAAAAACCCGGTTTCTTGCTGGGCGAGTGCGTCATGCTTAAATGAGTAATGATATCTTCTCCGATCGATTACAATAACAAAACCGCTTCGTTTCGTAGTGCGGACTTCAGTCCGCAGCATGCGAGCGGACTGAAGTCCGCACTACGAACCTTACTGCTTCGGTTCGTAGTGCGGACTTCAGTCCGCAGCTTGAGAGCGGACTGAAGTCCGCACTACGAACCTTACTGCTGACTATTGACTAATGACAAAATCTGACCCCAATAAAGTTTTGCGGCAATTGCCCTTAGTTGCAGGAGGGTTAGCAGGTACGCTGCTGATGGTCAACCGCTTGCTGACGCCGCAAATTACAGATTCTCAAGCTCGATCGGACGTTTTGGGAGTAATTATCAGCGCCCTGCTGATTTTAACAGGTTTGCTGTGGCAACAGGTGCAAGCGCGATCGCCCGATTCCGTACAGCTTATCGGCTCTGAAGGCTTCGAGTTAGCGCCGGATTTACCCGATGCCGTCAAGCTAGAATTAGCCTGGGCGTCGCGTTTGCTGTTGACAAATACCGCCACAAGGGCGATCGTAGTTTTTTACAAGGGAAAAGTTTTATTGAGGCGCGGCATCCTAGGCGTCAACCCCGAAGTCAAGCCAGGGCCAATATTGCAGCGAGTGTTAGACAAAAACAAACCAGTTTATTTAGTAAATCTGAACATCTATCCCGGCAAAATCGAATTCGACTATTTGCCAGAAAATACCCAAGGAGTCATCTGTCAGCCGATCGGCAGCCAAGGCGTGTTAATATTAGGTGCTAACGCGCCCCGCAGCTACACAAAACAAGACGAAAACTGGGTAGAAGGCATTGCCGAAAAACTAGAAAATACCCTCAGCCAATTTGAGATTTGAGATTTGAGATTTTAGCTGGTATGGTGCTGGTGGGCGCATCTTCCATTGCACGCAGGGGTTGCCAGAAACCGGGTTTTTAGCGAAAATACTCGGCTCAAACCCTAAATTTAGGAGAAAAACCCGGTTTCTTTAGTCTGCTGGCGTAAGTCGCAGGTGCGGAGCGAGTGCATGATTTTTCCCAACCATCCAAAAGCTACAAGCTGACGCACCCTAATGTCATACTCAGATTGTGCGGAAATCGCTAACACCGAGCGAGGTAGCATTTACTCCAGTTAACGAAGCAATTACTTCTCCACTTCCCTTAACTTTAATCAGCGCATTGTTATTGTTCTGACTAATTTCTAACTGATTAAAACTCAAACCTCCCGACAATCCGATCAAATCCTGACCTTTGACAAAATCCGAGACAATATTGAATTCTTGATTAAATCCGATGACAAATATGTCATTGCCCAAACCGCCAATTAAAGTGTTATTCCCTGAACCTCCAAACAAAATATCATTACCTTCGCAACCAATCAGCGTGTCATTTCCTAAGTCTCCATAAATCGAATCGTTGCCTTTGCCACCGTCAATTAAATCATTGCCTTGACCGCCATAAACTAAGTCATTTCCTGCACCGCCGCACAAAGTATCATCACCCAGTTGTCCGTAGAGACTATCATTACCTTGACTACCTTCAATTAAATCGTCTCCTTTGCCGCCGGATACAATATCGTTACCTTTACCGCCGTCGATAAAATCGTTACCTTCATTGCCAAAGATTAAATCATCATCATTTTGGCCGTTAATTGAATCGTTGCCCCGATCGCCGAAAATCACATCTTTACCCAAACAGCCCAAAATAATGTCGTTTCCTTTGCCACCAAACAGGATATCGTCTCCCTGATTGCCGTCAATGAAGTCATTGCCTTGATTGCCGTTGAAGATATCATTAAAATCTCCGCCAAACAGGTTGTCGTTGCCAGTTAAAGCATCGAAAATATTGGGCTTGTTGCTACCAAAATATGCGTCGTTTTTGGAAGTACCAATTAGCACACCACCATTGATAATGTTATCAATTTGTTGGTTTGGTTTGTTGAGATTTGGATACTCAATTTTGTCGCAAATGCAGTTTGTATCGGGAGTGTTAACAGGCGTTGGAGTCGGTACGGGTGCAGGCGTTGGAGTTGGTACGGGTGCAGGCGTTGGAGTTGGTACGGGTGCAGGCGTTGGCGTTGGTACGGGTGGAGGAGTTGGAGTTGGCGTTGGTACGGGTGGAGGAGTTGGAGTTGGCGTTGGTACGGGTGCAGGAGTTGGTGTTGGCGCAGGCGTTGGAGTTGGTGCAGGAGTTGGAGTTGGAGTTGGTTCAGGCGTTGGAGTTGGTTCAGGAGTTGGCGTTGGAGTTGGTTCAGGCGTTGGCGTTGGAGTTGGAGTTGGTGCAGGCGTTGGAGTTGGAGTTGGAGTTGGTTCAGGCGTTGGAGTTGGTTCAGGCGTTGGCGTTGGAGTTGGTGCAGGCGTTGGAGTTGGAGTTGGTTCAGGAGTTGGCGTTGGAGTTGGTGCAGGCGTTGGAGTTGGAGTTGGAGTTGGTTCAGGCGTTGGAGTTGGAGTTGGAGTTGGTTCAGGCGTTGGAGTTGGTGCAGGTGTTGGTGTTGGAGTTGGTTCAGGTGTTGGTGTTGGAGTTGGTTCAGGTGTTGGAGTTGGAGTTGGTTCAGGTGTTGGAGTTGGAGTTGGTTCAGGTGTTGGCGTTGGTGTTGGTTCAGGTGTTGGAGTTGGAGTTGCTGTGACTGATGCGGAAATTGGGAAATCAAAGGGATTTTCATCACTATCATTATTGGCAAATTGCAACGTACCTGCAAAAGTTCCGGCTGTCGCTGTATCGACTTGAACTTGCAGGTTAGTTGTATCGTTGGGGGCGAGAGTTGCCGGGAAATTTCCAACTAAGCTAAATCCGGTTGGTAGGGTAGGATTGCTGAGGTTTAAAGCTGCTGTACCAAGATTTTTAACCGTGAAGGTTTTGTTGAGAGTGCCACCAATTAATGCACTGCCAAAATCAATTGTACTTGCAGTACCATCAACTATGTCTGTGGTTCCATCCAAAACTTGGATTTCTGGTGCAGGTGCTGCGTCGTTATCAATAATTGTCAGCGAACCAGATAACGTGTTTCCCAATTTAAGACCGCTAGAAACACCAGAGATTGTGACAGTACCTGCTTCGGTACCTTCGATTAGTGCATCATCCTTGATATTGACGGTAAAGGAACCTGTGGTTTGACCGTTAAAAATGGGAATGACGATCAAAATATTCCCAGTAAAGTCATCGGCAGTGGGAGTTCCCAAATAATTAAGATTCACAGTTTGATAGCCGACAACTGGTTGGGATGCAGTGGCGGTTATGGTAATCGCTGTAGTTCCTGCTTCTGTGCCGATACTGGGGGAAACTGAAAGGTTAACTGTGGGGAAGTCGTTATCGATAATTGCGACGGAACCTGTTGCAGTTCCTAGCGCAATACCGCTAGAAGGATTCGAGATTGTGAAAGTACCTGTTTCAGTAGGTTCGACAAGTGCATCATCATTAATATTGACGGTAAATGAACCCGTGGTTTGACCGTCAGGAATGGTAATGCTGGTGGGGATAGTACCAGTAAAGTCAGCAGCTATTGCTGTCCCTGAAAGATTAACATCAACGGTTTGATTTCCGACAACTGTGCCTGATGCAGTGGCGGTAACTGTAATTGCTGTGGTTCCTGCTTCTGTGCCGGTGACTGGGGAAACTGAGAGATTGACTCTGGGGAAGTCGTTATCGGTAATTGCAACGGAACCAGTTGTCGTAGTTCCTAGCATAATATCGCCAGAAGGATTGGAGATTGTGAAAGTAGCTGTTTCGGTACCTTCGATCAGCGCATCGTCATTAATATTGAGGGTAAAGGAACCTGTGGTTTGACCGTCAGGAATGGTAATGCGAGTGGGAATAGTACCAGTAAAATCAGCAGCTATTGCCGTCCCCGAAAGATTAACATCAACGGTTTGATTTCCGACAACTGCGCCTGATGCAGTGGCAGTAATTGTAATAACTGGACTTCCGGTTTCTGTACTGCTGAAGGGGGAAACAGAGAGGTTGACTGCGGGCAAGTCGTTGTCGGTAATTTCGAGGAAATCTATTGGTCTAGGACTTAGTATAATACCACTAGAAGGATTAGACAGTGTGAAAACAGCTATTTCGGTGCCTTCGACGAGTGCATCATCATTAATATTGATAGTAAAGGAACCTGTAGTTTGACCGTTAGGAATGGTAATGCTCGTGGGAATAGTACCAGTAAAGTCAGCAGCAGTGGCCAGCTCGGACAGGGTAACATCCACTGTTTGATCGCCGACAACAGCTTGGGATGCAGTGGCGGTAACTGTAATTGCTGGACTTCCGGTTTCTGTACTGCTGAATGGAGAAACCGAGATTTCAACTGTGGGGAAGTCGTTATCGGTAATTGTCAGTGTCGCAGTAGTATTCGCGGCAACTGGATCGAGAAAGTAGTCCCAATTGTTGGGATCGGCAGTGATGCTAACTTTGACTGTTTCCCCTGGGTTGATAATGGCATCATCGATGGGGACGGCATTGAGAACAGCGGTGGTTTGACCGGCGGCAATGGTGAAAGTATTGGCAGTAACAGCGGTGATATTTGTACCCGCAGTTAGGGAGTAGTGGCCGGGGTTGGCTGCGGTACTGCCGGTGGTGTTGAAGTTGACGAGTAAACCGCCTGCGGGGGCGGGAGTGTCGAGGGTAATATTAAATGTGCCGGTGGTGGGGCCGGTTTCGGTGGGGGTAGTGCCGCCGCCGGCGATGCTGACTTTTGGGGTGTTGTTCAGGAGGATCGAGGTGGTGTTGGTGCCAACGTTCGCCACAGCTAAGTCAGGTTTGCCGTCGCCGTTGATGTCGCCGATGCTGACTGAATTGGGGCCACTCCCGGTGGTGAAATCAATTTTGGTGCCGAAGGTGGGGGTGGTGTTCAGGAAGATGGAGGTGGTGTTGTTGTTAAAGTTCGCCACAGCTAAATCAGGTTTGCCATCGCCGTTGAAGTCGCCACTGCTGACTGAATTGGGGTTCCCAGTGTTTAAGTCAACATTGATGGCGAAGGTGGGGGTGGTGGCGCCTGTGGCGGTGGTGTTCAGCAGGATCGAGGTGGTGTCGCTGAGACTGTTCGACACAGCTAGGTCAGGTCTCCCGTCGCCGTTGAAGTCGGCACTGCTGACTGAATTGGGGCCACTCCCGGTGGTGAAATCAATTTTGGTGGCGAAGGTGGGGGTGGTGGCGCCTGTGGGGGTGGTGTTCAGCAGGATCGAGGTGGTGTTGCTGGACCAGTTCGCCGTTGCTATATCTGGTTTCCCGTCGCCGTTGAAGTCGCCGATGCTGACTGACCAGGGGTTAGTTCCAGTGGTGAAGTCTACTTTGGGGACGAAGGTGGGGGTGGTGGCGCCTGTAGGGGTGGTGTTCAGCAGGATCGAGGTGTTGCTGCTGCCAACGTTCGCCACAGCTAAGTCAGGTTTCCTGTCGCCGTTGAAGTCGCCGATGCTGACTGACCGGGGGTTAGTTCCAGTGGTGAAGTCTACTTTGGGGACGAAGGTGGGGGTGGTGGCGCCTGTGGGGGTGGTGTTCAGCAGGATCGAGGTGGTGTTGCTGCCAACGTTCGCCACAGCTAAGTCAGGTTTCCCGTCGCCGTTGATGTCGCCGATGCTGACTGAATAGGGGCCACTCCCGGTGGTGAAGTCTACTTTGGTGGCGAAGGTGGGGGTGGTGGCACCTGTGGGGGTGGTGTTCAGCAGGATCGAAGTGGTGTCGCTGAGACCGTTCGCCACAGCTAAGTCTGGTTTCCCGTCGCCGTTGAAGTCGCCGATGCTGACTGAAATGGGGCCAGTCCCAGTGGTGAAGTCAACTTTGGGGGCGAAACTCAGGATGCCGCTGTAGGTTTTGAGGGCGGTTTCTGTGAAGGGGAGTTTGGGTGGTGTGGGGGATGGGGGGATGAGTTGTTGAATTTCCCAGTTTCCGCCTAGTGCTGTGTTGCCTGTGGGGTGGGGGTTGGCGGCGATTTTTGCCCCGGTGAGTTGGTGGAGTTGGGTGAGAAAGTTCGGCAGCGGATTTTGTAGCGGATGTAACGGATGGGTTGTTGGTGGGTGGTTTGGTTTTTGGTTGGTGGTTGTCAAATCGGTTGTGGCGGCGACGTTGCAACCGTAAATAACGATCGCTCCGTCTTCAGTGAGCCGATCGCGCCATTGTTGTAGCTGTTGAGTATATTGTGGGAGGGTTTCAATATTTAAGGCTGTATTCCCTAACTGGAGATGACCAGGAGCACCATGCGAAATAATATGAATAACTGAGTATTTCTGCCCTGCGATCGCTGCGGTGATTTGTGCGATCGCATCCCGATTCGGATTGAGGATGGTAACTTCAACATTTGGATCGATGCCGTCAATCAGGGTTTGCTTGTCTGAGATATCGGCTGCAAAGAATGCGTGTTCGCGATTTTTGGTAGTCGCTTGAGGTGTGTGGAGTGTCAATGTTGTGTGTGACATATTTTTGCTAATTTATGATTGGTTGGAAATAACAAGGTATTGAAGAGCTTTACTTGTTTGTCAGTTGGCGGGCGGTAATCTGCCGAAAAGATGCTCAAAATCAGCTTCCGTTTTTGTTCATCGAAAATGAACGCGGAAACTGGTTATCTTCACTCAAGGCTGCCAATATGCGATCGACTCTCACCACCAACCGGGCTAGGGCGTGTTTTCAAACCCGGAGATCCCCCCCAGCCCCCCTTAAAAAGGGGGGAGAAAGAGTCTTAAAGTCCCCCTTTTTAAGGGGGATTTAGGGGGATCTGAATTTGATGGAGAAGTGTGAAAACACGCTCTAGTCATCGCAGCGTAAAACCGAGGGTTTTGCCGCAGGATGGCTGCTAGTAAGGTAAAGTTCGATCGCCCAAGTCCCGAGATCGAGTAAATTTTATGGAGTATTGAGTTGGAAGATATTGAAGCTTGGCAAGTAGTCTGCACTTGAAAACAAGGCAGTGGCTTGGTGGTAGATACTTGCTATGACTGGGGCACCCGATTAAATATTGAAATAATTTATGAAGGCAAGACAGTGCATCCGCAATCTGACACGGTAGCTGCTTGAATCTGAATGTTGCATAACTTTACCGAATTACCGCTGAGTTTTTTGCAAAATCTATCTTGCGGTAAATGACCCTTGACTGATGCTCGTGATTATACCATGACCAGTGGGAAAAAAGTGCGATCGATCTCAACAAATAATGATGACTTATAGCGTTGCTATTTGTAGCAAAATGTGGTATAGGATTTTTTACAGAAAAATTAGGATTAAATTAGGAAGTGCGATCGACAATAAGTCAGTAAGGAGGGTAAGGGCGATCGCCAATATACCTTGATTAGATTGCGCTGGGGCGATCGTCATTGCCACGTCAAGATAGGAAATCTCACACTACCAAAAGTATGGCTTAAAGGTCGGGTGGCGCGATCGGCGGCTGTGTCCATGACACAAATGTCAAATTAATCAAGGTACGTAGTTGCGCTTCAGCGCTATTTAAATATATTGATAAAGAGGGCTGAAGCCCAACTACGTACCTATTTCTATGATGACAATAAAACCGCCCTGCTTCTTAAGGGGGATTTAGGGGGATCTGGCCTCGGGGGTAAACAACAAATACAAAGGGTATTAGCCTGGTTGTTGATACCAATACTTACTACCTAGCCCAATCAGTACCGCGCCAGATTGTGAAAAACAAAACACTAGAAATCAACGCGCCCAGCAGCCACTTAACAGCATTTTTGAATAACCCCATGCGCTGATTTGACTGAACCGTCGCGCTTTGGGCCTGCAAGCGTTCCTTAGCGGGAGTAATTCTCGAAAGAATTTGGCTTTTCAATTCCTGCGGGTTTTGCGTATTCGCTTGCACCCCCAAACGAGTAAGTTCCCCCGCCAAATTCTTTAAATCTTCAGGAGTACCCTTGTTTAGCTTGTCTTCCACCTGCTGCAACTGAGCTAATTGTTGGTTTGCTTGAGTAGTAATTTGCTTGTCGTTTTGATTGTTCACGTAGATAGTGCCAAAAATTCCCAAAGGCATCATCAACAGAAAAACCACGGCCAGCAGCAGACAAACCCAAGACAAAACCTTCAAAAAAACGTTTTCCAAACCTCTGCGGTCATACCCTTCTCCAAAAAATATCAGCGCCATTGCCAAAAGAGGAACTGGCACCCGTTCCACTACCGCGCCAATCGTCTGCAATTCCCAGACGCGATTGCCAAAATTTGCTGGCAGAAAAACTGCGATCGTATCTAATAAAGATAGAATTAATAGACCGTAGCCAATCCAACGCAGCCTGTAGATAGAAAAACCTTGCTCGCCTTGTACGTCATTCATAAAATCATCACAGTTGTTGTTGACAAAAAATCTCTCTCGATCGGGACTCAATACCTCTCGGTTAAGGAACTTTGCCCGGGCGATCGCGCTCCGAGTTTACAAGCATTTCAGAAGAATAAATCCTACAATTTTGTGCTTAACCCAGAGATATTGAACTGGTTCCAAGGCTGTGCCTGGGAACCCATACCACTCTTGCTCTGCCTCGGCTCTTAAATGGAGGCAGAGCCTCCAGATATGCGTTACCAGGCACAGCCTGGTAACGAGTAACTTACGCACTAAGAGCAAAGAAACCGGGTTTTTTACTTAATCTGCGGGCTAATGCGAATAATTTTCGTCCATCAACCCGGTTTCTGACCACCCGTGCGTCCAGGACTATTGACTTCACTTAAGGTTCGGGAAATCGGGGCTGCCACCACGCATACCATGAAACCCAAGCATTCTCTAGGATTTTTTGGGCATTTTCTGGAGTTGTTTTATCCAAAGGTACAGACATCTGAGTCCACAAACAGCGCCGGTCTTGAATATTTCCCCTACCCAACAGCCAAAACAGTACCCGGTTCGGCTGCCAATCGCGAGTATTGCGATTGTATCTAAACTGTTCGGCAGTTACTGTAGGACTGCCGCGAGGATTGATACACGAACTCAAATACAGTCGATTTTTCTGTAGCAAAATTCCGTGAAACCCCCCGCTTTGAGTCTTTGCTAATGCTAGTTTACCAGGAGACGACTTCAGAATAGTATGTCCCTTCATCATACTTTCCACATCCCCGTTGGTGCCTACCACATAGCGCATCTCTATTTCTAGAGCAATGCTATTTTTTTGATATTCATACTTTCTGGCAGCATTGACTTGTGAAGTATCGCTAATTTTCAGGGGTGCGCTCTTTTGTAGTTTCCAGTCTGCTAGAGGCACCGCAGAGGGAAAGTCAAACTGGGTTGCAGAATGATTGCCAGTCGAGGGATAGAAGGTCAACTTTCCGGCAACTAACAAAACTCCTGCAAAAGTAAAAGCTAACAGAGAAATTCTAACTGGTTTCCAATAGGTAATAGCCATTAGCAATTTTGTTTTTCCTTATTTTGCGGTTCGTCTTTCAAGATTGCAAACCAGCAGAATAACCCGAAAATTAATACAGCTATCATGGAAAAGACTACCGATCCATTTCCTTCGTGCCAGTATTTAAATGCTTCGGGTTGAGATAGCGATACCAGCACTGCCATCAGAGCAACTCGCGCGGCATTCACTATAAATGCAATCATGACTGCAACGATTGGCACTACAATTTTCTGCCCTACAGTTGTCGGAAACATCAGCAAAAAAACCAGGGCTAGTCCTAACAATTGTAGAATTGCATTCACCCCCGAACAGCCGTGATACACTTCGACGCTGCCCTTTTCTAGGATGAGAAAAACTCCTTGTCGCACTACTTCAAATCCTAGATAGTGCAGGATGAAAGCTGAAAATTTTGCGGTCAATAGGGCTACATTAACAAATACTCCGATTAATCCGGGAGGAATAGCTGTATAGGCAAGAATTAGCAGTTCCTGCCAATATTGTTTCAGTCCTTTTGTGCCGGAAGCTAGCAACGCCAGACTTACTCCTGTCAAGAAAGGCGAAGCCCTGATAAAAAAGTCGTATCCAGATATCGAAGAACTTTTGAGCAATATGAAAGCAATTAATGATGCCCCTAAGAAGCTGGCGAAAATTCCGCTTTCAAAATTTAAGGATTCGTGCCTTTCCCAAATGAGAAATGCTACGACTCCCCAAAACAGTAACATTGTGCCAAATAGGTCAGTGTCGTTGGTTCTGGAAGTTAGAGTCAGGTGCAGGGCAATCAAACCGGAGGCGATGCCTAACAGCCAGTATTTGGGTTCTTGGATGTGTTTGAGCCAGTTGATTTCGGTCATTGCTGGTTTCTATTTTTAGATAAGATGTATGGTTGAAACCACCAGAAAGTCAAACGATGTCCGCACTTCGACAAGCGATCGCGACCACCTCCGCGGACTCAAGATGAGACGGCGGTTGTAACCGCTGCTATACAAACGATGTCCGCCTCCGCGGACTGAAGAAGACAAGGTAATTTTAACCGGTTGTTCTTCAACCCGCGGAGGCGGGTTTTGCTTGTATAGATGCGGTTTCAACCGCCGGGTATTCTAAACCGTATTGCCTTATATAGAAATTATCAGCTACAAACAGTTGCATATATGTTTGGCAGATGAGTTTTAACTAAATCTTCACAAAGTTTGACAAGGGTGAATATTTATGATATACAAATGCACTTAATTAAATCAGGAATTGGGGAGCAACCGGGTTTTTTAACTAAAATACTTGGTTCAAGCTTTGGATAAGTGCTAAAAAACCCGGTTAATGATTTATATCATGTTCGGTTGATTACGCTAACAAAAATGGATCTTTGCGGACTTGGGTCTTGGGCCGGAGAGCGGACTGAAGTCCGCACTACAAACCTTTGTTATTGGCGGGGAGCGGACTGAAGTCCGCACTACAAACCTTTGTTATTGCCGGAGAGCGGACTGAAGTCCGCACTACAAACCTTTGTTATTGTGGTCAATCTACAGGACATGATATTACGCGCTAGATGGGAGCGATCGCACGCCAGTGACTAATTAGCGTATATCTTGCTGTAGTAAGTTTGATATTCCTCAGAAAGTAGGGGTTCCCACCACTCGCGATGGGCTAAGTACCATTCCACGGTCTGCCGCAAACCTTCTTCAACTGTGACTGAGGGAGTCCAACCTAACTCTGTTTTAATTTTGTTGGCATCAATAGCGTAACGCCGATCGTGCCCGGCTCGATCTTTGACAAATGAGATCAATTGTTCGCAAGGACGCGCGGGCAAATCAGCAGCTAATTCGTCCATTAGTTGGCAGAGCATTTTGACTAAATCGAGATTTTTTACCTCGTTGTTACCACCAACATTGTAGGTTTCCCCGGGCTGGCCGCGGTTGATAACGGCATCTAAGGCGCGACAGTGGTCGAGAACGAACAGCCAATCTCGCACGTTTTGACCGTCGCCGTATACTGGCAGCGGTTTCCCCAGTAGCATATTGATGCACATTAATGGAATAAGTTTTTCGGGGAAGTGATAGGGGCCGTAATTGTTGGAACAGTTGGTGATAATTGTTGGCAGGCCGTAGGTGTGGAAATAGGCCCGGGCGAGGTGGTCGCTGCCAGCTTTGGAGGCTGAGTAGGGACTGTTGGGGGAGTAGGCGGTTGTTTCGGTAAATGCTGGGTCGTCGGGGCCGAGACTACCGTAAACTTCGTCGGTAGAAACGTGGAGGAAGCGCATTTGTGATTTGATTGACGAATCATCAATGGCTTCCCAATGCTTGCGGAAGGCTTCTAAGAGTGTGAAGGTGCCGACAACGTTGGTTTGAACGAAGGCTCCAGGCCCGATAATTGACCTGTCTACGTGGGATTCTGCGGCAAAGTGGGCGACTGTGTTGATGTTTTCTTCTTTGAGCAAAGTATCGACTAGGGTACGATCGCAAATATCTCCCTGCACAAACCGAAAATTTTCTCCTCCTTCCAAACTTGCCAGGGTTTGTCTGTTGCCGGCGTAGGTTAAAGCGTCGAGTACGACTACTCGTGATCCCGGATAGCTGCTGCACCAGTGATGCACAAAATTCGAGCCGATAAATCCTGCTCCGCCTGTCACCAACAATCGATGAGGATGTCGCTCAATGCCTTGATTCCCGCTGTCTGTCATAAAAATAAGAGTTTTTCCAATAACTAAGTCTTTTCAAAAGTAGCCTGAAAAGTGGTTTGTCATCAAGTGTGGGTCGCCCTGTGATTAAATTTTCTCTTGTCTGACTTCAGGTTTTCTAATTTATGGGCGATCGAAATGTTGGCTAACTTGACTTGAAGTTCTACGGATTTTTTAGTCCAAACGCTTGCAACACAATGGTTTCAGATTTTTAAACTGGCAGTTTTAAATTTTAATTGCGATCGGGCACTTGTTGGTAGTTGCGATCGATCCGTGATTTGGGCGGCGATCGCCTGTTGATAGATTTGTAAAGAGCTGTTACCATTTATTTTTTAATTATCCTTTACAAAATCCAGAGCACCATGAAGAAGTTTCAAGTGTTAGCTGGCATTGCTTCCACCGTCGCGATCGCGAGCAGCATCGCCATAGGTGACGCCGCATCTGCTTTCCCCTGTTCCTACGGCAAATCTGGGGCTGCTCAATCTGGTTCTGGGACAACGCTCCTGGGTTCCGGCGGCTCGGATCGAATGAATCCGTGGAAATCCTACAAAACAGCAGCTCTCGGTTTCCTGGGTTTGGCTGGGATTTTGGGTGGCGGTGCGGCCTATATGAGCTACCGCGCCGGTAAGCGCGCCTCTGCTGCTTGCGATGCGATGAGCGATAATTTTGAAGTTTTTGAAGAGCCGACGATCGCAGATGCAGGTGTTTCTGAGCCAGCAGATGCGGTTGCAGCCGTTCGCGAACACCCGGAAGCTCCGGGGGGCGAGCTGGATTTGCCGAGAGCGCAAGTTTCCGAGGTGAGTGCGGAAAGTGCGATCGAAGAAGGTGAAAGTGCGATCGTCAAATAGTGATGTCAAACCAAAGTATTCGCTCAACAAGCCTCCAATCTTACAAGATTGGAGGTTTTTTGATGGCAATTCAATAAACAGCAATTTTCATTGTGATTGTGGGACGGGCGTCTCGCCCGTCTATGATTGGACGGGCGAGACGCCCATCCCACAGACTTATGCAAATTATTTAATTCACGCTCCTGAGCTGCAACCTGTGTATTTTCGTCGGTGGAACTAGGTTGCTGCGTTATATTGTATCGATTAACTGCAAAAAGATTAGTTCGTAGTGCGTCCTGGTGTCCGCTCTCCGGCTGCGGACACCAGGACGCACTACGAACGGTTTTTGTTATGTAATCGACGGGACATGATATCAGTTCTTTCTGCAAGTAATTAACTCAATAGACTTGAGTTGCATAAATCTTTGATGCCATAAGGAAACCGCAGATCGAGGCAGATGCTTTTCCTTATAGGAGAGCGAATGCTGGCGATTCAATTCTCATACCGACACTTTAAATTTAGATGAGTCAAAGCGATACAGTTCACCGAGGAACTCGATCCAAATGCCCTCGATCTCAATCTGAGGTTAGACGGCAAGACTTGAAATCGCCTGCTATGCTTGGAAATATAGCCCTACAGATTTACAAGTATAGGTTATGAATGCTTGGCGCGATCGATTCAATCAATTTACAGGTAAAACTCGATTGGCAGTTTGCCGCATATTCGTCCAGCTAACAGGGGAAGAAGTTGCACCGCTGTTAGGAGTTCTCAACCGCACCGCCAGAGAAGCAATTGATGCCGATGGCGACGTAGCAGTTTTGGGAGAAGGGCTGGTAGAAATTTGCAATCATCTGTTGCAGTATGACAATTACTGGCAAGCCGCCGCCAATGAAGGCGATGTTTTTTGGGATGAAGGCGAAGCGGGCGATTATGTGGATGAAATTTTTACTGATTCAGCCGATCGCTATCTCAGCGAGCCTCAATACAGCACATCTGTTTACGATAAAAATTCTCCCTTATCTTTGCCGGTCACTAGAAATGTCGTGGTGATGCTGACAGTCGCCTATGAAGGGGAAGTTCCAGCCCTAGAAACTGACCTCGCTAACATCAGCGCCTTGAAAGTCGGTTTAAAATCACTGATTAATTTACATTACCAGGAAAGGCTGCGAGCTGTGCAAGTTCACTTTTCTCCCGCACAGTTGGGAGACGAACTTACTAACGACCAAGTTTTGGTCAATTTCCCAGAACTCATTCCCCTTTAAAAATGATAAAAACACAAAAAGTGAATCGGCGAGCCGCGAAGACAATTCACTATCCTCACAAATAATTTGGGTCAACGCCCCCTAAAATAAAAGAGTAAACATAAAAAAGGTTTGTAGTGAGGACTTCAGTCCTTTTCCTGAGAATCAATCAGGAGTTGAGTCCAAAGTGCGATCGGGTGTTGAGGAAGTTGTTGATAATTCAATCCGCTGGGAATCTGACAGTGGAGGAGGCGAAACCCTCGGAAAAACAGATGCTGCGATTGCTTCGTTCCTCGCAATCACAAAAAATAGGGTTAACCCAAGCGTATTGATGACCAATTACCAATTACCAATTACCAATTCCCAATTCCCCATTCCCAATTATTTATGATACTGCGAAAACAGACAATTTATTTAATGGCTTTAACTTTATTGTGGACGGCAACGGCCTGCGGATCTCCTCGCACAGAAACTGTAAATCCTGCTGCAAATCCTCCAAATGGGAATGTTAACACAGTGCGTCCTGCACCGAGAAATAACTTGAGTCAAGGGCAATATCCCGTACAGCAAGCTACCTACAACGATGCTGATGGGGAATACAGTTTGATGTTGCTAAATACTCCCCCCGGCAGTACCCCGGTTTACCGCACTACCGATTTGCAAATGGCTCGCTTGACGGAGGAAGAAATCTCGGCAGGAAAGAAAAGTTATCTAAGTCTGGATAACAATAAAGCGAGCTTGCATTTGACAGAAGATTTTAAAATAGAGTACGTTCACAACGTTACTGAAACTGTTAACAATCCTCAAACAGGTCAGCAGGAAACGGTGGTAGTTCGGCAGCAATCAGGCTTCTGGGCGCCGTTTGCAGGGGCGCTGGCCGGTCAGGCGATCGGCAGTTTGCTATTTACACCGCGATATTACGTGCCGCCATTCTATCAGCCCGGGGTGATGGTGGGATATGGCGGGTACGGCAATACTTACCGCCAAGCTGTGGTGCAATATCAAACTCGCTACCAAGCGCCGCCTCCGGCTGTGAGAAACCGTCAAGTTTTAAGGACGACTGGCCGCTTGCGATCGCCCTCATACAACGAGCCAGTAAGACGCCCAGCACAGCCAGGGGCTAATCGATCGACCGGTTCGGGTTACGGCGGCAGCACTTTGAGGCGATCGCAGCCCGGCCAAAATCAAAACAGGCCCAGTCCGAGTTTTGGTAGCGGCAGGAGTTCCCGCCAACCGAGCCGCAGTCGCTCTTTCGGAAGCGGCAGAAGGCGCTGATAAAAGAGAGTTCAACAATCAATCGCGATCGCACAATTTCTGAATAATATCGTGTCCGATCGATTAACCGCAATAAGTAACGTTCGTAGTGCGTCCTGGTGTCCGCTCTCATGCGGACCCCAGGACGCACTACGAACCGTTTTTGTGATGGTAATTGACCGCAGATGATATAACTTAGGTTTAGACTGTAGCCAAGTTTTAGTTTAGCTTGCAGTCAAGTCTTATGATTCAGAAAAAAAGCAAGTTTGGTCGAATTGCTGGCATTTTTGCGATCGCACTCCCACTAGGCGGATTATTTATCCTCAAACAACCCGCACAGTCTATCCCCGCCAAACCGACACCGGAAGAAATTGTACAAGTTACTGAAGTGCGATCGCTCCCCGGCCAACTTGACAACATTCCTCTCTTCAACAGCGACAGTCCCGAATGGGTAAAAAAAGAAGGCATTTTGCTCTCAACCTTTCCCCCAGAAGGTAAAAAAGTCCCCGGCGCCCACCTCAACTTTCCCTTCCAGGGGCAATTTAACTTGTTTGCGCACCATTTTTCTCACACTCCTCCCAATTTGCAGACCTTATATATAGGTGCGATATTATACAATTCTGGAACGGAGCCGATAACGGTGGAAGTTTTGCAGGCAGCGAGTTACCTGATGGAACCGGATGCGCCGTTCAAACAAAAACCAGAACAAAGTGAGAGTCCCAACGGCGAAGTATATTCCGGCCCGGGGATGCGGGCTGTCGATAGCGTGTTGCGGGGAATGCGACAGCCGGATTTTCCGGAAAAACTGGCGATCGCACCGGGCGAAACGGCTATGCTGATGAATCGTCCGATTCCGGTGCGGGGTTTGTCCAAGCCGATAAATGGTCGTTCTACTTTTGTGCGACTCAACTGTAGGGGTGGTGCCCCCGTGCCCGCCCCAGCCAAGGTTTATGCGGCAACTTTGGCGATGTACGCTAAGCAAAATGCTGATGGGAGCGATCGCGCGCCGACTCTGCAAGAATGGCAGGAATTGCTGGATAACGGCGGTTTGGCAGGCCCGCGCGACAAAACCCCGACGCCCCCCGGCGCTGCTGGTAATTTGATTTACGGGCGCGTTGCGGGGGTGCAGCAAGGCTCTGGGTGGCAAGCTCAATTGGTCGATCGCGATACTGCGGATCTCAAAATTCCTGAAATTGGCAAAGGGATATCTTTTGCGATCGCCACCTTGCGCGGGGGCACTTTCGGAAGCCAACAAGTGCAAGCAGCAAAACTGTTGGCGCGCTATCCTGACACCGCCTACGAAGCGCACGGCAATTACGGGGTTTACTACGATTTGACTTGGCCGCTGTACAATCACACCGACAAACCGCAAACGGTAGCGCTGAGTTTGGCAACGCCTTTAAAAGAAGATTTGCTGTCAAAAAATGGATTGCGCTTTCGCAAACCTCCGCTGGATTTTCCCTATTTTCGAGGGACTGTGCGGCTGCGCTATCAAGACGATCGCGGTGCGGATACGACTCGCTACGTGCATTTGTGGCAGCGCGTCGGTCAAGTTGTGGAACCGATGCTAAAGTTGAAGTTAGCTGCGGGCCAAAGGCGATCGATCGAAGTTGATTTTATCTATCCTCCCGATGCTACGCCGCCACAAGTATTGACAGTGAAGACTTTGGAATAGTTTAGTTGGCGAGCTCTGCCTCTGCCCGACTCAAAAAATATGTGATTTAATTGCTACATTGATATGTAGGTGACAAGTTTATGTCTTCTTCACTACCTCCGTCAGGGAAAAGAAACCCTCTAGGATTTGATGAATTGATTGCGATCGTGGTGGCCTTCGGCACAATGGGAGCAATTTTCTTTTGGGTAACAGGCAGAAATCCCGATCGATTTAATGCCAGAAGTTTGCAATTCCCAGCCGTTTTCTCTCAACCTGCTGTACCTGGGAACTCGACAATATTAACGCCTGTCCCGCCGAGAGAGGATGTGCGATCGCCCGCTACAGTCGTCATTCCCTCGGAACCGGATGCCGCCCCTGTTGTACCTTTAGCGCCGGTTTTACCAGCGCTTCCTCCCATGGGGACGATCGTGGTTCCCCAAACGCCAATTGAGCGCGAGGCTCCCGCTCCAGTAATTACCAAACCGAAAGCGGCTAAACCAAAAGCTGGGCCCGTTAAATTCTCCGATGTTCCTGAAAAATATTGGGCGCGTCCATTTATTGTAGCTTTAGCCGATCGGCAATTTTTTGCTGATTTCACGGACAACAAGTTTCGGCCTGACGAACCGATAACGCGATCGGAACTAGCGCGCTTAATTCAGGGAATGTCGGACAAAGAACCGCGCCGCAAACCGATTACTTTTAAAGACGTGAAGAGTAATAGTCCGGCCGCTAGTGCGATCGACCACAGCGTCAAAACAGGATATCTCAAAGGATACCCAAATAATGAGTTCCGTCCCGACAAAGAAGTTCCCCGGGTCGAAGTCATCGCAGCTTTAGCAAGCGGTTTAAAGCTGAAACCGTCAGCGAAAGCCAGCAAAACATTACAAGTTTATACAGACAGGAAAAAAGTGCCGAAATGGGCAGTCAACAAAGTAGCAGCAGCGACGGAAGCTGGCATTGTTGTCAACCACCCGCAGCCCACACTTTTGCAGCCTAATAGAATAGCTACTCGCGCGGAAGTAGCAGCCATGATTTACCACGCTATGGCCAAACAAGGCAAAGTACCTGCTAAGCCTTCTGAGGCTGTGATGAAGCCTGTAAAGTCGTCCAAATAATATTTTTGGGGCGCCGCAGGAGCAACGCCCCAGAATAAGATTTAATCGAGATGTTTGTATTCAGGACTTCAGTCCTTTTTTTTATATTTTCTCAGGACTGAAGTCCTCACTACGAACCTGGTTTGTAGTAGGGAA
>NZ_JAUBUN010000013.1:95307-160649 GCF_036702665.1 Microcoleus sp. Aus8_D2
TGCAAGTCCTATTTCCGGATTTTATGCGGACTGAAGTCCTCACTACGAACCTGGTTTGTAGTAGGGAATGCAAGTCCTATTTCCGGATTTTATGCGGACTGAAGTCCTCACTACGAACCTGGTTTGTAGTAGGGAATGCAAGTCCGTTTTCCGAATTTTTAGCAGGACTGAAGTCCTCACTACGAACCAGGTAAATTAATCTTGAAACACCATAATGCTGCCCGAATAACAAGCTACCCAAACCTGATTAGTTTCCGGATCGTAAGTAATCCCGATCGGACTTGAATTAACATTCACTGTTTGCAGCACTTTCAGATCGCTCGTCCTGACTTTGCTAACAGTATTCGATAAATAGTTAACCACATAAATCATTTTTCCATCAGCGGAAATTGTCATGCTGCGAGGTGCATTTCCCGTCGAAACTTTATCCACCACTTCACCAGTTTCCAGGTCAATTTTTGCCACATTCCCTTCACCGTTCAAAGTGGCATAAAGATACTTGCCCTTGGGATCGATCGTCAAATGACGCGGCGCATTGCCAATATTTCTCAACCATTCTACCGAAAAGTCTATCAGATTCACTTTCGCAATATCCGAAGAACCCATGACGGCAATATAGGCATTTTTTGAATCGGGAGTGACAACAATACCGCGAGGATATGCACCCAGTTTTACCCGCTCGACTTCGCTATTTTTATTGATATCGACTACGCTCAAATCCCAACTGCACCAATTGCTCGCCAGGACGAAACGATTGTCAGGCGAAACAGCATTAAATTTCGGAACTGCACCTACAGGAATTATCTTTTCTATTTTCAACGTTTGGGTGTTGATGCGGTACATGAAACTTTGGTCGTGTTTGGCCGCAGGAGAACACCTGTCGCTACCCGGATTGTCAAACCCCGAACCGTACATCTGATAGTTGGATACGTAGGCATATTTGCCGTCTGTTGAAAAAGCAGCTTCTACGGGAGAACCCTGATAATTGCCTTTGAATTTAGAAAAGCCAAATTTCGACAAGTTTACTGTATCTGGAATAGTCTTGACTAATTTAAACTTCCTGTCGTAAACTGTAATTGTATGACTGTACATCATGTTTTGAGCAAAAAACAAACCCGCTCCCGAATAAACTATTGATTTCGGCGATATTTTGCCGTAAATAGTTTTTTTCAAAGTCATTTTACCTTCAGTATTTACAAGCCTTTTGCCTTCAGATTCATTTGTTTTATTTTCAAGGCTTGGGGCAGTAGTTTCTGTTTTAAATGGCGGTAAAAATGGTTCTTGAAAAAGAGGTTGTTTGGGCTGATTTTTAGTTGTATCTTCGAGTTGGTTGGTGTTTTCTGTGGCGGTAGGAGATGGCGAAGGTGATGTTTCCCCCGCAGATTCCTTGTCAGTGCTTGCGCCTTCCGGCTTAACTTTCAGGGCTGACAAGGTTTGAGGGCCGACAATTCCGTCAACTTTCAGGTTTTTGTCTGCTTGGAACTTTTTCACCGCAGCCTGGGTTACAGAACCGTAAAATCCTGTGGGCTTGCTGCGAAAATATCCTGCGTCTTGCAGAGTTTTCTGGAGTTCGGCAACTTCCGGGCCGGAATCCCCTTTTGTCATTTTGATGGCGAGTGCGGGATTGACTAAATTTAAAATTGTGAGACTGAGTGTAAAGAAGAGTAAAGGAGTCGATGCTAAATTTAGGTGCTTTTTCGAGTTGGGCGATCGAGTTTGAGCTGCGGGCGTTTCCCAAGTTTCTGCTAAATGCAGGTAAGCCAGTCCGTCCATAGTTTTTACCGGGTATTTTTGGTGCTATCATACACCAGTTAATACCATTTGAGATTTTCCATTTTTGGATTTTAAATTTGAGACTTGAAGAATTGGGAATGACTGATGAAGCTCGTGGTTTGCAGCTTGCCTGCGGTGGCCTGATTTTTTTAACTGGTATAAGATTGATTCAAGGGCAAATTTTATTATAATCAAACCTAGGGTGAAATCTCCAAGCAGTTTTTAATGGTGCAAGCAAGTAGGAGCGATCGACAATGTTGAGTGAGGAACAAACAACCGCAGGATCGACAACCAAAGAATCCCGCCAGACTGTGCTGTGGGATGGTGACTGCGGAATGTGCCAGCGGGCTTGGGTAGAAATCGATTTAGCAGCTTTAACTCACAATGTAAAACAGCTTAAAAATCTCTTATCTCCAAACACAGAACTGATGGCAGTTGTGAAAGCGGATGCTTACGGCCACGGTGCGATCGCAGTCAGTCAAACCGCATTGCAAGCAGGTGCTAGCTGGCTGGGAGTGGCGACGATTCCCGAAGGAATAGAGTTGCGAGAAGCTGGGATAGAAGCGCCGATTTTGCTGTTGGGGGCAACTCATACAGCTCAACAGGTAAAGGCGATCGCCCAATGGCACTTGCAGCCGACTATTTGTACTGCCAAACAAGCCCTAATTTTTTCGGAAGTTCTCGCCAGTATCAACCAATCTTTGCCAGTTCACGCTAAGTTAGATACGGGAATGTCTCGCTTGGGTACGCCCTGGCAAGAAGCAACAGAATTTGTGCAATTAGTCAAGGGTTTGCCAAATTTAAAATTAGCCAGCATTTACTCTCACTTGGCAACAGCCGACAGTCCCGATCCCGCCGTTATGAGAAAGCAACAGCAACGGTTCAAAAAGGCGATCGAGCAAATCCAAACAGCAGGAATTACCCCCCCCCGCCTGCACTTGGCAAACTCTGCTGCCGCCCTCACAGACCCCGATTTGCACTACGATTTAGTACGAGTCGGTCTGGCTACCTACGGTCTTTATCCTGCTTCTCACTTGCAGGCGATCGCTTCTTTGCACCCCGCAATGCAGGTAAAAGCCCGGGTAACGCAGGTGAAAACAATTGCACCAGGAACAGGCGTCAGTTACGGCTATAAATTTATTGCTGGGCGCGAGACACAGATTGCGGTAGTTGGTATCGGTTATGCCGATGGGATTCCGCGCAATCTTTCTAATAAAATGCAGGTTTTAGTTAGGGGCAAATTTGTGCAGCAAGTTGGGGCCGTGACGATGGATCAATTAATGCTGGATGTCACCGAGATTCCCGATTTAGAAGTCGGTGAAGTGGTGACGTTGTTGGGTAATGATGGAGAAAATCAAATTACTGCTGACGATTGGGCAGAAACTTTAGGAACTATTTCGTGGGAAATACTCTGCGGTTTTAAACACCGATTGCCCCGCGTTACAGTAAACTCTTAACTAGCGCGAAGACCGATCGCGGAGCTTGAGAGCAATCGGGACTATATTACTGATTTTGATGTAAAAAATACCCAATACCCAATACCCAAAGCCCCATGCCCCATGCCCCATGCCCCATGCCCCATGCCCAATTCCCCATTCCCAATATGACAGCGCTCGGCAAAAGTATACTAATATCTCAGACCTTCGTAGCGCAGCTAGATGCAGAAAGAATACAGGCGATGCAAGTAGCCCAAGAATTCTCGAAAAAATTCGTAGAATTGGGGTTTCAAATTGTACCTCAACTGCTGTGGGCGATCGGCATTTTGTTAATTACGCGATTTGCGATCGGCATTGCGGGGCGCGTGACTCGCCGAGCACTGGGGCGCACTGAAGCCACGCTGCGGAAATTCTTGGTTCAAGCTGCGGAAATTGTGATTTTGGTAGTC
Source organism: Microcoleus sp. Aus8_D2 (assembly GCF_036702665.1). NCBI lineage: Bacteria > Bacillati > Cyanobacteriota > Cyanophyceae > Oscillatoriales > Microcoleaceae > Microcoleus > Microcoleus sp. Aus8_D2. Next base: position 98,966 of record NZ_JAUBUN010000013.1, read on the forward strand.
GGCGTAGTCGCCGCTTTGAATCAGTTGGGAATTCAAACTACTAGCGTGGTGGCTGTTGTGGGTGCGGCGGGTTTGGCGATTGGTTTGGCGTGGCAAAATACTCTATCCCACTTTGCGGCTGGGGTGATGTTGATTAGTTTACGGCCTTTTGAAGTCGGAGATGCGATCGAAGCTACGGATGTTAAGGGAGTGGTGGACAGCATCGGGATTTTTTCCACAACCGTCGTGACGGACGATCGCATCAAAATTATTGTCCCCAACAATCAGTTATTTAACGGTACACTGAAAAATACCACGGCAATGGGCACGAGGCGAGTAGACTTAAAAATTGATATTGGCGATCGGGCGATTCGTCCGATGATGACCGAGTTACTAGAAATTGCCCACTCTCACCCGCTGGTATTGGAGAATCCGCCCCCAACTTGTTTGGTAACCGAGATAACTCCAGATACAACTATTCTATCTCTGCGACCGTGGTGCGCGTCGCTGGCCTACGAACAAGTGCGATCGCAACTTCAAGAACAGGTCAAAGAAGCCATGAATGCCCACAAAAATCAAGCACAATAAATTTCAATAAAACCTGCACGCGCGTCACTATCGACCCTGTTTATGAGTAAACTTCTCGTCACCCAATGCAAAACTTTTTATAAAAACAAAATTTATTTCAGTCAGCTATAATCAGTTCCCAATTCCCAATCCCCAATCCCCAATTCCCCATTCCCCAATCCCCATTCCCCATTCCCCAATTCCCCAATTCCCAATTCCCTGTTTGCCCCATGCCCCATGCCCCATGCCCCATGCCCCATGCCCACCCTTCGACTTCGCGAGCGGGCAAGATGCCCAATTCCCCAATTCCCAATTCCCTGTTTGCCCCATGCCCCATGCCCCATGCCCCATGCCCCATGCCCCATGCCCCATGCCCCATGCCCCATGCCCAATTCCCCAATTCCCTGCGCGGGCCAGTTTGCCCCATGCCCCATGCCCCATGCCCCATGCCCCATGCCCAATTCCCAATACCCAATCTAAAATGAGTAAATTGTATCCCCAGCAAATTTTGCAAGAACCCGGTGTCAGGATGTCCGCCACCGAGAAAGAAACAATTCTCAAAAAATTTCCGCCTCCCGACAAAGACGGTCAAATCTATGCCGACGCCATTTTTGAAGGCGGTGGCGTGCGCGGACTTGCTTTTTTAGGAGCACTCAGATGCTGCCACGATTTGGGCGTCCACTGGCGAAAACTAGCCGGTACTTCTGCCGGTGCAATTACAGCAGCAGTATTGGCAACAGACTTGTCAATGGATGACTTAGAGCAGTTGTTAGGAGATCTCGATTATAGCATATTTTTGACTCAAAAAAATAGTCCTCTAATTTTAAATGGCGACCCAGCCGATGACTTGCAATCTCCAGCTTGGACGCTACTTTTCCTCACAATTAGCCGCCAGATGGGAGAGTATTCAGCACAGCCTTTCCGACAGTGGCTAGAAGCAACACTTGGCCAAGGTAACTTGCGCACTTTTGCCGATGTCAAAAAACTCGTAAAAGAGCGGGAATTAAAAGTAGTAATATCCAACCTAACTCGCGGTGAAATGTTGGTGCTGCCCGATGACTTGCGACGGCAAGATTCGGCGGATTCTGATGCTTTGTACCAGCAGTTGCGGCTGCAAAATGCCGAAGACTTTAGCGTAGCTGAAGCGGTGCGACTGTCGATGAGTATTCCGCTATTTTTTGAGCCTGGAAAACTGGGCAATGACTTAATTGTCGATGGGGGAATTCTGAGCAATTTCCCGCTGTGGATTTATGACAAACAATCCGTCGGTTCGACTCCCGCGATGCCCCGGTGGTTTACCTTTGGGTTTCGATTAGTTGATACTGGCATTGAACATCAAGTTAAGATTAACACTCCGCTGTCGATGCTGGCGGCGATGTTCAGAACCATGATGAAAGCAAGAGATCGCTATCACCAGCGGGAAATGGATAAAGGGCGAGTTATTAATATTGATGTGAGTGAAGCTGGGGTGACGACGACGGATTTTAACCTTGATGCCGATCGCAAGGCTAAGCTGTATCGGTTGGGATATTTGTATACTAAGAGGTTCTTTTTGAGTCCCAATTTTAGCTGGGAAAAGCACTTGAAGGCGAGGGGCTTTGGTCAGTAGGACAGTGGGAGAGGGGAGAGTGGGAGAGTGGGGGAGTGGGATAATTTTTCCTTCTTCCGACTTCCATTTCTCTTCTTCCTTCGACAAAACGTATACAGAGTAAGGGATTGAATAATTTTTGATTTAGGGGTTGGCAAGAAGAGGATGTGTGTGCTATAGTTAGTTACCGTCATCTTGGAGAGGTGGCTGAGTGGTCGAAAGCGGCAGATTGCTAATCTGTTAAGGGTGTTAACATCCTTCGAGGGTTCAAATCCCTCCCTCTCCGTTCTAGAACTTCCTTCTTTAGCAAGGGCTTCAGGTTAATCATGTTATTGAAAGTCGAGTTTTTTGCTCTCTGACGATTAGGCTAGATCCCCCCTAACCCCCCTTCTTAAGGGGGGGACAAGAGTATTATCAAAGTCCCGCTTTTAAAGAGGGATTTAGGGGGGACAAGAGTATTATCAAAGTCCCGCTTTTAAAGAGGGATTTAGGGGGGACAAGACTCCGATCAAAGGTCCCCTTTTAAAGAGGGATTTAGGGGGGGGACAAGACTCTTATCAAAGTCCCCCTTTTTAAGGGGGATTTAGGGGGATCTGGCCTCGGTAACAAACTAGAGATACAAAGGTTTTCAACCTTAACTTGAAACTAACGGACACGGCAATGCCGTTTCCCTACCCGGATCAATAGTGAATTTGAATCAATTTAGCAGCAATCATCAGCTACCGAATCTAATCAAGTGCCTTCATTGCTTCCACAAATTGCCGCGAGATAAAAGGCAAAATCTCTTCATTCTTGCTATTCTCTTTCCCCTCAGTAAATACAACTAACAAATACGGCCGCAAACCCGGTACTTCAATATAAGCAGCATCGTGACGAACTTGACTTGTCAGCCCTGCTTTTGACCACAATTTTGCATCTTCTGGTAATCCGCAGCCTAAAAAACCTGTAACTTGATTTTCCGGATCAGCTTCTAATTCGGCTGGTGCTAAACTGCGTTTCATTAAACCCATCATCTCTTGGGATGCTTTTGCAGAAACAGCTACGCCACCGATGATAGTGTGCAGCAAACGCGCCGCTGCATTTGTGGTGAGCATATTTCTATTTTCCATTAATTCTCCCAGAAATGCTCGCTCGCGACCGTAGGGGCCATCGCACCAGGTTTTTTGATTGGCGTTAATGTTTTGTAATTCCGGCCAATCTAATGATTGAAAGTAACGGTTGACGATGTTTCGCTGCTGTTTCCAAGTTTCAAAGGGGCCTGGTGATAATTCTGGGCCGCTGGTGGTGCCGGTGAGGGCGTCTACTACTAAACTGGTGGCGTCGTTGCTGGAGTCAACTATCATATCTCGGACGGCGCGTTCTAATTCAGGCGATGTTTGAATCATGCCTTTTTGTGCCCATTCCCAGATGGCAACGAGGTAGAATAGTTTGATGATGCTGGCGGGATAAATTCGTTCGGAAGCCCTGGCGCTAAAGCCTCGCGGTTGATATTTCCAAAATTCTTGTGCACTCAGGGCGCCGCCTGTGTTGACTCGCACCGGCGGATCGTAGACGATCCAGGTTATGGCCGTACGATCGCCCTTCAATCCTGTAAATTCTGCCTGGGCGGAGTCTATAATGCTACTGCCGAGGGTTTCTAATTGTTCGTCTTTGTGGAAAAATGTCATGGGTTAATGGCTGACGGCTGACGGTTAACGGCTAATGGCAATAAATCGTTAAGTGCGAACAATTAACAGCAAACAATTAGCAATTAGCAATGACCAATTATCAATTATCTGATGTTGTGGAGTACCGGGCGCGATCGCACATAAATATTTACGATTCCCCAAAGTGCGATCGATTAGCAACTCAAGCAGCCTTGGGGCGGCATTTGCTCCTTTTTGACCCCCCCCAGCCCCCCCTTGTTAAGGGGGGGAGAGATGGCAGAGATTCCCTTGTGCAGGGGGATACAAACGCTGTGATGGTGCGGCTGTGCGAAGACGATTATCCGGGATGGTTGGATGTTCGAGATCTTGAGTTGCTCGAAGTCACAGAAACAGTGTATCATCCTCTGGTGGTTTCTGAGGAAGAAATTAGGGATAAATTGCCGATCGCAATTACTTTCACTCGCGAGGCGATGCAGCAATCCAATTATTACCTTTGGGGCGGTACAGTCGGGCCTAATTATGATTGTTCGGGATTGATGCAAGCTGCTTTTGTGGCCGCGGGCATCTGGTTGCCGAGGGATGCTTACCAGCAAGAAGCTTTTACTACATCTATTATTAGTGTTAGCGATGTAGAACCGGGAGATTTAGTATTTTTTGGTACGCCGGAAAAAGCAACTCATGTAGGATTGTACCTCGGAGATAATTGCTATATTCACAGTTCGGGAAAAGTACAAGGTCGCGACGGTATTGGTATCGATGTTTTGTCGGATGATGGGGATGCAGTCAGTCGAGCTTATTATCAGCAATTGCGCGGATATGGTAAAGTTGTGGCAAATTATCAACCTAGTTAGTTTATGGCTTATCAACTATGAACTAAGAAACCGGGTTTTTACCTAAATTGAGGGTTTTAACAAAGTATTTTCGTAAAAAACCCGGTTTCTAACCACCCACCCCTAAGTTCTGGAGTTGTTCACTAATAACCTGTTTGGCCAATGACCTGTTTTGCCTGTTTTGCCTGTTTTGCCTGTTTTGCCTGTTTTGCCTGTTTTGCCCATGCCCCATGCCCCATGCCCGATGCCCGATGCCCGATGCCCGATGCCCGATGCCCGATGCCCAATGACAACTGACTACTGACTACTGATGTTATCTAACAAAGCAATGGACGCTGCATTATTTTTGGAAAAATTGGCTGCACAGCAGGCTGCTGATGAGATTGTTCTCGATGTTTCGGTGGTGGTACCAGTGTATAATGAGGTAGAAAGTTTGCCTCATTTGATTGAGGCGATCGCCTCTGCGATTCAACCATCTGGACTCAGCTATCAAATTATTTGTGTAGATGACGGTTCTAAGGACGGTTCTGCGGAACTTCTCCAACAGTTAGCCAGCAGTCGCAATGACCTTTGTGCTGTAATTTTGCGCCGCAATTACGGGCAGACTGCTGCCATGTCGGCAGGTTTCGATCGCGCGACCGGTCGTGCTATTGTTACCCTAGACGGAGACTTGCAAAATGACCCTGCGGATATTCCGGTGTTGCTGGACAAGTTAAATGAAGGCTACGATTTAGTTAGCGGCTGGCGCAAAAATCGGCAAGACAATACTATCAGCCGCCTGATTCCTTCTAAAATTGCTAACTGGTTAATTGGCCGCGTTACAGGCGTAACTTTGCACGACTACGGCTGTTCTTTGAAAGCTTATAAATCTGAGTTGGTTGCAGACTTGAATCTCTACGGGGAGTTGCACAGATTTTTGCCGGCTTTGGCGTTTATTGAAGGGGCGAGAATTGCAGAGATTCCTGTGCGGCATCACGCGCGGCGTTTCGGTCAAAGTAAGTACGGGATTTGGCGGACTTTTCGGGTATTGATGGATTTGCTAACTATTTCTTTTATGAAGAAGTTCCTGACTCGACCGATGCACGTTTTTGGACTGTTGGGAATGATTTCTATGGCGTTGGGAACGGTTTTAGGGATTTATTTGACTTTCGTGAAATTGGGTCTAGGTCAAACTATTGGTAATCGTCCTTTGCTGATTTTGGCGGTGGTTTTGTTGTTGACTGGCGTGCAGTTATTTTGTTTTGGTTTGCTGGCGGAAGTGATGATGCGGACTTATCACGAATCTCAGGGAAAACCGATTTATCGAGTGCGTGAAGTGTTTGGTTCTAAGTAATACCAATTTTTATTTACGAATTCAACATTATTCGTAGTATTCGTAGGGTGCGTCGCCATGATAAACTTGAACTAAAAATCGACAATCTGAGAGCGACGCACCTGTGTCATCACGAGCCACATATAATACTATTTGTAAGTGTTGCTACAGTACAATATATTTTGGGTTTTTTTATCATAGTTATTGAATTACTCCGGTGCGGATCCATCAGATTGTCGATTTTTATTCAGAGATTTCTAAGGGCGACGCACCCTACGGTATATTTTGGGTTTTTTTATAAGAGTTGTTGAATTACCCCGGTGCGGATCCATGAGATTGTCGATTTTTATTCAGAGATTTTTAAGGGCGACGCACCCTACGGTATATTTTGGGTTTTTTATAAGAGTTGTTGAATTACCCCGGTGCGGATCCATGAGATTGTCGATTTTTATTCAGAGATTTTTAAGGGCGACGCACCCTACGGTATATTTTGGGTTTTTTATAAGAGTTGTTGAATTACCCTGAAGTCCTCACTACAAACCGCAATCAAGAGGTTGGTAGTGAGGACTCCCTTCCGCATTCAAGAAGGACGCTCAGTCCTCACTACAAACCGCAATCAACAGGTTTGTAGTGAGGACTTTAGTCCGCAAAAATCAAAGGACTGAAGTCCTCACTACCAACCAATTTTATTGTAGGCGATCGACAAAACAAGATATTATTTTTAACTCATGACTTTTTGAGCTTGGCGCAGAGATTGAATAGTCGCGATCGCGTGTTGAGACACTGCATCTATTTCAGCAGCAGTATTGAACCGGCCAATCCCAAACCGAATTGAGGCGTAGGCTAACTTGTCCGATCGCCCGATCGCTGCTAAAACATGAGATGGGGATATTTTAGCCGAAGTGCAAGCAGAACCAGAAGAAACAGCCGCCGCCGGTTGCATACCCAACAGCAGCGCTTGACCGTCAACCCCGCCTACACTAATATTGAGATTTCCCGGCAATCTCTTAGTCGCGTGACCGTTGATAAAAACATCACCCAATTCATTCAAATTTTCCCACAAACGCTGCCGCAAATTCACAACTCGTTCTGTTTCCGACTCCATTTCAGCAATTGCTAATTCTACTGATTTAGCAAACCCGACTATTTGCGGTGGGTAAAGAGTGCCCGATCGCATTCCCCGTTCGTGGCCTCCTCCGTGCATTTGTAGCGCTAGCTGCACTCTCGGTTTGTTACGCCGGACGTAGAGGGCACCGATGCCTTTTGGCCCGTAGATTTTGTGCGCCGTCAAAGACATCAGATCGATGTTCATTTCCTGTACGTCGAGGGGAATTTTGCCGATCGCCTGGGCTGCATCCGTATGAAACAGAATGTCATTTCCGCGACAAATTGCTGCAATTTCGGCGATCGGCTGAATGACACCAATTTCGTTATTAGCAGTCATCACCGAAACTAAAATTGTCTCGGCCCGAATCGCTTTGATCAAATCGCCGATATCAATCAGCCCGTCGCTTTTCACTGGTAAAACAGTAATATCAAACCCCAATTTTTGCAAATAGGTACAGGGGTCAAGAATTGCATTATGTTCTGTTTTTACTGTTATAATGTGCTTTCCTTTGCTGAAATAGGCTTCGGCGACGCCTTTAATCGCTAAATTATTTGCTTCCGTTGCGCCGCTGGTAAAAACAATTTCTTCGGGAGAGGCATTGATCGCTTCTGCTATGGTTTGCCGCGATTGTTTAACCGCTGCTTCTGCTTCCCAGCCGTAAACGTGGTTGATGCTGGCTGCATTGCCGAATTGTTCGGTGAAATACGGTAGCATCGCATCAAGTACCCGTTTGTCTACAGGGGTTGTGGCGTGGTTGTCGAGGTATATAGGACGTGCGGACATAGTGGAGTTTTGGTAGAAAAAAGTGTTAGGTTTATTGTAGACGAGCCCCTTGTTGTCCTACAAAACTTTATAATTAACAAATATTTGTGAAGATTTATGCGAGCTGACATTCAGGGATTAGAAATTACTGTGGGTGAGCTCAAGCACCTGTGCGGCGCGGGGCCCGATCGCCTATACCGGCCCGCGAGTGCGACTAAATTTGCCCGGGAAGCTTTGAAAACAGTCGGTTTAATTGTTTTGGTTCTAATCAGTTGTTGGCTGCTGGTGGCGATATTTCCTAGAGCTTATTTGGTGTGGTTCGCGCTCCACCTCGCTGCGATCGCTGGTTTGATCTTTGAGGATGCGTGGAAGATTTGGTGCAGCCACCAAAACAAACATTTAGTCAATCTTTTTGATGATGTCGAGCGCTATAATGGTATAATTAAGGCGATCGAAATTAATGATAAAATCGAAGATGCTGGCAATGCGTTCGTCAAAATAGGCGATCGCTCAAAAGTCATTCAAGCCTTGCAGCTCATCAGAGAGGATTTAGTTCGAGCTTTGAAAACCGAGAGAATTCTCAGGGAAAACAAAAAATTTGTCGCTACTAACTCAGAACTGTTTGCCAATAATTTGATCGCTTTGAATGCTATGCAAATTAGCGATCGAGCTAGCGAACAAGGGCGATTGCTCAACGAAGCTTTGCAGCTAGCTGTGGGAGTTCAAGCAGAAATGAAAAAGCTGCAAGATCGAAATGCTGCTAATTGAAAAAAATGGAAAAGCAGACGGCGGTTTCAACCGCATCTACACAAACGAATTGGGCCTGGTGCGGAATGAAGATCAAACGTAATTTTAAAAGCAGACGGCGGTTGAAACCGCATCTACACAAACGAATTGGGTCTGGTGCGGAATGAAGAGAATAACGTAATTTTAGCCAAATACGCTTGGGTTAAAAAGCTAATTTCTCCCCGCACACATCAGTTAATTGATAACTATCATAGTCTCGGCGATGCGATCGTCGCGGATCACTGCGCTAACCCTAAGATATCTCTTCGGACATTAGCGTTAACCCAACCATATTGAATTTTAACTGCTCACTCGGAAACCCGCTCCCGTCGGGTGAGAGTCTGTATAGACGCGGTTTCAACCGCCCGGTCTTCTTGGTAGCAACGCGCACCAACCGTGAAGCGATCGAAGTCAAACACATTTTAAAATTTATGAATCATGAGAATTGTTAAGAAATATCATAATTGTAAATTTTTTCCTGTTAGGTAACAGGTAAGGATATCTTGGAAAGGAGATGTTAACAACCAGGTCAGTATGTCTTCTACCAAACCTAAGATTATAGTTCTCGATGACGATCCCACCGGTTCTCAAACCGTGCACAGTTGCTTGCTGCTGACACGTTGGGATGAAGAAACCCTGTGTTTGGGACTGCGGGACAAGTCCCCGATTTTTTTTATACTGACAAATACTCGATCGCTAACTCCCGAAACAGCAGCCTCCGTCACCCGCGAAGTGTGCCAAAATCTCAAAAAGGCGATCGCGAGCGAAGAAATCGAAGACTTCCTAATAGTTAGCCGTTCCGATTCTACCCTGCGCGGCCACTATCCGATCGAAACCGACGCGATCGCCGAAGAACTCGGCCCCTTCGACGCTCATTTTCTAATTCCCGCCTTTTTTGAAGGAGGCAGAATTACCCGCAACAGCGTGCACTACCTAATGGTTAACGGCGTCGAAACGCCTGTTCACGAAACCGAATTTGCCAAAGATTCAGTCTTCGGCTACAGTCACAGTTACCTGCCAGACTACGTAGAAGAAAAAACCAAAGGTCGCATCGACGCTGATACAGTCGATCGCTTTTTACTCGCAGACATTCGCTACGGAAGTTTAGATCGGCTGATGGAGATGACAGACAACCAATGTGCAGTTGTTGACGGCGAAAGCCAAGGCGATTTAGACAGATTTGCCAAACACATTCTCGAAGCAGCCAGTCAAGGCAAAAAGTTTTTATTCCGCAGCGCGGCAAGTATTTTAACATCGTTAGCAGACCTCGGCCACCAGCCAGTAGCCGCCGATGAAATGGCAAAATACGTGAAGGACGGCAAACCTGGTGCAGTAATAGTTGGTTCCCACGTTAAGAAAACGACAGATCAATTGGAACGCTTGTTAGAAGAACCTAATACAGTTAGCATTGAAATAGATGTATCTCACTTGCTAGAAGATTCACCAGAGTCTCGCACCCAAATCCTCGATGAAACTCTCGAAAAAGTCCACACTGCTCATGCAGATGGCAAAACGCCTGTAATTTATACTAGCCGCCAGGAACTACAATTTGAAAATACAGAAGTCAGGTTAAAATTTGGTGCTGCTGTTTCTGCTTTGTTGATGGATGTGGTGCGGGGACTGCCTGCGGATATCGGTTTTTTAATTAGCAAGGGCGGGATTACTTCTAATGATGTTTTGAGTACAGGTTTGTCGCTGAAAAGTGTCAGGCAAATCGGTCAAATAATCGCAGGTTGTTCGGTGGTTAAAACCGAGGCAGATCATCCTCTGTTTCCAGATTTACCAGTGGTTTTGTTTCCGGGAAATGTGGGGGACAGCCATGCTTTGGCTACGGTTTACAAGCGGCTGAGCAAGCATGATAGCTAGTTGAGCCGTAAATTGACGCAGATGAATTGAGTTCTAATCAAGGAGCACACATTGATATCAACATAAGCCTAAAACCGTTGAAAAACGTCGTTTTATACTCGTTACCAGGCTGTGCCTGGTAACGCCGATCCGGAGGCTCTGCCTCCTTCATCCTGTGCCGAGGCAGAGCCTCTCGATCGGGGTTCCCAGGCACAGCCTGGGAACCAGTTAAAAAAATCTCTCTGATACTTAGTCCTTGCCCAAACCGCCCAAATATGCTACTGTAGAGAGTCTGCCTTTAAAATAGTCATCATTTAAAATTCCCAATCTCACATCTCAACTCTCAAATCCGATCGCCCCTGGGCAGCCGCTCTCAAAAAAATGAAATTTCCGAAAAAAAATTAAGGTCGAACTCTACATATAGAGCCAACAGCCCCAGCTCCACTGCTATCAGTAGCGTTTCCAGCTTGTATCAGCCTAAATTTTCAAATTAAGTAAAAATTTTCACATAGTAATTTTTAGCTGAAAGGATTAGCATATAAGGGTGACAGAACATTATCATCCACTAAACTCATTAAAAGATGGTCATTGGTTCAAGCTGATCTGTGGGGCGAGCTTTCAACACCTGCCGGCGGTTCGGAATCTCACATTGGCTTACACCTTAGCAGGTGCTGACTGTATCGATGTCGCGGCAGATCCCGCCGCCGTCGCAGCAGCGAAAGAAGCCCTACAAGTTGCCAGCGAATTACAGCTCAGAACTCAAAACCGCAGGTTTGGCGGCAAAGGGTTGCCCTGGCTGATGGTGAGTTTAAACGATGGAGAAGACCCGCATTTTCGCAAGGCCGAATTCAACCCAGCCGAATGTCCGGCGGACTGCTGGCGGCCGTGCGAAAAAATATGTCCAGCCGAAGCAATAGTTTTTCAGGCTGCTGGCGGTGGTTTTTCCGGGGTGATAGACCAGCAGTGCTATGGCTGCGGTCGCTGTCTGCCGGTTTGTCCGAGTCAATTAATTTATACTCGTTCTTACGTGTCTGCTCCCGCCGCGATCGCACCTTTAATCTTGCAATCCGGTGCGGACGCCCTAGAAATCCACACGCAAGTAGGCAGAGAGGCAGATTTTGCGCGACTTTGGTCGAGCATAGCTCCGTGGGTCGATCGACTCAAGTTAATAGCAATTAGTTGCCCCGATGGAGACGGTTTGATTGATTATTTGCGGACACTCTATCAAATAATTTCCCCCCTTCCTTGTCCTCTAATTTGGCAAACCGACGGTAGGCCGATGAGTGGAGATATTGGAACAGGAACTACTAGGGCCGCGGTCAAACTCGGTCAAAAAGTTTTGGCTGCTCAGTTGCCGGGATACGTGCAACTTGCAGGTGGCACTAATGCTCGTACTGTCAGCAAGCTCAGAGCCTGCGGACTACTTTTGGATGGCGGAAAAAATTTGTCAGTTCCCCCTGTCCAATACATAGCAGGTGTAGCTTACGGCAGTTATGCCAGGGTTTTGCTATCGCCAATTTTAGAACAATTAGAAACAATGCAAACCGATCGAGCTTATGCCGTTCCGGTAGCAGTCGCTTGCGGCGCAGCCGAAGTTCAAACACCTCGGTTGACTCAGCTCGAAGCCGTCCCAGAACTTCTCTCGGAGGCGGTGAGTTTAGCTCGTTCTCTAGTTTCCCAGATCAAAAGTCATTAGTCATTGGTCATTGGTCATTGGTCATTGGTCATTGGTCCTGCCGTCATTGGTCATTGGTCAAAAGTCATTGGTCATTGGTCATTGGTCATTGGTCATTGGTCAAAAGTCATTGGTCATTGGTCATTGGTCATTGGTCATTGGTCATTAGTTAATCAAAAAAAACTGACAACTAACAACTAACAACTAACAACTAACAACTGTAGTTTTCGATTTTGCGATCGCACTTGCACCCTCAGAAACCCGGTTTCTTGCTATATTTCTCGTTCCTGTCCCCAAAACTCGTAGAAACCGGGTTTCTAGCCACCGAGGCGCAATCCGCAAACAGACAACAGACAACAAATGACTAATGACAAATGACTAATGACAAATGACTAATGACTAAAAAGTTGAAAACGTCACCGAACACACCGAGGCGAATGCAGATTACAGACGACCTCAACAGACTATTAGACATCGTGCCAGATGAGATCCGGCAGCCCTTAGAGCAGCACCCGCAGCGCAACAATCTCATTGAGATTGTGATGGATTTGGGCCGCCGAGCAGAAGCTCGTTTTCCATCCTCGGCCGAACATCTTTCCCAAACACCAGTTTCCAAAGCAGACATCAGCTATTGCATCGATCGAGTCGGCAGCTTCGGCGGCGACAATCGAGCCGGTATCGAGCAAACCCTGCACCGAATTAGCGCCATTCGCAACCGCAGCGGCGAGATTATCGGCTTGACTTTGAGGGTGGGCCGCGCTGTGTTCGGGACGATCGGCATTATCCGCGATTTAGTGGAAACCGGTCAGTCAATATTGATGCTCGGCCGCCCCGGAGTCGGCAAAACCACGGCCCTGCGGGAAATCGCCCGCGTGCTCGCCGATGACTTGGAAAAACGGGTGGTAATCATCGACACCTCCAACGAAATTGCTGGAGATGGAGATATCCCGCATCCGGCGATCGGCAGAGCTCGCAGAATGCAAGTTTCGCGTCCCGAACTCCAGCACCAAGTCATGATCGAAGCAGTGGAAAACCATATGCCGCAAGTAATCGTGATTGACGAAATTGGCACGGAACTCGAAGCTTTGGCCGCTCGGACGATCGCCGAAAGGGGCGTGCAATTGGTCGGTACCGCCCACGGGAACCGGATCGAAAACTTGATGAAAAACCCGACTCTGGCCGACTTAATCGGGGGCATCCAAGCGGTGACGCTGGGAGATGACGAGGCGCGGCGCCGCGGTTCTCAAAAGACAGTTTTGGAACGCAAATCACCGCCAACTTTTGAAATTGCGATCGAAATGCTCGAACGCCAGCGCTGGGTAATCCACGAACGAGTCTCAGATTCGATCGACAGCCTGCTGCGGGGACGCGAACCCAACCAGCAAATCAGAAGTGTCAGCGACAGTGGAGAAGTAATTATCGAACGCGAGTCAGCAGCTCCCCCCGCCCGCTTTCCCGGGATGCCAGCTTCCGGCTCTAGCGGCCCGGCTGCGGTATCAGCAATGCGGCCAGTCACACCAATTTCTGGGTGGCGGAGTGCAGGCAAAATGGTGCCCATGCCCCCTCAAGGCGAGAAATTCGCTGCTGCGGCTAACAGCGCGCCGGTTGTTCCTGAGACTCGGTATTTCGAGCAACTCCTCGAAGAATCCCTGTCCGTGGAACCCGTACCCCAGTACAGGGGTCGTTATTCCCAGAATGTCGGCCCTAACGGCGAAGATTTGCCCCTCCACGTTTATCCTTACGGCATAGCTCGCCACCAGCTCGAACAGGTGATTTCCACCCTGAACCTGCCGGTGCAGTTGACGAAGGATATTGAAAGTGCTGACGTGGTGTTGGCTTTGCGATCGAACGTGCGGAACCAGTCAAAATTGAGGCACTTGGCCAAAACTCGCCAAGTTCCCCTGCACACAATCAAAGCTGGGACTATTCCCCACGTAGCGAGAGCTTTGCGGCGCCTGTTGGACATGGATGACCCGGGCACCCCGGAAGTGGCAGACCTCGCCTTATTCGCCCGCAGCGGTACTTCTGACGAGCTCGAAGCTCTCGAAGAAACCCGCTTGGCCGTCGAGCAAATTGTCATTCCCAAGGGACAGCCTGTGGAACTCTTACCCCGTTCTCCCAATGTCCGCAAAATGCAGCACGAACTTGTGGAACACTATCACCTGAAATCCCACAGTTTTGGGGAAGAACCTAACCGCCGCCTGCGGATTTTCCCAGCTTAACTGTTGGAGATTCACCTGTTTGAATGCAGAAGGTAGAAGACAAACCGCTTTCTACCTTTTGCCTTTGAGAACGTTTGATCCTTCGGACTGAGCGTCCTCTGATTTTGATGAGGACGCTCAGTCCTCACGATCAAACCTAGTCTACTCGCCCAGACCCGAATCTTGTGGTCGATCGACCGGACATGATATTATCTCTGTTGGTATATTTTTTGTCAGCGCGATCGGCTCAAATCCCTAGCCAGTTCCCCATTACCCATTACCAACCCTCCATAATAACAGATTATACATAAACAGAGTTACCGTAGTTGACATGGATGATGCACAAATTCAGCTATTTGTTCAATTAATTGCGGCTCACACGGGTTTACAAATTCGCCCGCAAGATCGATCGGCTTTGTCTCAAAAAATTTTGACTCGGATGAAAGCTATAAAAATAGCCTTTCCTGATAAATATTATCAAATATTAGCCGATCCGAGTCCGGAAAGTCAAAGCGAATGGCGCGAAATCGCGTTGCTGCTGACAACCAACGAAAGTTATTTCATGCGGGACAAAGGACAGTTTTCGCTGCTGGAAAAAGTGATTTTCCCGGAATTGATCGAACACAAAAGAAAATTGCACGAGAGATTGGGAATTCAGCCAACACTACGCATCTGGAGTGCCGGCTGCTCGACGGGTGAAGAACCTTATTCTTTAGTTATTATTTTAAAACAGCTAATTCCCGATTGGGACAAATGGAAAATTTTAGTTTTAGGTACTGACATCAATCAAAAAGCAATAGAAAAAGCGCAGCGGGGAATTTACAGCCCTTGGTCGTTTCGCTTAGTTGACCCGGAAGTGCAAAGGCGGTATTTCGATCGGCGGAAAACCGAGTGGGAAATCGATTGTAAATTGCGCCAATTTGTCAGCTTTAGCCATGTAAATTTAGTGACAGATAATTTTCCTAAAATTAACACAGATCTTCATAACATGGATTTGATTTTGTGCAGAAATGTTTTTGTTTATTTTGAAAATCAGTATATTTCACAGGTATTGAAAAAGTTTGCCAAGACGCTGAGACCCGGAGGATATTTAATGACGGGTCATGCTGAAGTTCACAGTCACGGGATGAACGAGTTTCAACCAAAGGTTTTCCCGGAGTCGGTTGTTTATCAAGCCAAGAATGTCCTAGGGGAAGAACCAGCTAAAATAAAGTCTTTGACTGCACCAGCATCCCAAGCAAAATCGGCGTTTGGGGAATCGGGAAAGAAAGGGGAATTGGGCGATGACAGGGGTGAGTTGCTACCGGGAGAAACTGTGCAAGCTAGTTTTGCTAAGGGCAATTTTGCGGATGTTGGGTCCCTGTTAACAGCAGGTACTGGGCTGGGAAAAATTCTGGGAACTCGCTATGTCGAGGGCGATGTGGTTAGCAATCAAGTGTCGGGTTTACCTTCAACAGCAGAAAAAGCCGATAGCCCAACGCCTCAGCTCCTGATTGTAGAAGCAAAAGCTTGTTTTAAAAATAAAGCTTATGTTGAGGCAATTGATAAAGCAAAACAGGCGATCGACCTGCAAGCTCATAATTTTGATGCTAATTATTTGCTGGCTCAAATTTATGCAAATTTAGGCAAGTATTCTCAGGCGATCGAATACTGCAAGCGAGCTAGCAAAGTAGATAGTATGTCAGTATTGCCTTATTATTTGCAAGCTCAGATTGCTGAAGAACAGGATGACTTGGAAACAGCTAAATTTTTTATAAAAAAAACTATCTATCTTTGCCCGTCTTTTGTTTCAGCTTATCTCGAACTCGGGAACATATACAATAAAGAAGGTCAGCTAAATAAAGCGATTAAAATGTACAACTCATCTTGCGATATTCTCAAAAAACTACCGCCCCATACTCCGATCGAGCAGCAGGGAAAAATGACAGCGAGTCAAGTATTGATGAATGTTAAAAAAAAATTGGTAAAATTGTACAGCCCACAAAAATGACGCGCCAGGAAAAGCTAAAAACTAGGTTTTTTGTAAGTGCCTCGCTGCCCAACGTAATATGCTCTTAGAAACCAGTTTTTTTCGCAAGTCCTAGTCAATAAAGTGTCACGGTAAATATGGAAACTAAGCCGTATCTTATATTTGAACATAACGGTTTGCTCTGCGGTGTAGAAGTCGGCTGCGTTAGAGAAATTTTCTTTCTGCCGGAGTTGACACCGATCGCCGAAGCGCCTCAAGATATAGTCGGGGCGATCGATCTCAGGGGCTCGATTCTGCCCGTGATGGATCTGAATCTCCGTTTTGGGTACGTTTGGGAAGAGTATTCTGTGACAGATAGTGCGATCGTCATAGAATGGCAAGAAATTCAACTTGTCATCATTGTCGATCGAGTTAACGAAGTTAAGCAGATCCCCGCAGATGCCATAACTCCGGAGCTATCTTACGGGCGAGACAACGCAGAAGCCCCCCATCATTTTTTAGCTGGATTTGCCCGCTGCGAAGCCGATCTGATTATGCTGCTCGATATCGATCGCCTAATTCGATATTCTCCCGACAAAACAGAGGCAAAAATCCCAGTTTCTGCAAGCGATGCAGAACTTTCAACGCCAGCAGACAACCTAGAAACAACCAATTTGCCATTAGAAATAGAGCCAAAATTGTTAGCGGAAGATGCTAAGATTTTGGGCAAGCCTCACGTTTTTTGTCCGAATGCTACGGCGGAAGAAAAGGCGATTTTTAGAGATCGCGCTCAGAATTTGAGGCCGCAGGGCGATCGCGAAAATTCTGCCGCAATTCATATATCGCTGGCGGTGGTTCTTTTAAACAACGAATACTTTGGTATTAATCTAGCAGTAGTGCGCGAATTTACTGACATTCGCCAAGTAACTCCGATTCCTTGCACTCCCGATCGCATTATTGGAAATATGAATTTGCGGGGCGAGATTCTCACCCTAGTGGACATTCGGAATGTGTTAAATATGTCGTCAGCCGACACAAAATCTCTCTCAAAGGCGATCGTTGTTGAAATTGAAGATTTGGTCGCCGGTATAGTTGTTGAGGAAATTTTAGACATTATACATTTGAATGTGGCAGAAATTGCGACTATTCCTGCTGCACTAAATTCGGCCAACCGCGAATATCTTCGAGGCACTGCTTTTTACGAGGAAAAACTTATCGCTGTTCTGAACTTGCAGAAACTCTTAACAAAAGGAGGAGTTGCTGTTGATGAGGAGGTTTGAAGAAAGATTTTACGGATAAATCGGGGTCGCACCTGCAAAAACGATGTCAGCGCCACCCGAAACTAAAGAAAAGAGAGTAAGAGAACAGAATTTGCTATGATACTATTTTCTACTGTCACTGCACGGCATCACTCCCAGAACTTGCAGGCTGATTTCTGTTGCCAACGCCGGACTCCCAACGATTATTGCAGCGTCACAGCCTTACTAAGGCAAATGCTATCTTAAATTTACGAAAAAAATATGTTTGCTCAAATTAAAAAATTAAACATTAGAAACAAGATGCTGCTCGGATATCTAGCGCCAGCAGCTATCTACTTAGCGTTACCAGTCCTAGTTGTCGCTACTACAAGTCAGGTGTTTGACACTTTCCAAGAAGTGGAAAGGGTAGAAAATGTCATCGGAGAAACAAGTAATATGTCCGTAGGTGCGGAGCAAATGGTAAGGGGAATGCGCGGGTACTTAATTAATAAAAATAAGCAGTTTTTAAATGATTTTAAAACAGGTGCAGACTTGGCTCGCCAGTCGGCGATTAATGTAGATCCGATCGTTAAAAATCCCCAACAGAAAGCCCGTTTGCAGAGGATGCTGGAGCTGGTAAACGAATATTATGATGGTTCTAACGAAATAGTTCGCTTATTTCAGCAAAATCAGACAGCCGAAGCCCTCGCTATATTTAATACAGGCAAGTACACCAAATTTGTGAATGAATTTGTGGAAGTAAACCGGGAATTTCGGGAAACAGAATTAAAGATCATTAAACAAGAAACGCAAATGACGAAGGAAGCTTTAAGCTTTTTGGTATCGACGCTGGTGGTTGGTTCGTTGCTGTTAGTGCTGTTGGGTGCGAGTGTGGCTTGGCTGATTTCGTCAGGAATTGCTGGATCGATCGATCGCACAATTAGTTCGATCGCCAGCTCCTCCGCCGAAATTGCAGCCACCATTGAAGAACAGGAACGCATGGCAAGCCAGCAAGCAGTTTCAGTCAATCAAACCACTACGACAATGGACGAATTGAGTGCATCTTCTCGGGCAACTTCCCAGCAGATAGAAACGGCAGCATCTCAAGCAATGCAAGCTTTAAATTTAGCTAGGGGCGGTACAAAAGCTGTGGAACAAACCTTAGAAGCAATGGCAACACTGAAAACCAAAGTGCAGGATATGCAAGGGCAAATTATGCAGTTGAGCGAGCAAACCGATCGCATTGGCAATATCTCAACTGTAGTTAGCGATTTGGCAAATCAAACTAATATGTTAGCGCTCAATGCTGCCGTGGAAGCAGTCCGGGCGGGCGATCACGGCAAGGGGTTCGGCGTTGTCGCCTCAGAAATCCGCAAACTTGCCGATCGCAGTAAAAAATCTGCCGCGCAAATTAATCTCTTAGTCGCTGATATTCAGCGGGCGATTAACTCAACAGTCATGGTGACAGACGAAGGAACTAAAACCGTGGACTCTGGTGTAAATATTGCGGAGGAAACCGCAGCAGCATTTGCTGGAGTAGCTGATGCAATTAACAACGTGGTTTTGAACTCTCAGCAAATTTCGCTGAATGCCAAACAGCAAGCGATCGCGATCGAACAAGTGGTGGAAGCGATGAACTCTCTCAACCAAGCAGCAGCACAAACGGCTTGCGGTATCACTCAAACTAAAGTCGGTACTCAAAAATTGAATGAAGCTGCTTTAGATTTAAAAGGAGTTGTTTAGCATATTTATCAGTTATGATAGTTTCGTCAAAAAATGCAACTGTAGGCCAGATCCAAACCGATACTTAGCAGTCATTATTCACTGCTTAAATTCTTCACTTTTTAAATCTAAAATCTAAAATCTAAAATCTAAAATGGCATGAGTTATGAGTTATGAGGAAAAAAATGAAAAAATGGTCTTTAAGAATTAAAGCGATTGTTTTTGCGCTCGCTCTCAGTACCATCCCAGTTCTATTGACAGGAACTATGACTTATGTATTTGCCAGCGAACACCTGACAAACTACGTAATTAAGTACCAAGAATCACGGGCGATCGCCACTGCAAATCACGTCCAAAACTTGATATTAGAACGCTATCATGAAGTTCAGGATATGGCTAATCTAAGTATACTGAACGACCCCCGAGTCAGCCAAACCACATCAACCAGTCAAAAACAAGCTGTGTTAGATAAATATCTAACAGCAGCGGATGGCTACGACAGTATTGCAGTCGCCGATCTCCAGGGGAAGACTATTTTGCAATCGAGCGGAGAAGAAGTTACAGATATGGGCAAGCGCGACTATTTTCAGGAAGTAATTAAAACTAATCGTCCTACAGTTGTGCAGCCCCGAAAGTCATTTGTTAATGGCAAATACGCCATTTTTGCTGCGGCGCCGATTGTCGATATCAACACAGGAAAAACTATCGCCGTCATCAGAACTCGCACGCCTACAACTTATTTAGAGCAGAATTATCAAGAAAACCAAGATCAATTAACCAGAGACTCGGAGGCATTAAAAAAAGAGGAATACCATTTAGTTGATGGCAATGGCAAGTTTTTCTCAGCAACAGAAACCGATCAGGTGAGCAGAGATGCAGTGTCGGATTTTAGTGTTTTTGCCAAAATGCAAGCCAACAGAAAGATTGACAGTGCGATAGATATTGATCGCATTGATGGAGCTAAGCAATTGCTTACTTACGCTCCTATTGAAACATCAAAAGAGCTGCCACAATTGGGTTGGAGCGTGATTATTGCCAACGATACAAAAGATGTATTTGCTCCGCAAAAAGAGTTGCTTTTTACTCTGATGGCAGGAGTTGGGTTGACGGCTGCTGTTGTTAGCGCGATCGCAATTTTTTTGGCTCGTCGCACTACTCGATCGGTTAATAAAATTGTGCGGGCGATCGCGTCTTCTTCGTCGCAAATTGCTGTCACCATCGAAGAGCAGGAGCGCATCGCCCGCCAACAACTATCTGCTGTCGATCGCACTGCGACTACAATGGACGAATTGGGCGAATCAAGCAAAGCTTGTGCCTCGCAAGCCGAAGCGGCCGCTTTCGGGGCTGCCCAGGCCCTTCAACTTGCAGCAGGAGGCAGTCAAGCAGTAGACAATACCTTGAAAGAAATGGCAACTTTGACAGAAAATGTCGGAGCAATTCAAAAGCAAATTTTGCGTTTGAGCGAGCAAACCGATCGCATTGGGAATATCTCCAGTTTAGTCAGCGATTTAGCCAACCAAACAAATATGCTCGCCCTCAACGCTGCTGTCGAAGCAGTGAGAGCCGGGGAAAGCGGCAAAGGATTTGCGGTTGTTGCGAGCGAGATTCGCAAATTAGCCGATCGCAGCAAGGAATCTGCTAGCAATATCAATTCTTTAGTTGCAGAGATCCAGAAAGCCATTACTTCGACAGCAAGGGTGACGGATGACGGCACAAAAACTGTACAAAATGGAGTGAAAATTGCCCGAAAAACCGCAGACGCATTTGCTGGGGTTGCCGGGGCGATCGATCGCATTGTTTTGAACAGCCAACAAATTTCTGTTACAGCAAAAAATCAGGCGAGCGCCATTCAGGATGTACTTGAAACCGTCAACTATCTTAACCTCGCGACTCAGGAAACTGCCTCCGGCATTTCTCAAGTCAAACTCGGCATTTCTCAACTAAATCAAGCAGCCCAAAATCTCAAATCAGCAGTGTAGGAAGATGTTCAAGGAAGAAGGAAGAAGGAAGAAGGAAGAAGGAAGAAGGAAGAAGGAAAAATTATGCCAATGCCCAATGCCCAATGCCCAATGCCCAATGCCCAATGCCCAATGCCCAATGCCCAATTCCCAATTCCCAATGCCCAATGCCCAATTCTCAATTCCCAATTCCCAATTACCCATGATGAATAAATTTTTCCAAAAAATCCAACACCGACTGCTGCTGCTTTTAATTTTAAGTACCTTGATTCCAGTATCTTTTGTAGGCTGGTATGGAATTTCTTCTTCCGCAGCAGCACTGCAAACCTTAGCCTTAAGCAATCTTGCGGAAAGTGTCGCTTCTAGCGGAGAAAAAATGGTTAACAATTTAGAAAATATCAATAACGATGTTTTGATACTCAGCAAATCTCCCCCTATTCAAGGAATGATTAGAGCTAGAGATGGAAATGGAGTAGACAAAGAAACTAATTCAACTTATCAAAATTGGGTCGATCGAATGCAAATCATATTTTCATCAATGATGGAAGTCAAGCCATATTATATGCAGTTGCGTTATATAGATGAGAAAGGTAACGAACTCGTGCGCCTAAATTCTGACGGCAAAACTATCAAAATTGTTCCAAATTCAGAACTGCAAAATCAAGCTCATAGGGATTACTTTTACTTGACAATGAATCTAAAACCTGGAGAAATATATGTGTCTCAATTCAATTTGAATCAGGAGCGCGGCAAAATAGAAGTTCCTTACAAGCCAACAATTCGCCACGCCACTCCAATTTTTGATACAAAAGGGGAAAGAAAAGGCATTTTGATTGCCAATTATTTGGGCAAAAATTTGATTGATATAGTTAAAAATATCAATCATAAAAATTCATACCAAGCTTTTATGTTAAATCAAGATGGTTACTATGTCTATCATCCCAATTCTAGAAAAGAATGGGGTTCCGAAATCAAAACAAATGAAAACATCAAGAAAGATTATTCAGCAGACGTAGTGACTCAAATACTTTCCGGTGGCAAAGGCAATATTGACTTAGGCGATCGAGTTATTAGTTATAATACAGTTTTTTTAGACAACCGAAATAACAAAAAATTTGTTGTAATGGTGAATCAAGCACCGAAAAATTCGCTCTTTGATTCAATTTTTGTTTTGAAAAAAATAGCTACTCTTATTACTAT
Organism: Microcoleus sp. Aus8_D2; assembly: GCF_036702665.1. Classification (NCBI taxonomy): domain Bacteria; kingdom Bacillati; phylum Cyanobacteriota; class Cyanophyceae; order Oscillatoriales; family Microcoleaceae; genus Microcoleus; species Microcoleus sp. Aus8_D2. The sequence goes on from NZ_JAUBUN010000013.1 coordinate 121,331, forward strand.
ATTATCCCTAGGTACTGTGCTGGCATTAGGATTTTTTGTGCTGCAACAACTAATCAAGCTGATTCGGGGACTAATCTATCAAATATCGTCATTCTCAATGCAAATATTATCTAATATGAACCAGCAAGAGCAAGTCGTCGGCCAGCAATTTCTCTCTGTCAATGAAACAACTGCAACCTTAGAAAAATTGGGCAGATCTTCTCGGCAAACAGCCGAGCAAGCTGAGGCTGTTGCCGCTGCCGCGAGCCAAGCTTTAACACTAGCGGAAGAAGGTACTCAAATGGTTGAGGAAACTCTCAATCAAATGCTGAGTCTTAGAGAAGCTGTGGCGGCAATTTCTGAGCAAAATCAGCGCTTGGGGGATAGCACGAGTCAGATTGGTAATATCTCGATTTTGGCAAATTTAGTTAGCGATTTAGCCACTCAGACAAATATGCTGGCTCTTAACGCGGCTGTGGAAGCTGTCAGAGCTGGTGAGTATGGCAAAGGTTTTGCGGTGGTAGCAAGCGAAATTCGTAAATTAGCAGATGAAAGCCAACAAGCGGCGCAAAAGATTAATGGTATTATTCCAGAAATTAAGGGCGCGATCGACTCGACGGTGAAAGCAACGGAAGCAAGTCGCAAAACTGTCGCCGCAGGGGTGAAAACAGCGCAGGATACAGCAGAAGCTTTTACGGGGGTTCGGGAAGCTTGCAATCTGGTGTTTGCTAGCAATCAACAAATTTCTTTGAATATTAAACAGCAGGCGATTGCTATTCAGCAGGTAGGTGATGAAATGAACTCTCTCAACCGCACTGCATCTCAAACTATCAGCGGTATTGCTCAAGTCAAAGTAGGTACTGAAAAACTTAATGAAGCTGCTTTAAATCTTGAGTCTGTAGTCTAAGAAGTCAGTAGTCAGTTGTCAGTAGTCAGTAGTCAGTAGGTAGGGGCGGTGCCCCCGTGCCCGCCCTCATTAGTCAGTAGTCAGTAGTCAGTAGGTAGGGGCGGTGCCCCCGTGCCCGCCCTCATTAGTCATTAGTCAGTAGTCAGTAGGTAGGGGCGGTGCCCCCGTGCCCGCCCTCATTAGTCATTAGTCATTAGTCATTAGTCATTAGTCATTAGGAATAAACAACAAGAAAGAGGTAATATTTAATTACCAATTACCTATTACCAATTACCAATTACCAATTACCAATTCCCCGAAATATCTATGATTGAAGATGAAGAACTCCGAGATGTATTTAAAATTGCTAGTGAAGAACACTTGCAGAAACTCGACGATGGACTGCTGTACTTGGAACAACATCCGGGGGACTCAGCTAAGTTAGAAGAATTGCTGCGGGAAACTCATTCCCTTAAAGGCGATGCGGGGATGCTGGCGGTAAAAAATGTAGCATCTTTAGCTCATCAAATAGAGCATATTTTGGGAGGTGTCAAGCGGGGAGAGACTCAGCTAACTTCAGAAATTAGCGATCGACTTTCGCAAGGTTTAGACGCCATCCGCAAACTGGTTGACGAAGCCGTCACGGGTGAAGATTCGGGTGTCAATACATTTTACGTGCTTGCTAGTATGATGGGCGCTTCTAGCAAGCCCCAGCCGACTCCCGCTCAAGTTGAGCCAGAAGCTTCAAAAGTAACAGAACAACAATTAATAAAAACGCTATTTTCTGATTCGGAAACGCCACCAATAGAAACTAATAGTGAAACTTCTTCCGCCGCTAATTTAGATAATAATTACTCTTTTTCGACGATACAATCAGAGCAAGAATTGCTACTGCAAGCTCAAAAATTGCCTGCTGCTGCTCCCGTTGCTGCATCGGCTTCCCAACCAACTTTTAGCGCTTCCTCTAGTTCGTCTTACCGCATCGAAACTATTCGCGTTGCTACCCAAAATTTAGACGATTTAATGACTCAAGCAGGGGAACTTACTGTCACCAAAACTCGGCTATTACACCGACTTGCTGATATCGATAAACTGACCAATTTGTGGGAGAGTTGGAGCAGAGAAGCTTTTATAAATCGGTTGGCTTTTCATCAGATACAATCCGATAAAAATGGTTTTCAAGAAAACGCGCTCATCATGCAGTTACAGAGTTATTACCAGCGTACTGAAGAAAGTTTAGAACGTCTGGGAACTCTAGTAAATCGCTTAAAAAATCGAGTTGATGAAGATACTGCCAAACTCGAATTAATTTCGGAGGAATTAGAATCAGGAATTCGAACTCTCAGACTGTTGCCTTTGTCTACTATTTTTAATCTATTTCCCCGCGCTGTTAGAGACTTGGCTAAGCGGGAAGGAAAAGAGGTTAAATTAGTCATTGAAGGTGGGGAAAATCGAGCTGACAAACGCATTTTAGAAGAAATGAAAGACCCTTTAATGCACCTGATTAGGAATGCGATCGACCACGGGATAGAGACGCCCGCAGAACGCGAAAAGCTCGGCAAACCTCCCGCTGCTACTCTCCGAATTAAAGGCTACCAGACTGCTAGCAATATTATCATTGAAGTTGCTGATGATGGCCGGGGGCTAAATCTCGATCGCATTAAACAAACTGCTGTGAGACGCAACATCTGCACGCCCGAAGAACTGGCGGTTATGACAGAAAGCCAAATTCAATCGCTGATTTTTGCTCCGGGTTTTTCAACCAGAACATTTGTTACGGAAATCTCGGGACGAGGGGTGGGTTTAGATGTAGTTAGGACTAATGTTGAAGCATTAAAGGGCAGCATTCAAGTTGAATCTATATCCGGGAAAAAATGCAGTTTTAGGCTACAAATCAGCACGTCGCTAGCTACTGCTAATGTATTAATCGTTGCGGTTGAAGGTATTGCTTATGCGCTGCCAATTGAGTTTGTTGAAACTGCCAAAAGCGTGGCTAATTCTGAGATTTTTGCCGTCGAGGATAAGGCAACTATACTTTCTGATGGTCAGCCACTATCAGTTGCTTATTTGGCTGATTTACTTGACTTAAATAATAGAGAGTGGTTGCCTAAAAATCGGGAGTGGAGACAGGAAAGTTGGAGAGAAGTCAACAGGAAAAGAGAGGGAGAATCCGAGAATTATAATTCACGGAAAATGTCTTGTATTGTTTTGAAAGTTGGGGAGGAAAGATTGGGATTATTTATAGATGCTTTGATTGATGAACAGGATGTGGTGATTAAACCTCAAAGTCAATTGCTGAAACGGGTGCGAAATGTTTCAGGTGCAACGATTCTGGGGACGGGGGAAGTTTGTATGGTGCTCAATCCCCACGATTTGATAAAATCTGTACGCAAGCAGGTTTTGTTGGGTGCGGTTGGGAGTGCGCGATCGCCAATTGAGACAGTCAGCCGAAAACAAGTTATACTTTTAGCAGAAGATTCGATCGCTACCCGCACTCAAGAAAAGCGCATTCTCGAAGGTGCAGGTTATGAAGTGGTGACAGCCGTAGACGGATTGGATGCTTTCAATAAATTAAAAACTCGCTATTTTGATGCTCTGATTTCTGACGTACAAATGCCTAATTTGGACGGTTTGGGACTGACAGTTAAAATTCGCCAGCAAAAAGAATACAGTGAGTTGCCGATTATTTTGGTGACATCTTTGGCGTCGGATGAAGATAGAAAAAGAGGGGCTGATGCAGGGGCTAATGCTTATATTCCTAAAGGTACTTTCAATCAAGATGTATTAATCGAGACCTTGAAAAGGTTAGTTTAATTGTTAGTTATTGGTGGTGGGTTGTGGGTTATTTGTTATTTGTTATTTGTGATTTTTTATTTACTACCAATTAGCAATTGCCAATGCCCTGTTTGCCCCATGCCCCATGCCCCATGCCCTATTCCCCATGCCCCATTCCCAATTGCCAATTACCTAAAATAACTGATGTTGTTGCCCATTAAAGTATTGTTGGTAGAAGATTCCCCAGTAGCTACGATCGTTCTCAAGCGCATTTTGGATGCTTCGCCAGAAATCCAGGTTGTCGGAACGGCTTCTAACGGGTTAGAAGCCCTAGAATTAATCCCGAAACTTCAACCGGAAGTCATCTGTACGGATTTGAATATGGCACAAATGAACGGGTTAGAGTTCACGCGGGAAGTGATGAAAAAATACCCGCGCCCAATTTTAATAATTAGTGCTTCTGTACAAGCAAAGGATACTCAAAATGTATTTGAATTAATGAAAGCAGGTGCATTAGATGTTTTTCCTAAACCCATTGGCGGGTTGGCGTCTGATTACGATCGCCTGGGGAATGAATTAATCGCTAAAGTTAAAGTGTTGTCGGGAGTTAAAGTATTTACGCGGCATCAAAGGCTTGGAGGAATCGAAACAGCCGAGCGTCGCCCAAGCAAAAAAAATTATCAATTACCAATTCATAATTACCAATTATCTAGCAAAAATCTCAATTCTCAAACTATTAAGTTATTGGCTGTTGGCGCGTCTACAGGCGGGCCGCAAGCGCTACACTCGATTATTTCGCAGTTTCCGGCTAATTTTCCAGTGCCGGTAATTTGCATCCAGCACATTAGTGAAGGATTTTTGCAGGGATTGGTTGACTGGTTGGGTTTTGAATCTAAACTGCCGGTGAAAATAGCTGGTTTGGGGGAATTCCCGCAAGCTGGGATTGTTTATTTCCCGCCAGAAAAACGTCATTTAGAATTGGATGCTCAAGGGCGTTTTATTTATTCTGAAGCTGCTCGTGAAGCGGGACATTGCCCCTCTGTAACGGTAACATTTAAGTCAGTTGCTAGTTTTTATGGTCGCGGGGCTGCGGGGGTGTTGCTAACAGGAATGGGGCGAGATGGTGCTGAGGGTTTGTTGGCGATCGCCCGACTCGGCGGTTTGACAATTGCTCAAGATGAGGCTAGTTGCGTTGTGTTCGGAATGCCGAAAGAGGCGATCGCCCTGGGTGCGGTCCAGCACGTTTTACCCGTTAGTGCGATCGCTCCTCTGCTGTTGGCGAAATTAAAAGTTTAGGACTTAGCGAGAATATAGCCCTTTGCCCTTTAATGAGGTAATGAGGAATTGGGAATTGGTAATTGGTAATTGGTAATTGGTAATTGGTAATTCTAAGCCTGTGGCTCCCTGAATATAAAAATACTATAATTTTGAGGTGTGAACTAGCAGAAACCGGGTTGCTCGATCGCAATAGTTTTTTTTCAGCAATCCGTAGGAAATCATCAACCCCGTTTCTCAGGACTCAAACAAAAAAATGGTTTTACGCGCTACTTATAGTCTTCTCGGTGCGCACTGCGCACCCTACATATAGAGGACTGTTTCTTTGATGTAGGGCGGGTAACTTTTATGATTTGAGATTGATAAACTTACCAATTACTTCGCGCAATTTTTCAGCATCAAAGGGCTTAGTTAAATACTCGGTTGCTCCCGCCAAACGCCCCTGTACCTTATCAAATGCTCCATCTCTGGCTGTCAGCATGACGATCGGCAAATTCTGAAACTGAGGCAAGCTGCGCACGGTACGGCAGAGTTCCAATCCGTCAATCCCAGGCATCGAAACATCGAGCAACAAAACCGAAATTTGTTCGTGATAAATCGTTGACAAAGCATCGACTGCATTGTCTGTCACGAGAACTCGAAACTCTTTGCTTAAGGCTTGTTTGACCAGTCCTTGCATCACGACGCTATCATCAACTGCCAAAATAGTTGGTAATTGACTGCTAGTTGCAGACATATTCTTCTCCTGGTTTATTTAGAGTTCTTGAAAATAGAAAACATCATTCCCACCGTCAGTCGATTTTCCATTTTGAGATTTGAGATTTGACATTTACTCCATAGATGAATCTGGGATCTTGAACTCTTAGTCGAAAATTTTGGGTTCGATCATCAGGAGTAATGTGCATCCCAACCCAGAAACCCTCGACGGTAGAGTTTGACCAAGTATTGTTACAAAGTTTAACATTTTGGCGGTCTTTTCTAGTTTATCTCCTAACTGTAGTTGAGCCACCTGCGGCACAGTCCGGTAAAGCGCACTGGTATTATGACACAAACCGATTATTTTAATGTACCAGCAAGCCAGCTACTCATGATTAGATAAGTCTGTTAAGATACTATTAAACTTATTAAGAAATTCTATGTAAGCTATCCGCCATATATTTTTGAATGGTGCTTCCTCCCCACGGAGGCTCTTAGATTCACCCAGCCGGAGGTATTCAAAAGTATCGTCAACTCGAAGTATAATTTCTACAGTATTAGATCTGCGGTGCTCTAACTCCCACAACTCAAAAGTTTCCATGTCAGTCAAGAGGTTGGTCTGAGTTGGGCGCAAGCAGCCTGCGCGCGACTTGCTCCCACAGTCTCCAGGCACAAAATTCATAGCTCGTGTTTATTCAAAGTATTGAGAATGGCGGTTGCCAGCAACTAGATGGGCAGTTATACATGATGAAAGCACCCTTGCCTCTTGGTAAAACAGTGTTCGAGCTCTCGCGCATCGATTTGTATCAGCTTCTGGGCTCCGATCCGGAGGCTTGCTTTGACGATTTGGTCGGCTTGGCCGCAACGATCGGCCGAACTCCTATTGCTTTCTTGAGCTTGATTGACGCCTCAGGCCACTGGTTGAAGTCGCAGCTAGGTATCGATCGAACTTTGGCCCACCGTTACCTGAATTTTTGCGCTCGCGCGATCGACCAAACTCCCCCTGATTTCGCCATCAGCTCGAACTCTCTATCGGAATTAGACCGCGCAATTCCCCTACAAAAACCTGCGGTTGCGGCCTCCGGAGCGATCGAACTCCCGACAAATTCCTTCAAGCAAGAGCGACAACCAACCATTGTCCGAGACGCTTCTACAGACGTGCGATTTGCTCAGCATCCGCTAATTGTTTCCTACCCAGGCGTGAAATTTTACGCCGGCATCCCAGTCGTCACCTCAGACGGGCAGATGCTGGGAGTGCTCTGTGTCATGGACTCCGTACCCAGAGACTTGACAAAAGAAACGATGGATGGTATAGAAACTTTAAGTCGGCAAGTTGCGAGTTTGGTAGAGCTGCGCTGGCAATTGGTCAAAGCGCAGAAAGAGGTGGCAGAGGTAGAAGATCTCACCTCGGACGGCCAGCAAATCTGCGAGTTAGGTCGATCGACGAACCAGGACTTTTTCTGGACAGTACAGACGCCAGAGATTGGCACGAGAATATTCCAAACAAAAAAGCTCCCGATTCTCGAAACCGGCAAATCTCAAGATTTGCGGGAAACTTCAGGGCGCATCGAGTGCGAACCCGATAGCAAACAAATCCCAGAAATAGCGACCGGGCGCCAACCAACAGCAGCCTCGCTACAGGAGCGATCGCGCTTGGGAACCCTGCAAGCTAAAGTTGGTGCAGCCCTGGGACAAGGCGGGACAATACCCGCCACCCTCAACCGCTGCACCGAGGCAATGGTAGATTACCTCGACGCCTCAGGGGCGAGCATCTGGACGTTCAACCCACAGACAGAGCGGTTGGAATTGCAGGCCGCTTCAGGACTCAGCAGCGAAGAGTGGGAACGGGAAATAGCAGATTGGGTGCGAGCAGAACCGGGAAAACTCCAAACTGCCCCGGTGTTGCTGCTGTCGATCCCGTCCCTCTGGGCCATTGCCTATCCGCTGATTGTGGAGGAGCGGCTGGTGGGAGTGATGGCTCTGTGCAGCAGCGCTCCGCCTACCGATGGGACGCTAGAAGTTCTGGGGTGGATGGCTAACGCTATCGCTGTGGCGATCGATCGCGTCAAGGCCCGAGAAGAATTGTTGAGCCGCCGCGAAGGCTTGCTGTTCGGCCTCGCCAGCCAGATGCGGAATTCCCTCGATCTCGACAAAATTTTAGATACGGCTGTGAACGAGATTCGCAGCTTGTTGCAGGTTGACCAGTGCTACTTTTTGTGGTATGACATCTCGCGGCACGGACACCCAAGTTTTGCGATGACCCACGAGGCGGCAAATCCCGAACTCACAGAGCGGCTGGCAGAATATCCGATCGAACAAGTAACGCTGCTGGCCGAGAAAATTCGCCACCGCCAAACGCTGCGGATCGGCGACGCGGCAACAGCAGCCTGCATCGAACCGCCCACGCGAGCTTTTTTGACCGATGTCGGGATTGTTTCTAAGCTGCTGCTGCCGCTCAAAACTCGCTCCGGTCAAATGGGGGCGGTAGTTTGCAACCATTACAGCAGCCGCCGTTCCTGGGCGGCGAGCGAAGTGGAATTGCTGCAAGCGGTGGTGGATCAACTGGCGATCGCGATCGACCAAGCCGAACTTTACGCCCAAACCCGGGCAGCAGCCTTAGCCGCTCAAGCTCAAGCCCGCCAACTGACGGAAACTTTGCAGAGTTTGCAGCAGAAAGAAGCTCAGCTCATCCAAAACGAAAAAATGTCCTCTCTCGGTCAAATGGTGGCCGGCGTCGCCCACGAAATTAACAATCCGGTTAATTTTATTTACGGCAACTTGACTTATTGCGAGCAGTACATGAAAGATCTGCTGGATTTGCTGCGGTTGTATCAAAAGCACTACCCCAACCCTTGCGAGGAAATTCTCGATAAAAGCGAAGAAATCGATGTGGATTTCGTAGTGCCGGATTTGCTGAAAATTTTGTCTTCAATGGAGATGGGAGCCGAACGCATCCGCCAAATTGTCCTGTCTCTGCGGAACTTTGCGCGGCACGACGAAGCCGAGAAGAAGCCGGTGGACATTCATGAAGGGATTGACAGCACGCTGCTGATTTTGCACAGCCGCTTGAAGTCCAACGGGCCGATACCGGGAATTAAGGTAATTAAAGACTACGGCGACTTACCGAAGGTAGAGTGCTATCCCGGACAGCTCAACCAAGTATTTATGAATATTTTGGGGAATGCGATCGACTCTTTGGAAAATCAGCCCGCACCCAAGACGATCGAAATCTCGACGGCGGTGGTATCCCGAGACTCGGAGGATGCTGAGCCTGGAAAGTCGATCGGTCAACTTGTGCTGATTCGGATTCGCGACAGCGGGCCGGGATTGACCCAAAAAGCTAAATTGCGCTTGTTTGACCCTTTCTTTACGACTAAACCGGTGGGTAAGGGTACGGGACTCGGCTTGTCTATCAGCTACCAGATTGTGGTGGAAAAACACGGCGGCAGTTTGAAGTGTATCTCCCAAGCCGGACAGGGAGCGGAGTTCTGGATTGAGATCCCGATGGATCGCCCCGCTGTTGTCAAAGAATAAACTGGCGGGCGATCGCTTTCAAAAACATTTTTTAAATTTTATTGTCAAAACGCTTGACAGATTCAGGTGTTGGAATGTTAAGATAGTGAAGGTTAAGACGTTGGGGCGTCGCCAAGTGGTAAGGCAGCGGGTTTTGGTCCCGCCATTCAGAGGTTCGAATCCTTTCGCCCCAGTTAAATTATCTGATAATTGTGTTGCCTCCGCGTTTCGGCGATCTCGCACTGCGATCTCATTCCGATCTCACCGGGTTTGATGTGACATAACCGCTATACCTCTACTTTTTGGGATGGTTACAGGGCACGACACGGCACTGGCGTCGCTACTCGGCTCTGTAATTCATATCCTATCAGGTCGATTACCATAACAAAAACGGTTTGTAGTGCGCCCGAAAGTCCGCAGACAGAGAGCGGACTTTCGGGCGCACTACAAACTAATCTTAGTATGGTCATTCGACCGACTCTGTAATTCACTCGATTGAAAACCCCTATAGCCTCAGATTGCTAGAAAATGGTTTGTAATAACAGCCAAATATTTAATCCAACTATAATACTAGCAACGAACCAAGCTACCGCTTTCAGCCAAAATGGATTCACAAACTCTCCCATCAAGCGGCGGTTTGAGGTAAACATTACCAAAGGAATTACTGCAAAAGGTAATTGCAAACTGAGAATCACTTGACTGAAAACCAGTAAATTAGTGGTACTACCTTCACCCAACAGGATAATTGAGATCAAAGCTGGCACAATAGCCACCAGTCGAGTCAGCAAGCGCCGCAACCAAGGCCGCAGACGAAAATGCAAAAACCCTTCCATCACAATCTGTCCTGCTAGAGTTGCAGTCAAAGTTGAGTTCTGGCCCGAAGCCAATAAAGCAAAGGCAAAAATTGCACTAGCATAACCCACACCTAGCACCGGAGAAAGCAGTTTGTAAGCATCTTGAATTTCTGCTACTTCTTGATAGCCTGAAAAGTGAAATGTTGCAGCCGACAATATCAGAATTGCTGAATTAATAAACAAAGCTATTGACAGCGCTACTGTAGAATCAATTGTGCCAAATTTTATGGCTTCCCATTTTTTCTCAGAAGTTTCTTCCCAAGCACGAGTTTGCACGATCGATGAATGCAGGTAGAGATTGTGCGGCATCACAGTTGCTCCTAAAATCCCAACCGCAATATAAAGCATTCCCTGATTTTGTAAAATCTCTAGGCTGGGAACATAACCGAGTAAAACTCCTCCGCTATCTGGTTTAGCAAAAATCATTTCTGCGACAAAGCAACCGCCAATAATTGTAATAATAGTAATCACCAAAGCTTCGATATAACGAAAGCCTCTGCCTTGTAAAAATAACACCATGATTACATCTAATGCAGTAATGCACACTCCCCAAACTAAGGGAATGCCAAATAGCAATTGCAGCCCGATCGCACTACCAACAAGTTCAGCTAAATCGCAAGCAGAAATCGCAATTTCACAAAGTATCCACAGGAAAAAACTGACTCGCGGACTGAAATAATCTCGACAAGCTTGTGCCAAATCTCGTCCCGTTGCGACTCCCAACCGCACGCACAATGATTGCAGCAAAATTGCCATCAAATTAGATAGCAAAATCACACTTAATAGCGCGTAGCCAAACTTTGCTCCCCCCGCTAAGTCAGTCGCCCAGTTTCCCGGGTCCATGTAACCCACGGAAACCAGATATCCCGGCCCTGCGTAAGCCAGCATTTTACGCCAGAAGCCTTTGCTGTTGGGAATGGGGATGCTGCGGTGGACTTCAGGAAGGCTGGGTCTGTTTTCCGAGTGGGTCATTGGTTTTACGGTTCAATACTTTTCATATTCTTTTCATATTCTCACAAATCTCGTTAAATTTCATCAGTCGGATGGGTCAAAATCCGGCGGAATCGGCGTATATATTAATTTGTGTATATTTTTGAGGTTGAAGGGAGGTACGGGCGATCGACAAAAAATCAATCGCTCAATAGACTTGAATTGCTTTCCCAAGCTTTCCAATCAGGCATTCATCTGCGTTGCATCTGTGTTTATCTGCCTGATATCTGCGGTTGAGCTGCTGGCATCAAAGATTTAGTGAAAAGTCGCAGATCCCAGAGCTGGAGACGGCGATGTCGTTGCCCTACTTTTCAGAATTTGGCTCGTTAAGGCGCCGGATAAACTCTAAGGGCAAACCGTCGGTATCGGCAATAAAAGCTACTTCATAAACATTTTGCCCGATCGCCTGTTGAGTCGGTTCTAATAAAACTTTCAAAGCTTGAAACTGGTTTGGTTGCTCTCTAGCTGCTTCCTCAAACCGCTGTTTCAGAGACTGCAACCAACTCGGCAAATCAGTTGTCGCCTCAGTTAAATCGAAGGATAAATGATAATATCCAACATAATGCTCGTCTGTGAAAGCATCGGGTGCGGGTTTTGGTTCCGGGATTTGAATGAGTTCGATGCGTCCGTTAAGACCTTCCATCCAACAGGCTAGGGTGTAACCTGTGGTAAAGCGATCGCTGACAGTAAAGCCTAACTGTTCGTAAAAGGCGATCGCCCGGTGAATGTTAGCAGTGCGAATCGAGGCGTGGTGCATTTGGCAGTTGACAGTTGGCAGTGGGCATCGGGCATCGGGCATCGGGCATCGGGCATTGGGCATCGGGCATTGGGCATTGGGCATCGGGCATCGGGCATCGGGCATTGGGCATCGGGCATCGGGCATTGGGCATCGGGCATTGGCAGTTGGCAGTTGATAGTTGTCACTTGTTACCAACTACTAATCAACTAATGACTAATGACTAATGACTAATGACTAATGACTAATGACTACTGACTACTGACTACTGACTACTGACTACTGACTACTGACTACTGACTACTGACTACTGACTACTGACTATTCAAACAACCGAAAATAGGGATATCTAATCGGAACTCCAGGCTCTTTTTCCAAATCAAAATTAATCACTTCCCAACAAGGTTCCTCTTGAGGATCGGGGCTAAAATCAACAGGTAAACCGTACAGCCGGGGGCGTGGTGAGTCCGGCTGGCCTCGCCACGGCGTGCTGCGTTCCAAATAAGCGCTGATTAAGTCTCGATAGCGTTGGGCAACGATCACGCGAGTTGCTCGGTAGCCTTGAGTATAGAGTCGATCGAGCGCTTCGTGAATTTCAAACCGAATTCCGTCGGGGTGAGTGTGCTGGCGATACCATTCATCTTCCCAGCGGCGCCAGTGTCGCCCAGACTGAAGGTGAACGAGTTCCCCCGTTTTTGGATCTGCCTCAAATGCCCCGTGACGCGGACACAAATAGGTATCCGTGAGTGTTAAAGCCGGAATTGTTTGGCGACAGTGTGGACACTGAATTTCCGGGCCAAACATCGGGTATTGCAAGGCAACTTCAATCATTTATTGCGTCCCAGCATATTTATCTGCAAAAGTGGCAAATAGTCTTATTATATCCCGTATCAACAACCAGCTAATCTGCTAGAAGTATCACGATCGACCAAAAAGATGAGCAATCTCAACGAACCTCTCCCTGCACTTCCTGCCTGTTGGCCCTTGCCGGATCTCTCCCAAGCTGCTTTTGTCGCGGCAGGGGCTGTTGTCATTGGCAGGGTAGAGGTGGCAGCGGGCGCTAGTATCTGGTACGGGGCGGTGGTGCGCGGGGATGTAGAGCGAATTGCGATCGGCAAAAGTACCAATATCCAAGACGGAGCAATTCTACACGGCGATCCCGGGAAACCGACGGTTTTAGAAGATTTTGTGACAGTCGGACACCGAGCCGTGATTCATTCAGCTTACATTGAACGGGGCTGTTTGATCGGGATTGGGGCGATCGTCCTGGACGGAGTGAGAGTGGGAACAGGCTCGATCGTCGGTGCAGGGGCGGTTGTCACGAAGGACGTTCCCCCTCACACGCTGGTTGCGGGAGTGCCTGCCAAGCGGCTGCGAGACTTGTCTGAAGAGGAATCTGCCCAGTTGGTGGAACACGCCAAGCGTTACGAAAAGTTGGCTTTGGTTCACGCGGGAAAAGGTTCTGATTTGGGATTTAGTTAGTTAGATCTCTTACACTCATTCACTCTCAATTCTTGCAATTATCTGCGTTAATCTGTGTTAATCTGTCTTTCATCTGCGGTCGATCTATCAATAAAATATTTATCCAAGAGGTTAGTTGATAGAATAAGATTTTCAGCAAAAAACTGTTAATTTGCCATGACTTACACCGCGCCCAAAATCCTCACCTTTGAAGCATTTGTCGCTCGATTGGGAGACAGATTACGCCCGAAAAGTTGAAGAATATGCTCTTTTAGGAATTCCCGAATATTGGATAGTCGATTATCGCGGATTGGGGCGTGGCTTTGATCGGTAAACCGAAACAACCTACTGTCAAGGTTTGCGAACTGATTGACCAAGATTATTATAGCAAGCAACTATTTCGCCTGCGCGAACCGATTGTTTCTCCTCTGTTAAAGAGTTTGCAACTTCGGTTAGATGATATTCTTCCCCGTTAGGCGATCGCCAGTCCAAAATCTGGAAATCTGTTGACTTATATTGACAAATAAAACCTAAAATATAATTATCTCACCCAAAATCTAAAATCTAAAATCTAAAATCTAAAATTGTAAGATTAATTCCATGAATAACGATCGCACATTTAACCCAAACATCCCCCCGCACACCTGGAAACGTCCCATCGGCCTCGGTTGGGATAATCCCTATACAGTCCGCTACGCAAGCAATCTCGACGACGGCCCTTGGCACGGAATGCCTCTGGGCGGCTTCGGTGCCGGCTGCATCGGGCGATCGCCCCGCGGCGACTTCAACCTTTGGCACATCGACGGCGGCGAACACATTTTTCGCAGTTTGCCTGCTTGTCAATTTAGCGTTTTTGAAGAAACAAGAGGCAAGAAACAAGCTTATGCACTGTCCACTGAACTACCTACCGATGGCAGTTTATCTAGTTGGAAATGGTATCCGAATGAAGGAAGTTCGGCAGCGGATTTTGTAACGGATGTAACGGATGTAACGGAGGGGAGACAGCAGGCTGAAGGAAGAGGAGCAAAGTCTTATACTGGGACTTATCATGCTTTGTATCCGCGCAGTTGGTTTGTTTACGAAAATGTATTTGAGGCTCAATTAAGCTGCGAACAATTTTCGCCAATTTTGCCCAATAATTATCAAGAAAGCAGTTACCCAGTTGCCATGTTTGAATGGGTAGCACACAATCCGACAGATGCGCCGATTACTCTCAGCATCATGCTAACTTGGGAGAATATTGTCGGGTGGTTTACTAATGCCAACAAGTCCCCGGAAGTGAAGGTGCGAGATGATGGCAGTCCATTTTATGACTATAAACCCCGGTGGGGAGAAAGTGGCGGAAATATGAATTTGTTGGTGGAAGATTTTCACCGTTTTGGTTGCGTGATGACGCGGCTGACTGCTGACGATCGACCACAAGAAGGTGATGGACAGTGGGCGATCGCAACAATTACCAATCCGGCGGTAGAAGTATTCTATCAAACTCGCTGGAATCCGGCAGGGAATGGCGAGGATATCTGGCGGCACTTTTCCAATGAAGGTTTCTTGTTGGACGACAGAGACGAGTCAGCCGCCGCCCCAGGAGAACATTTGGCTTGTGCGATCGCAGTTCGGTTTACAGTTAGACCGGGAAAAACTCGCAAAATCCCCTTTATCATAGCTTGGGATTTGCCCGTTACTGAGTTTGCATCGGGAATTTCTTACTACCGCCGTTATACAGATTTCTTCGGGCGCAATGGCAAAAATGTGTGGCCGATGATTCGCACGGCGATGAAGCATTCCGATACTTGGCGCGAAAGTATTGAAGCTTGGCAAAAACCGATTTTAGAACGCACAGATTTGTCAGATAGTTTTAAAATGGCGCTGTTTAATGAGTTGTACGTTTTGACTGACGGCGGTACTCTGTGGACTGCCGCGGACGAACGCGATCCGAAGGGTCAATTTGGGGTTTTGGAGTGCATTGATTACCGCTGGTACGAAAGTTTGGACGTGCGGCTTTACGGTTCTTTTGCTTTGTTAATGCTGTGGCCTGAATTAGAAAAGTCGGTAATGATTGCCTTTGCGAGGGCAATCTCGGCGGGTGACGATACGCCGAGAGTTATTGGGTGGAATCAAGCTGCGGCGATTAGAAAAGCTGTCGGCGCGACGCCCCACGATTTGGGTGCTCCCAACGAACATCCTTGGGAAAAAACGAATTATACTAGCTATCAAGATTGCAATTTGTGGAAGGATTTACCGTGCGATTTTGTGTTGCAGGTTTATCGGGATTTCCTGTTGACTGGTGGCACGGATTGCGAGTTTTTGCAAGAGTGTTGGCCGGCGATTGTTGAGGCTTTGGCTTATCTGAAAACCTTTGATGAGGATGGGGACGGAATTCCTGAGAATTCGGGTGCACCGGATCAGACGTTTGATGATTGGCAAATGCGGGGAATTAGTGCGTATTGCGGGGGTTTGTGGTTGGCGGCGCTCGAAAGTGCGATCGCGATCGGTGAAATCTTAGAAGATGCAGCATCGGACATACTTCCCAATCCGCAAGCAAAGATTGCATTATATCACAGTTGGCTGCTACAAGCAAGACCGAGCTATCAAGAAAAACTGTGGAACGGTCAATATTACCGTTTGGACAGCGAGAGTAATTCCCAAGTCGTGATGGCCGACCAATTGTGCGGTCAATTTTACGCGAAACTGTTGGGATTGCCGGATATTGTGCCGCCTGAATGTGCACTCAGCGCTTTAGAAACTGTGTACGAATCTTGCTTTTTGAAGTTTAATGACGGTGAGTTTGGCGCGGCGAATGGGGTGATGCTGAACGGTTCCCCGGAAAATCCAAATGCGACTCATCCTTTGGAAGTTTGGACGGGGATTAATTTTGGGTTGGCGGCTTTTTTGGTACAGATGGGAATGGAGGAGAAGGCGTTTAAGTTGACGGATGCGGTGGTGAAGCAGATTTATGAGAATGGGTTGCAGTTTCGCACGCCGGAAGCGATTACGGCTGGGGGGACTTTTCGGGCGAGTCACTATTTGCGGGCGATGGCGATTTGGGCAATTTACGGGGTGTTGACTCGTTTTAAATAGGGAATAGGTTCGTAGTAAGGACTTCAGTCCGCTCTTGAGTTAAGCTAAGAAGGACTAAAGTCCTCACTACGAACCTGTTAGTTGGTTTGTAGTGAGGACTTCAGTCCGTTCTTGAGTTAAGCTAAGAAGGACTAAAGTCCTCACTACTAACCTGTTAGTTGGTTCGTAGTGCGGACTTCAGTCCGTTCTTGAGTTAAGCTAAGAAGGACTAAAGTCCTCACTACGAACCTATTGGATAAATCTGTTTGCATATCAATTCTGTGTTAAACAAGTATTGCGTTAGTGTTAAGTTTCCTGATGTCAGCGGTGCAGAACACTTGGAAATGCTGCAAATTCGCGATCGCCTCGCAGAAATTGAATCTGACTTGAGCGAAGCAGAAAAGACGTTACTCATTAAGGGCGATCGGCAATTAATTGAAAATGTAAACGATTTTTATCGTGAGTTGTCGTGCTTTGTCAATTTAGCTGACATTAGAAAGGCTGAAGCTATTCCTCCTCGGCGCTGGTGGTGGTATTTGGATGTGTTAGTGTTTTTGCCAATTTCGCTAAAACCAAGAAAACTTACAGATAAACTCTGGCTTGAGGGGACAGGTTTTATTTGCGATCGGATTGCCTTCGAGGTTGAGCTCAGCTAGGTTAATTAAAGATGTCAGGGGTGTAATGTCTGATATTTGATTGAGGCTGAGGTCTAGTTTAGTTAGGTTAGTCAGAGATGTCAGGGGTGCAATGTCTGATATTTGATTGTCGCTGAGACCGAGGTTCGTTAGGTTAGTCAGAGATTTCAGGGGTGTAATGTCTGATATTTTATTGTTCCAGAGGTCGAGTTTAGTTAGGTTAATCAGAGATGTCAGGGGTGTAATGTCTGATATTTTATTGTCGCTGAGACCGAGGTTCGTTAGGTTAGTCAGAGATTTCAGGGGTGTAATGTCTGATATTTTATTGCCGTAGAGGTAGAGCTGAGTTAGGTTAGTCAGAGATTTCAGGGGTGTAAAGTCTGATATTTTATTGCCGTAGAGACCGAGGTTCGTTAGGTTAGTCAGAGATTTCAGGGGTGTAATGTCTGATATTTGATAGCTGAAGAGGTCTAGTTTAGTTAGGTTAGTCAGAAATTTCAGGGGTGTAAAGTCTGATATTTCATTCAAGCCGAGGTCTAGTTTAGTTAGGTTAGTCAGAGATTTCAGGGGTTTAATGTCTGATATTTGATCGCCTTCGAGCCTGAGGTCAGTTAGGTTAATCAGAGATTTCAGCGGTGTAATGTCTGATATTTGATAGCTAAAGAGGTCTAGTTTAGTTAGGTTAGTCAGAAATTTCAGGGGTGTAATATCTGATATTTGATCGCCTTTGAGCCTGAACTCAGTTAGGTTAGTCAGAGATTTCAGGGGTGTAATATCTGATATTTGATCGCCTTTGAGCCTGAACTCAGTTAGGTTAGTCAGAGATGTCAGGGGTGTAATGTCTGATATTTGATTGAGGCTGAGGTCTAGTTTAGTTAGGTTAGTCAGAAATTTCAGGAGCGTAAAGTCTGATATTTGATTGTCGTAGAGGTCGAGTTCACCGAGACTATAAAGCTTCTGATTAGCTGGTTGGCACTCATTAGTTCCAGCTTTCTTTAACAACAAATCAACAGTGTGTCTAGCCCCTGATTTTAACTTAGCTTTATTGACACACCAATCGGTAAAAGTTTTGTAGTTTGCTGTAGGTGTTTGCTGTTCGACAACCTCTGGCAATCTGTAGTTGCCAAGAATTAGAATTAAAGACAGGCTGAAGACGATCCACTGCCAAGCATACCGCTTTACAATTCTGGGCAAATTCCTGTTACCGAAAAGCTTTTCTAACATTTTGCAACTCTCCTAAGGAATTAAAACTTAATAACTTAAGCAACGTTCCCCTCTCAATCCTTGCCCGTAGACTGTCCAGGCATGAGAATGCCGAACTTATTGAATTTTTATTCCTAAGTTTAATTTGACAGCTTTAGTGATTATACCACAATTCCCAATCGCGTCGCATACTATTTCCCATTATTTAATAATTTACTTGTGCTACAAAAAATGTGCAGAACTATTTTAGTTGACTTCTATAATACAGTAGTTAATAATATAAACAGTAATCGATCGCTACGAACACAATAATGGATCAAGCAATTACAGAAAATCATAACCACTCTGGCAGAGAAATTTATCAAAGCATTTCCCACAACATTCAAAAAGTAGTGAAAGGGCAATCAGCAGCAATCAGGAAATTGCTGTCAGCCTTTGTCAGTGGCGGGCACGTCCTCCTAGAAGATTATCCCGGTACAGGTAAAACTACCCTAGCTAAAGCCCTAGCCTTATCTGTCGATGTCGCCTTTAAACGCATTCAATTTACACCCGATTTGTTACCATCCGACATCTTGGGCATATCCATGTTAGACCCCAACGAACGCACCTTCCATTTCCACGAAGGCCCGATTTTTGCCAATATTGTCTTAGCCGACGAAATCAATCGGTCATCACCGCGAACCCAGTCCGCCCTCCTAGAAGCAATGGCAGAATTTCAAGTCAGCATTGACGGGAATTTGCGAAAACTTAAAGACCCATTTTTTGTCATAGCCACTCAAAATCCAGTAGAATCTCGTGGCACTTATCCACTTCCTGAAGCCCAAATGGATCGCTTTGCACTTCAGTTTAGTCTAGGATACATCTCACCGGAAGACGAGGTTAAACTGCTGGGAGATCAAATTTATCAACATCCTATTGACACCCTTCAAACCTGCGTTAATTTAGAGGAACTAATAACCTTACAACAGCAGGTCAAACAAGTAAGAATCAGTGAAGAATTAAAACGTTACCTCGTAGATATTGTGAATGCAACTCGCTCAGCCGAAGGCGTACAACTAGGAGCGAGTCCCAGAGCTTCCATAGCCTTAATGAAAATTGCTCAAGCATTAGCTTTGTTTGATGGCTATGAGTTTGTGACACCAGAACACATTCAAGAACCAGCAGTATCAGTCATCGCTCATCGGCTAGTAATGGAACCTCAAGCGCGTTTTTCTGGTAGAATCGCCACAGATGTTGTGCAAGAAATTATCAAATCTATCCCCGTACCATCCTAAAAAATGAAACGCTTTTTTTACGCTATTTTTCGCTTCAGTTATGCTGTAAATCTGTCTAGGAAAAAGCGATTGACCAACAATGGGTTAGTAGTGCTTAGCTGCACGGTTATAATAGGTATTGTAGGATTAGATACTAATCAGGCCTTGACCTATCAAATATTTACTTTCCTATTGTCAATTATCGGGATGGCAATAATTTTCAGCAGGTTTTTTCGATTCCGCTTCCATGCAGTAAGGGTGCTGCCCAAATTTGCAACTGTTGGAATCACTGTAAAATACCGCATCCTCGTTCACAACAAAACCAGCCAGAGTCAAACCAACCTGAAATTGTGGGAAAATTTTGCCGATAGCAGACCGAGTTTTCAAGAATTTATAGAAACACCTGAACCCAGTGAAGAACAGCGCAATTCATTCGATCGATACTGCGGCTATTATCGTTGGCTATGGCTGATTTATAGAAAACAGTGCGCCACAGCTAAAGTCATAAACTTGCCTCCTCTTCCACACAATAGCAAAACAGAAGTTTTTGGTGAAATTACGCCGTCATGTAGAGGTGTTATCCGCCTGACAGGTTTAACAGTTACCAGGTCAGATCCTTTTGGGATTTGGAATGCTTGTCAAACAATTTCCTTACCCCAATCTATGTTAATTTTACCAAAACTATATCATTTACCACCTATTCAGCTTCCTGGTTTAAGAAGATATCAATCAGGTGGAGTAACGTTAGCTTCATCCGTAGGAGATTCCGAAGAATTTAGGTCTCTGCGGGATTATCGATCGGGAGATTCGCTACGCAAAATTCACTGGAAAAGTTGGGCAAAAACGGGTAAACCAATTGTTAAAGAAGAACAGGATGAATTTTTTGTGCGCCACGCCCTAATTTTGGATACATTTCAAAGTGTAAAATACAGTGAAATTTTAGAAGAAGCAATCTCGATCGCAGCTTCATTAGCCTGTGAAGTTCAGACTCAAGAATCATTATTAGATTTGATGTTCGTCGTTCAAGAAGCTTATTGTTTTACCTTTGGCAGGGGGCTGAACTCTAGTGAAAAAATGCTAGAAGTTCTCGCCTCCATCAGTGCCTGTCAGGATAAAGTTTTTGACTCCCTAATCTCAGTCGTGATGGATAAAATTTCTCTAGTAAGCGGTTGTATTTGCATATTTTTGTGTTGGGACGAACAGAGAAAAAAATTAGTAAATTATCTAAGAAGTCGCGGTATCCATACCTTAGTTTTAATTCTAACCGAGCGACACGCTGAATTAGATAGCTTAAATTTAGGGTTAATTAAAGATAACTTAACAAACTGCCATATTTTAAAGTTAGGCAAAATACAAGAGGAGTTAATGAAATTATGAAAATGCCAGTGATGCTTTTGGGTGCTACTATATTTTTTTGGGGCTGGCAGACGGGAATGTGGTTTTTGGCTTTGCCAATTGCTTTTATCTTAGAAGCAGCTAACTGGTTGCCTTATCGGTGGGATTTTTCAGCTAGTGATTTGAGGCGCATTGCTAATTTCTGCCTGATTATTTTGTGCTGTTTACTGGCTTATCTTTTGGTCACTAACCGCTCTATTTTCAATAACCGCTCTATTTACGTGATATATATTTTGTTGCAGTGGCTTCCTGCTGTATTTTTCCCATTGGTGGCTGCTCAGCTCTATTCTGTTAATGAAAGTCTGGATATACGCATGATTTTTTCGTGGCTAAACAAGGGAACAAAAAAAGCACTACTTAACCCCTTGATGGTGAATCTGACTTATCCATATTTTATCTGTTGCGTGTTATCTGCCAGTACCTCGAACAGTAGAGAGATATCTTTTTATCCTGGGATGTTTATCTTAACTGCTATTGCTTTGCAGTCGGTGCGATCGCAAAGATTTTCATCTATTCTCTGGATTGGTCTGATGTTAATTGCTGGCAGTATAGGATTTATAGGACAGATGGGGTTGCACCAACTTCACCTAGTAGTAGAAAAGCAAGCAATTTCATGGCTTAGTAATATGAATTCCCAACAGACAGATTCTTTGCAAAAACACACGAACATCGGGGAAGTGGGATTATTAAAACAGTCAAATGAAATTATTTTTAGAGTTGCTTCTGAAGCTAAACAGACTCCGCCTCGACTGCTAAGAGAAGCCACTTACAATCGCTACAAATCTTCAACTTGGATCGCCTTAAATCCTAATTTTGTCCCGATACAACCACAGATTAATGGCACAACTTGGGATTTAGCCGACAAATTACCTAATTCCTCCAGGATTACTATTGCGGCTGCACTGCAAGGAGGTGGAGGTTTATTAAAACTGCCCGATGGAACTTTTCAAATTGACGCATTGCCTGTCAGTCAGATGGAAAAGAATCAATACGGTACAGTTAAAGTGATGGGAAAAGTCGAGCGACCAGTTTATAAAACCTATTTTAATAATAATTTTTCTTTAGATAGCCCGCCTACAGAAGACGACCTGCAAATACCAAAATCCGAGATAGTCGCACTGAATACCATTATCAGCCAACTGAATATTCAAGGAAAATCGCAACCAGAAATATTAGATCGAATAGAGTGGTTTTTTCTGAAGAATTTCGTTTATTCACTAAAGCTTGCGGGTCAAGATAATGATGCTACTCCTATGTCAACATTTTTACTGCAATCCCGCACCGGACATTGTGAATATTTTGCGACTGCTGCGGCACTTCTCTTGAGAAAACTAGGTATTCCAGCCCGTTATGCTGTGGGATATTCCGTTCATGAATTTAGTTCTTTGGAGAACCAATATATTGTAAGAAGCCGCCACGCTCATGCTTGGACTTTGGCTTATGTCGCGGGAAAATGGCAAGCTTTTGATACTACGCCTTCTGATTGGACAAGCATTGAGGATAGTGCTGCTCCCCAATTGGCATTTATCTCTGATTTATGGTCGTTGTTGAGTTTCAAAACTTGGCTGTGGTTGCGATATTTATCAGATGGCGACAATGGATTGAAGTATGGGGGAGGAATGCTGTTGGCAGTAATATTTTTCCTGACGTGCAATCCCAAATTTAAGAAAAATTTCCGCTTTTCACCTAAGAAACGGAGGTGGCTAAAAGCTATTTATAAAAAAGATTCGTTGAGTCCGAAATCTAATTTTTATTTGATCGAACAGGCTTTAAATGAGCTAGGATTGATTCGCCATTCTTCCGAGTCTTTTAAAAATTGGATCGAGAGGTTGAAAGAGGAACAACCGGAATTATATTTACTCGACGAGTTGACATTATTGATTGAGATTCATTATTGCGATCGCTTCGATCCGGAAGGAATTCAAGAGGCACAAAAAGCTGAATTTAAATTGGCAATTAAATCCTGGCTAAATCGATATCGCACGCAGGCGATCGCTTCAAACTCTCTGGTTAATAAAAGTGGTAAATCTACTATATAGCGTTTCGAGCTTTCATATGAGGTATGCTGAGTTATGCTACAACCCTTACAGCAAGCTTTTCAGGTCAAGATTCATACCCCACTAATGTGAGAAAGGCTATAGCCTTTCTCAGGTAGATGAGGTACAGATTTAGATTTTAGATTGATAGATTTTTAATTAAAAAGAATCCTCACGCCCGAATGACTGTAATCTCTCGCCCCGAGGGACTGGGATGAATTTCAGTTTTGAGTCTTTCTTCTATTTCCAGCGCATTGTCGCGACGATCGAATATTACCAACCAACCCTCATCTTGCCCCAATCTCGCTAAATACCCATCCAACTGTTCCAATCCTTTAGTCAAAGGATCGACTTTCCGATCGCGCCACACCTTCAATTCAATTCCCAATGTCACCTCACCATAGCGCAAACAGAGATCCATGCGATCGCGCCCAATAGCATATTCCCTCTCTAGAGTTCCCCCACCATTAATCACCCTATGCAGAAACGCCATCAACACTAAATGCGGTGCAATTTCGGGATAGGAGGCACTTTTGAGCAAAGGTTCGCCATGTTGCAGCCAAAAGGCGAGAAAGGCATCGAGAAGGGCATCTGTGTTTAATTTGCCCTCAGCCGTCAACCAACTCGGTGCAATTTGTGGCAATGAAGCCATTGGTGTTACCGTTAGCACGCGCGGCAAAACTTCGCGATAAATGGGATTGGCAATGGTCAATCCGCCTTGAGTATCCATTTTACACAAACCCAAATCAATGAGAAACTGAATATCATCATTGGGGACATTTCCCAGTTCTAAACCCGCTAAAATTGGTTCGATAATGGCTTGAACTCGCTTTTCTCTGAGTCGTTCGGCTAAACTATCTAAATGTGTATCTTGTCGTTTAATCAGAATCTCTTTGGCTGTTAAGATATGTTCGCCTGTAATGGCTACAGATTCATCCGTGACTAACTCTTCAACGATTTCTTTAGCTAACGCATTCACTAACCAAGGTTGTCCTTGAGTCAATTCAAAAGCTAAAGCTGAGGCTTCAGTTGTAAAAAATTGTCCGGTATCTTCAGTATGTTGATGGTAGAGTTCGACCACTTCAGCAGCATTAAAATTCCGCATAGTGAGGGAACGAACTTTAATATTAAACGGACTGGAAGTATTGAGCCTTTCACTGCCACCTGCTGCTACTTTATAATCTCTCACATCTCGCAAACCGATTAAGCCGACTGATTGAGGAAAAGCTGTTGGACGATTGGGATAACCATCTCGCAATTGGCGTAGAATTGAAATTAAAGCCTGGTCTTGTAAGGCATCAATTTCATCGATCAAAATGACTAGAGGACGGGGCGATGCCTGCGCCCAAAGCTGTAAAGCTGCCCGAATTTTTTGTCCAGACTCTATACCTGTCCAATCAGGAGGTTGAAGTTCACTCGGAAGGCGAAAAGCAATATTATCTCGCCAAGCGCCGAGAATGGCATTTTCAGCGCCAGCAATGTCTTGACTGAAAGGTGCGCCAACTTCCACTGATAGCATGACGGCGGTATATTTTCCGCTGTCAGTGAGTTGCTTGGCTAAAGCTAACATGGCAGTGGTTTTGCCGATTTGTCGCGGTGCATGGATGACGAAATAGTTGCGTTGGGCAATTAATCGTTCCAAGCTGGGTAAGCGCAGTGTTGGAGACAGCGTATAATGAATGTCTTCCTGGCAGGGGCCAGCGGTATTGAACCAGCGAGGCATAGGTAAACTGGGGTGAGTCAGGGGTTGCTTTCAGTTTACCTTGCGATTGTCGGAAGGCCGATCGCGCCCCAGCGTTACCAGATTCGATTTTGCACCCTCGAAGCGGTTGCAACCGCTATCTTAAATCTACAAACCTAACTCAATTACTCTAAAATCTTGTTGGGTGATGAGGTTAGCTGGTACGCCGTTGAGAGTAGCTAAGATTTGATCTGTATTGGCAATTTTGATTAATGTTGCACCGCCTTCTTGAACTATGCTGAGTCGATCGACCTTTAAGCCTGCTAGCCCTCCCGTCAAAACCAATAAATCCTCACCTTGCTTAAAATCAGCAATCACATCGCCACCATCCCCCGCAGTTAAGCCAAAGTAATCGCGCCCGCTTCCCCCTTGCAGCGTATCGTTTCCGAAGTCTCCAATCAACCAGTCGTCACCACTTCCCCCAATCAAAGTATCGTCACCCTTGCCGCCGTACAGAGTATCGTTACCGTCACCGCCGCACAATTTATCCGCATCTTCATTGCCAAAAATTAGATCGTTGCCGCTACCGCCACACAAATAATCTTTTTGGCTGCTACCATCCGTCGGAATATTGTCAATATCTCCGAAAATTGTATCGTCGCCTTCGCCGCCGCAGATGGTGTCACTTCCCAAATCTCCCAACAGCAGATCGTTGCCAGATTCGCCGCAAATTAGATCGTTATCTTTGCCTCCGTGGATGCTGTCATTGCCATTGCCACCAGCAAGAGTATCTGCACCTTCTTGCCCGTATAAAAGGTCGTTGCCGTTATCCCCAAATAGCAAATCTTTTCCTGTAAAATCGCCGTCAGAGGAGTCAGAAGTGCCGCCAAATAAACTGTCATTACCTTCATCCCCCAGCAAGGTATCGTTGCCTTTGTCACCCCAAACTATGTCATTATCTTTGCCTGCGATCGCCCGATCGTCATCTTTTCCCGCATAAATAACATCATTCCCAGCGTCTCCGACGATGTAGTCGTTATCTTCGTTGCCAAATATCGTGTCGCTGTCTGCATCCGCGCCCACAGGAACCGGGCTCGCAAGGCCGCCGTAAATATTGTCTCTGCCGAACAAGCCAATTAGCAAGTCGTTGCCGTTAAAACCGTTGATGCTGTCATTAAGATTGCTGCCGGTAAGAGTATCTTTACCGTCAGTACCGTTGAGAGTGTTTGCAGTGAGGTTGGGGCCGGGAATGGCAGTGCGATCGGGTAAATTGATTCGATCGCACGTACAGTCTTCAGAATCAGCAGGAATGACCTCAGGTATTGGGGTTTCGGTTGGAAGAGGTGCGATGGGGGCGATCGGCGTTTCCACTGGCGCGGGAGTCGGGGTGGGAGTTTCCACTGGCGCGGGAGTCGGAATTGCGATCGGCGTGCGAATGGGTGCGATCGGCGTGGGAGTTGGGGTGGGAATTGCGAGCGGCGTCGGCGTGGGAGTTGGCGTGGGAATTGCGAGCGGCGTCGGTGTGGGAGTTTCCGCTGGCGTGGGAGTGGGAATTGCGATCGGATTTGGCGTCGGCGTAGGAGTTTCCACTGGCGTGGGAGTCGGAATTGCGATCGGATTTGGCGTCGGCGTGGAAGTTTGCGCTGGCGTGGGAGTCGGAATGGCGATCGGAGTTGGCGTGGGAGTTTCCGCAGGAGTTGGCGTGGGAGTTTCCGCAGGATTTGGCGTGGGAGTTTCCGCAGGAGTTGGCGTGGGAGTTTCCGCAGGAGTTGGCGTGGGAGTTTCCGCAGGAGTTGGCGTGGGAATTGCGATCGGATTTGGCGTCGGAGTCGGTGTGGGAGTATTGTCTAAAATAGTCAAAATAGCAGCAGAATTCGTTCCCAAACTGGCACCATTGCTAGGCAAACTCAAGCTGAGATTAACAGTTTCATCGCCTTCTACTAAGGAGTCGTCAATAATTGGTACAGTAAAAGTTTTCTGAGTTTCGCCGATCGCAAAATTCAGCCTACCCGATGCAGCAGTATAGTCGGCGCCAGCATTAGCAGTGCCGTTCGACGTACTGTAACTGACATCAGCAGCAACATCAGTATTTGTACGAATGACGGTAATTGTCGCAGCAGCAGCATTTTCCTTGATACTGTAGTTAGCTTTACTGAAGTTAAACGCGCCCGCACTCTTAACAGTAATGTTCACCGCGACGGGCGCAGAGTCAAGGATGCCGTCATTAACTATGTATGTAAAACTGTCTGTTCCAGAAAAGCCAGTATTCGGAGTATAAGTAAAAGAACCGTTTTTATTGAATGTCAGCTTGCCGTTGCTGGGCAAATCAGCCGGGACTGATGTCAGCGGGTTGCCGTCGGGATCGGAGTCGTTGGCCAAGACGCCCGCGATCGCATCCACGTAGAGAACACTGGTATCCAATGTACTGTAACTGTCTGGATTGGCGATCGGCTGCTGGTTGGTGACATTAATCCCGATCGAAGTGGGCGCGGAAGTGAACGCCCCGTCACTGATGCTGTAGCTAAATTCCTCCAAGCCGACAAAATCCGGCCTCGGAGTATAGCTAAAGGTACCATTATCATTGAAACTCACCTGACCGTTGGTGGGTAACGTGACTATTTTGGCAATCAAGGGGTCGCCATCGGGATCGAGATCGTTTCCCAGGACTCCGGGGAAGGGAATATTGAGTGTCTTGTTGTGGGGAGTATTGTAACGATCGCTATTTGCTTGTGGTGGCTGATTGGTGACATTGATACTTACCGGAGTGTCCGCAGACGTAGATACCCCGTCACTCATGTTGTAACTGAATTCGTCCAGGCCGACAAAACCCGGATTGGGAGTATAGCTAAAGGAACCGTCAGGGTTGAAATTGACCTTACCGTTTTTGGGTAATATTACCAGTTTGGCAGTCAAGGGGTCGCCGTCGGGGTCGCTGTCGTTGCCTAAGACTCCAGGGGCTGGAATATTGAGTGTCTTGTTGTGGGGAGTGTTGTAGCGATCGCTATTTGCTTGTGGCTGCTGATTCGTGACATTGATCTTGACCGGCACCGAAACAGGTGGGGTGATGCCGTCAGTGACGCTATAGCTGAAGTTGTCTGTACCGATAAAACCTGGATTGGCAGTATAGCTGAAGGAACCGTCAGCCTTGAAATTGACCTTGCCGTTGTTGGGAAGTGACTCCACTGTGGCAGTCAAGGGGTCGCCGTCGGGGTCAATGTCATTGGCCAGGACTCCGGGGGCTGGAACATTCAGTCCCTTGCTGTGGAGAGTTGTGTAGTTGTCGCTATTTGCTACTGGCGGCTGGTTGGTTAGCGAGTTGGTGACGTTGATATTCACCGAAATGGCAGGAGATCGCAAGATCCCGTCACTGATGCTGTAGCTGAAAATGTCTGCACCGACAAAGGCGGGGTTGGGAGTATAGCTGAAGGAACCATCAGCCTTAAAATCGACCTTGCCATTTTTGGGGCCAGTTGATAAAGTTGCCGTCAGCGGGTCGCCGTCGAGGTCGCTGTCGTTGCCTAAGACGCCTGCGATCGCAGAAATGTTGAGGGCGGTATCAAGTGAGGTACTGTAATTGTCTGTTTGTCCAGCAGGCGGCAAGTTGGCGACATTGAGGTTGACGAAAACAGCCCCAGACGGCGATACTCCGTCGCTGACGCTGTAGGTGAAGTTGTCTGGCCCGGCAAAACCCGCATTGGGAGTATAGCTGAATGAACCGTCTGCCTTAAAATCGACCTTGCCGTTGATTGGGTTTGACAATACCTTGGCTGTCAGGATATCGCCGTCGGGGTCGCTGTCGTTGCCTAATACTCCGGGGGCTTGCTGGTTGAATACCTTGGTGTGGGGAATGGTGTAATTGTCTGTTTGTCCCGCAGGCGGCAAGTTGGTGAGGTTGATGACGAAAGTTTGATTGGCGGATGTATCGACACCGCCGTTAGCTACGCCGCCATTATCTTTGAGATTGAGAGCGATCTTAGCACTGCCGATCGCACCCACGGCCGGTGTAAATGTTAGCGTGCCCGCCGAGTCGATCGCAGGCGGTACGCTAAACAAAGCAGCATTGTCATTCCCGACTACTTGAAAAGCCACAGTTTGTCCCGACTCGTTGGCGGGGCCTGGAGAAATTGCCGTCGCCCATCCGGGGACTGTTTGCGCGCTGGAATTACTCTTGAGAGTGCGATCGCCCCCTTTGACAAACGAGGGTGCATCGTTGACTGGATTAACGGTAATTGTCGGTGCGATCGAATTAGTGCTAAACGGCGTTGTTCCCCCAGTAACTGAAGCGTTCACACCCACAGTACCGTTAGCAACTCCATTCGTTCCATCCCACGCCCGCACCGTAATTGTTGGTTCGCTGCCAGCGATACTGTAATAATTTGGGTTGGGTACAAAGCGGACTTTCGCAGGCGTTTGTAGAGAAACCCGCGTTAAGTTGATGTTAGATTGAGCTGAGGTTGTGTAGTCTCCGAGAAATAGAAAATTAGCAGTTTCATAGGGGTCATTCGCGCCAGTAAATGCAGCATAATTTCGCAGCGGCCCCGTTAGTATAACATTATTGCTTCCGTCCGAAAGAGAGTAATTGTCGCCTAGAACTTTCAGAGTATAGTTAGTAGCAAGATTCGTATTGTAAGCAGCCTTTTCGGCAGCCAGAAATAAGCTATTGGGTTGTCCGCCAGGATTGGGAGTAATTCCGTCTGCTTGAGCAAAGATATTGCCCGTAGTTGCAGATAGCTGTTGGAAACCGATTTCAATTGCTTTTTTATCGCTTGTAACGGCAACAATGCTAAAACCCGCCCGATTGGCATTAGTACGGGCTTCGGAGATAATTTGCAGATTAAAAGATAAGCTAAATCCCTGCGTGCGATCGAGGGGCGGAAATGACGTATTTAAAGGATCATTTGTATAACCAGCATAAATGCTATTCGCAGCAGTGCTGTTTAAATTAGCTCCATTACCGCTAAATATTTCCGAAGCTGTAGTGCTAGGAGAAATAAAATTTAAATTAGTCAAATACAGCCTATTTTGAGAACTGGGAGTGTTGCCCAGCAAGCCATTATAAAGAGGAGTCTGGCCGAACACTGTTGCTGAACTTTCCGACAATGTACCGAAATTTGTCCAAGTATTGCCATTCGTTGAAAATTGCCAATTGCCGTTAGTATTGTCTGCTGCTGTGACTGCGACACCCAACGGATCGCCATTAGCGTCACCGCCTAACTCGCTAGTGATGTTGAAAATACTAAAGCCCGTGTTAGCTGCGTTGGCTGGATCTTCATCAATTGCGATCGGCGTATTATTAACATTAGGATTTATCAAAGTCGGAGCGCTGTTGACCTGCGGGTTGCGGAGGCTGTTAATATAAATAGTGTTAATTCCACCGTTGGGCAAACCGATAGAACCTGGACTATCAACAGCATAATTAGCAGTTCGGTTGACGCCCCCAAGAGCACTGGAAAACTCGACATTACGCCCGTTATTTGGGGCTGAAATTTGCACCTTAGCTGCACTACCAAAGGCTCCGTGCGTTCCCAATGACCTCCAGGCGATCGCATCTACTGTATCGGTGTTTATAGTGCTAGTATTATCAACATAAACAACATCAGAAGCCGCGAAATCCCCATCAAAATTTCCCGCTGGGAGCAACTTTGTCAAAAATCCACCTTCGGGACTCAATCTAATGTTCCAATCGCTATCTGTTCCCAAAGGTATGGGGTTGTAGGTAATCTCTTGATTGGCGATTGCTCCACCGATCGCAATTATTGTTCCTGCTTTAAACACGGGAGCAATACTCGCCATGCTGGCAAATCGATAAGCTGAATATTTAGTTGTTGTTGGAGCAGTTGAGTCGCCTACAAAATAGCTCTGAAGCTGAGTAGCTGTTAAATCTTCTGTCAGCAGTAACTCTACATACTCATTGCCTGTAAAGTCTCCAGTATCGCGCCGGAATTCGTTAATAATTATCTGTCCCATTTCGAGGCACCTAAATTAGATATAATAATCAGATAAATAATGTGTAAAAAACAGTCACATTCTGACAACATTCAAGCAAGTGAGGATTTATTTTTCGACCGTAGGGTGTGTCATACCGTTCGCTTGAAGTATGGGAAAAGATGTGAGGATATGACGCACCCACCAGACGTGCGGATATATAATTAACAGCTTAACGCACTCCTACTAATAATTTATGTGAATTAATGAAAAATACTATAATTTAAATTTAGCCAATCAAATTTATAATGTCAAGCATCCGGTCACATCAATAAATTTTATTCATAAATTTTTTGATATTTAGGCGACTAATTAGCCGCCTAAATATCAAAAATAACCAACAAACGATATCGTGTTCGATCGATCGCAATATTTTTGCAGTGGCGAGTTTACGCCGCTCTCTGGCTGATATTGGAAACCGGGCGTGAACCCACCCCGGAGCGGAATTATGGTAAAATTACCGGGTACGATATATCAATAGTCTGGACATTTTTTAGGTCGCAGTGTGAAACCCTTGATTTACCCGAAAGCATCTCGATCGCCCTGAAGCCCTGATTCTACGGTCGGCAATCCAAAACTGTCCGAAGTGTTGACCTAAAACAAATACATTATTTTTGATGGAAAAATTTTAAAGTACGCGCGGCGCAGCTATCCCTCTTCGTGAATCGCCCCGACGAGCAACTGCGACAATGGGCACAGGCATAATTAAAAATGTAAAACTAAATATGGAGAAAAGTTTGAATGGCTGAGAATATCGTGAAAGTAGATATCACATTTCAATCACTACTGGAAGCAATTTTGTCACTGGAAATTGCGGAAAAACAGAAGCTTTGGGAACTCTTGGAAGCTGAACTATTCCCGGAAGAGGAAGATTCTCCCGAAGATATTGCTGAAATTGAGGCCGCCCGTGCTGATTACAAAGCTGGTGATTGCACCACGTTCGACGAATACATGAATCAACGGGTAAGAAAGTCATTATGACTTATACAATCATCATACCCAAAGCTGTGCAAAAACAGCTAGATGCCTTGCCCGATGATGTCTACGAGCGTATCGCTGTCAAAGTCCAGCAACTTGCCGAAAACCCTCGCCCAGATGGAGTGGTTAAACTCAAAGGTTATGAAAATGAATACCGTATTCGCATCGGTGATTATCGCGTTCGTTATGAAATAGAAGATGAAAAGCTAACGATTCTGCTGTTACAATGCAAACATCGGAAGGACGTTTACAGAGAAGGTTGATTCCTCACGCACTATCTCACGCATCCCAAAACGAATTAAAACACTTCGTCTTCGATTCCCACCCACCATTCGCCCAGATTCATTAAATCTTGGTGAAGATCGGTAAGTTCTTTGAGATATTCTTCAGTAGAAATCTCCGATCGCCTTTCTTGCAATTTTTTCATCCGGAGTTGCACCAACAGCCACGGTTTGGAAATGCCGTCGGTTGCTTCGATATATTGGGCTAGGTCTTTGCTGTCCATTTGCGATCTATTTCCTGAGCTAGTTGATGTTTAGCAATTATAGTTTTAACCAAATTCGGCGATTGAAATCGCTACTAGACAAACTTTCGTCCCAGCAGAGGCAGGGCTGATTCATTCTCATACTAAATCAGCCCATGAAACAGCGACTGCTGTCTGTGTAAATTCGATCAAAGTAAACTCGATAAAAGTCGCTATTGTTTTTGTGATTAATAATATATACAGTCTAATCGAATATCTAAAAAAAGTCAAGGATTTTCGTCGATGCCAGGGACAAAGACATCCTTTATGGTTGAGCTTACTAATAGTCATATTAGGTTGAATCAGTGAACATCTAGGATATAGAGCCTTGGGAAATCCCAGCTAGTTCTCAACCACACGAACTGACTAAATATTTTCGTATCCGTCGCCGTGAAGTGCCATCTTACTCAACTATTATGAGAGCAATGATGGGAGTATAGCTGGCAGATTAGATTGAGTTTTTTAATCACTGGGCTAGTCAGTTAAAACGATATTTTATGTCAATCATGGTATTATTAAATATTTATATATAGTTGCTCAAATCAGTATCTTTTCCTACGGTTTTGTTTCTTTTTTTGGAAAAAATGTTCCGTAAGAACTCCAAAAGTCTGTATAATATCATGTCCGGTTGATTACCATAACAAAAACGATCGAACTAATCTGATTGCGGTTAATCGATCGGACACGATATAACTCACAGCACATTGGCGATAAACTGGTGTTCAGTTGACCGCTTGACAGTTGACAGTTGACCGCTTGAGGGCACTTCACCTGGAAGTCCGAGGATTGGAGGAATGAATAGTCTGATTTTAATTTCTCCCTACAAGGGTTCCGGCTTTAAACCAATTCTTTCTGGTAAAAAATCCCATAATCCCCTCGCACTCTTGTTCATGTCTGTGACCAATATATACTCCTACAATTTATGAATTTAACGCATCAATGGCTCCCAGACACTGCTTAGGAGCGCGAATTAAATAACTTACAATTTTAATTGTTATTGTGGCATGGGCTATAAGATCCAGTCCAAAAATGGCGGGATCTTATAGCCCCACAAACTTGTGTAAGTTATTTAATTCTCATTCCTTAGTAGCCGGAAAGTACGCTCAAAATGACGACATTTCATCAGATTTAATTTTTAGCTTCCGCCTTTTTTAAATTCACTTATAATTCTCTAGCTTACCGAGCCTAATTTTTTCAAAACACATACTATTGCAACCACGTTTGAGAGACTCCTCTAGCTCTCACAATTATAGCCTGCATATATAGCGGTTCTCATAAAGATGAGGTATGCCAAATTCTGCTACGATCGCCAGGGAGAACACACACAGAAGAAGAGCATCTTTACTCCCAGAAACCTCAGAAAGCTTATCGGAACTATCGATTACCTTTTTCCCAATTACCTTTTTCCCAATTACCTTTTTCCCAATTACCCATTACCAGACATACCTCATCTTTTTGATCGAGGCTATATCTTTTCTTTCTAAAGCAGATCTATTAATTCCCTTGTTGCTTCAGAAATCGGTTGATGTCTGGGATATATGACAAATTGTCTGACACTATCTCGCCCTTTAAAATTTTGTTTTCCGGAGTGAGTGTGACCATTTTTTACAATGTATTGAGAGTTGCACTTTGGACATTTCATGCTCTCAAACTCTAGGTAGATTGAATACGTAAAATTATCACAGATTTTCCTGAGTATGCAGGACTACGCTGATTCAAAAAGCGATGAACTAGATTGCGGATGGGTGGTCATCATTCACAACGAAAATTTTGGGATCCGTATCAACCGTCATCACAAAAAAGTTTCTTTCTACGGTCAATTGAAAGCTGGAAATTACAGAAAAATTTTAGCAGGAATTACGGGACTAAAGAAACCGGGTTTTTTAACCAATCTTGAGGGTTTGAATCAAGTATTAGGGTGAAAAACCCGGTGGCTCGCCTCCAGTGCATAAGTTTTATGTACTAAAGCATAAATTCGAGATCGTTCAAACTGAACTGACTTGTTTCTTGCAATTCTTCTTGCAACTTCGCGTTGAAGTCAAAAGGCTGGCCGCAATCCCAAATTTTGATTTCTATGCGATTGTGAAATACTGTTATTTCCAGATCGATCGGAGTTGCTAATGGCAGATGTTTGTGAGCATGGCGAACAGCATTTGTAAACCCCTCGATGGTAGCAAGTTTGCAGTTTTGAAACACTGCTTCAGGAATGGGTAGAGGCTCTAACTGCTGGATCAAAGATAAAACTTGATCCACAGCTTTGAGTTCACTTTTTAATTGAACGCTAATTTTGTGAATTGGCTGGTTAGAACTGCGCTCTGATTCACGATTTCGTTGCTTTTGAAACCAGTTCAAACCGTTTAAAACATCGCTAGACCGCTTAAAAAAACCAGATTGAGTGCTGTGTTGGGATGGTACTAGACCTGAAAGATGCTGATAATATTTGAGAATGAACAGACAGTTTCGACTGTCAGAAGTGCGGGTATAGCTTAGCTGATCGGCAATTTTGCTCATGAGTTTTATACCTACCCCACCTGACGGAATTTCATCCATGTTATCTCTCATTTTGCTATCCTTTGTCATCATTTTAATGTGTACTTTTTTACCAAAACAGCGAGTGGCATTCTTTCACCGGAGACCTCGAAGCGAGATAGAGAAGCCATTTGGGATATATAGGCTGTGCTGTGCCCGATCGCACTCAAACAAAAACGCTGTTTATACTCCAGAGGGATGCTCTCGTTGTTCTCCCGATCATTTTCTCTTGGTTGCTAACGTCTTGACAAACTCAGTTGGCGATCGCTAAACTGATCGAAAACTGACATTGACAAATAGAAAAGTCAATTATACAATGACTACCCTCAGATCCTCTCAGAAGGGACTAATAAGAATTAAGCAGGCTAGAAGAGAGAGGGGATGGACGATAGACAACCCCAGATGGCTAGTAGAAGCTAGTCAAAAATTAGATCCCGATCGCACTTGGACTGATGATGGGCCCTATGCCGATGGCCTCTCGCTGCCAACTTGGAGGCGTTTTTTAGGAGGACAAGAACCCATTAATGCCAATGCTTTCCAGGCTTTCTGCACGGTTTTGCAGTTGAATTGGGAAGAAATTGTCGATCGTCCTCCGCAGCAGAATTTAGACATTGATTCGGTAGTGCAAGAGATTCGGCAAAAATGCCACACCAAAATCCAACAACTTTACAGCAAAATGCAACTGTTGGACATAGCACAACCCGTTGATGTCAGCAACCTTTACGTTGAAGTCAACATTTTGGAGGCAATTACCGCTTGGCAGCCGGGAGAAATTCGCGATTTAGTCAGAGACTTCAACCCAGATGCGGATAACTTTAACCGCTTGGGATTGGGTAAAGTCTGCCAGAAACGAGTCCCCGGTTTAGATGCTGTGAAATCTCACTCTAAACTTATGGTACTCGGCAAACCGGGTTCCGGTAAAACTACCTTTTTGAAACATATCGCCATTCAGTGCGATCGGGCAAAATTTGAACCAAATAAAATACCTATTTTTATACTAATAAAAAAAATTAACCAAATCGCCAATCTTGACTTATTGGCATATATCAGCGACGAATTTGCCAGTTGCGGAGTTGAAGTGCGATCGCAAACTGAATCCGCACTCAGTCAAGGCAGAGGTTTGATTTTATTGGACGGCTTAGATGAAGTGCCAGAATCCGATAGCAATGCAGTCGTCAAACAGATTCGTCAGTTTGTCCAAAAGTATTACAAAAATCAGTTTATCGTCACCTGTCGAATTGCCGCTGCTAAGTACCGATTTCATGACGAAGGCTTTACCTGTGTTGAGGTAGCCGATTTTAATAACGAGCAAATCGCTGCCTTTGCTAGCAATTGGTTTGTGGCGTTTTCCCAGAACAATCTGGAGGCAGGCCAAGCTTTAGCATCTCAATTTGTAGAGCAGCTAAAACTGAATAAAAATCAGCAAATTAGAGAACTAGCAGTAACACCTATCTTGTTGAATCTAACTTGTTTAGTATTCCAAGCAAAAGCAGATTTTCCATCCAACCGATCCAAGTTGTATGAGGAAGGACTGGAAATTATGCTCAGAAAATGGGATGAAACTAGAGGCATTCAACGGGATGAAGTTTATCGCGATTTGAATTTGTGCCGCCAGCAACATTTACTTGCTTTTGTGGCAGCTATTACTTTTGAGCGGGGCGATTACTTTTTTGAAAAAACTACAGTTCAGCAATTGATTGCCGACTATCTAGCTAACTTGCCCGAAGGTAAAACTGACCGCGTTCAGTTAGAAATGGATAGTGAGGTTGTGCTGAAGGCGTTCGAGGCACAACATGGGTTATTGGTGGAGAGGGCAAGGGGGATTTATTCGTTTTCTCATCTAACATTTCAAGAGTATTTTACTGCCAAAGCAATTATTAAGAATTATGAGGCACAAGCTTTAGAAAAACTCGTCAGCCACATCACCGAGAAGCGTTGGCGAGAAGTTTTTTTACTGGCAGTTGGTATGTTGCAAAATGCTGATAAATTGTTGGTGTTAATCAAACAGCAAGTTGATGGACTCCTCGCTGAGGATGAGCAGTTACAGCAGTTCCTAGTGTGGGTAAACAAAAAATCCCTTTCTGTTGATTTTATCTACAAACCTGCGGCAGTTAGATTCTTTTACTTTTCCCTTTTGCCATGCCTTGAGCTTGCTCTTAATCGTAACCCTGAACGTTTCCTTGATGCTGCCCTTTACCAGGCAATTAAACATACCTTTGACCCTGCTGTTCAACTGACCATTGACCTTGTTCTTGACCTTGCCATTTTGCCTGTACTCGACAGTGCTATTGACCCTGCCCTTAGTCTTGCCCACGACATTCTTCTTGTCTCTGTTGTGGAACCTGAACTGATGCAAGCACTGGGAGAACTTAAGAAACAACTACCTCACCCAGATTGTGACAAGGAAATATTTAGGCAATGGTGGCAAGCTAACGGAGAAGTTTGGACTAGGCAATTAAGACAAATCATAATTTTCTATCGCAATATAGGTCACGATTGGCAATTTAGCGAACACCAGAAGTCATTGCTGAAACAATATTACGATGCTAATAAATTGCTGGTATATTGCCTGAATAGCGGTTGTAATGTATCTCCTGCTGTGCGGCAGGAAATTGAGGAGACATTGCTGTTGCCGATCGCAAATATCGAAAAAACAGGTGAAAAGTGCGATCGCGCTTAATTGCGATCGATCGCCCTCCCCTTCACCTTGACACTTGATAGGCAGTGGAAATGATATAATGGCTGGCTCTCCAGAACTTATGGTGATAATTTTATCTAATGCAAGAAGCAAGCTAATACGCGATTTCTCAAATTATCAAAATTAGAAAAGCCATACCCTTGTCGCATAATCAACTTAATTTTATTATTAATTCCTTCCATCACTCCACTGGTTGTGCGATGAACAAAGTAGTTGCAAATACCCTCAAAATGATTTTCAATTGTTGACGCAGATTCTCGAAAGAATAATTGTGCATGATTCAGCCAGTTTTTGAATTTTCCCTGCCCTTTTTTGACAGTTAAATTAGTTTCATATATTTTTCTAAAATCTTCCTTCATCTGATACGCAATTCTCAAACATTCTGATTTTGTTAATGTCAATTCTAATCTATCAAGCTGCTCTGGATTAAGATCTTCCCCATTACTTAATAATAAATATTTACTACATCTATCTGTAATGCCTGCTGCTCTACGTAATTTATTTAAATCTCGATTTGCCACTTTCATGACATGAAAACGGTCAATGACAATTTGGGCATTTGGGAATACTTGTTTGATAATCTTAGGGAATCCTCCCCACATATCAACACTCACTTCTTCAACTTGTTCACGAACTTCAATCGGTTGCTCCCTAAGAACTTCCATGATTTCCTCCTGACGGTGAGAGTCAATTATTTCAATCAAATTACCTTCAGAAATATCACTAATGACAGTCACAAACTTTCCTTGACCTTTCCGCATACTTATTTCATCCAGAGAGATTCGCTTAGCTGGCTTCCAAGTTGTTTTTTTTTAGCTTAATTACCCGCTCAAATATTCCTTTTATTTCGTCATAACTCAGTTGTTCTTCTCGCCCAATCTGTTCTATATTCGATTGTTGAACGCGCTCATAAATATTTTGTTCGTATCGTTGAGTATGCCTTCTTTTTCTCTCCAAAAAATGTATTTTTGTGGGATATCGTTGGCAATTAGGACAGTAAAACTGCCGTCGTGGGATTTTTAAATAAACAGGACGACCAAAGACTGGCAAATCTCTTACTAAGATTGCTCGATTCTGATGCAGTTGTTCGGTATAATTTTGACAGTGATGACAAACCATACCTTCTCGTACAATTCTCAGTCCTAATAAAAATTTTGCCTCAATTTGAGTACAACTTTCAACCTTGACTCCAGGCAAGTCTAATATATAGTCCCAATAAAAGTCCATGACAGTAAATGTATTGTTTGTTAGATTATACACCATAAAGTCAGGAGAGCCTAATGGCTAAAAGTTATTAGAAGTAAAGATCGTGCACATTACTCTAAAACCTGACCACAATCAATTCATTGAAGTAGGACTAGATAAGACGGCGGTTGAAACCGATCCTACACAAACGAATTGGGCCTGGTGCGGAATGAAGAAAAAAACGCGGTTTCAACCCACATTCCGCACCCCCAAGGGGCAGCCTACGCGAATTGAGGGGGTAAAAGTGAATCATCCGAGATCGAGCGTGAGTAAAAACACCCAAAAATCTGTGCAACGAGATCATCACCCAGTTAGGAATTTCTCAAAATTGACATGAGGGCATGAATTAAATCTTCTTAACCCATAAAACGTCAAAAATCCGACCATTACTAACTATTAATTTCCCGCATATATCGTCGGCCATATGACAATTATACATCACTGCTGCATCTACAATTACTTAAATGTAAGTCTGTTTTGCAATCAATAATCGACTTCATTTCACCATAAAAAATAATCAGACCTACCGCTGACTGGAAACAAATTTAATATGACCAACCGTGAGGATGTCAAATTAGAAACTTGTTGAATTCCTTGAATGCAAACGGCATGAATCGACTGAAAACTTGGGAATATCCAGCGTAAACTAGGTCGATTAGTTCCTTTACCCAACTGATTTTTTACAGTTTTATTAGTGAGTTGCAAATTTTGCCGGAGTAACCTTTGACCTCAAGTATAAACCAACAAACACAAACCCATTACCAAAGTTAAAGCCTCGATTCTTTCCGGCGACTTCAGAAACACGCTATCCGTAA
Organism: Microcoleus sp. Aus8_D2; assembly: GCF_036702665.1. Lineage (NCBI taxonomy): Bacteria > Bacillati > Cyanobacteriota > Cyanophyceae > Oscillatoriales > Microcoleaceae > Microcoleus > Microcoleus sp. Aus8_D2. The sequence continues at coordinate 160,529 of NZ_JAUBUN010000013.1, forward strand.
AAAATAGGGGGTCTTTCAAAAACCTAAACCCTCTCTCTGCTGACTGCTGTTCCTGATATTTCACAATCATTTCATCAGGATTTAATTGTGACGCATCCAGCACATTAGTCGCTCAGATAAA
>NZ_JAUBUN010000014.1:0-5611 GCF_036702665.1 Microcoleus sp. Aus8_D2
ATGCCCGATGCCCCATGCCCCATGCCCCATGCCCCATGCCCCATGCCCCATGCCCCATGCCCCATGCCCCATGCCCCATGCCCGATGCCCCATGCCCCATGCCCCATGCCCCATGCCCAATTAAGACTGATTGGAATACATTTCGCGAAGTACCAAAGCCGGATCTACCCAGCGCCCCCCGTACTTCAATCCCCAATGCAGGTGAGGCCCACTCGTGCGCCCTGTCATCCCCACTCTGGCAATTCTCGCACCGGCCGGCACAGTTTGACCCTGCCAAATTTGCAGGCCGCCTTCGCGATCGATATAATAACGCCCGCCGTTAGCGGTTTCCACGCGGCCTCTGAGGTGACAGTAGATGTGCTCCCAATCTCCCGATCGCACTATCATACCAGTGCCGCACCTGCCATCTTCCCAAACTTCCACAATTTGCCCGCCCCACCAATTGCGGATATAGCTGCCTTCCGGGGCCGCCATGTCCAAACCGTAATGAAAATCCCCGCCTCGGGGGCCGAAGGGGGAACTGTAGGCTTCAAAATTTTCGACTGGGAAAGAAGCTTCCTGCCACAAATTACCCGTAGCGACTTTGCCTGGTGAGGCTTGCTGAGCCCGGACTAACTCCTGCCTCCATCCCATACCAAGTAAACCGATGCCGATGGAAGCTGCTACCAGCAGCAGCGATTTGGGACGAAAAAAGCGTTTTACTGTCAGCGGGCTTGTAGAGTCTTGCACGATTTATTTAACTCCTGAAAGTTTAATGTATTTGCGAATCTGCGTTGTCTGATGTGCCAATTCGCTGCAAGATTGCCTCGCGTGCTCTACCCACTAGCGAATCAGTTGACCAAGGTGTATCTTACTGCATACAGAACAGGTGTCAAGGCTTCGGGTTAAATGCTGCGGGTAACGGAAAAATATTTGCTACCGGAATTCGTGCTGCGGTTGAATTCGATCGAGCTTTTGCTTGACACTATAGTTTAGTCCGGGATTTTGGATGCTGTCTGAAATCTGGGTGAGAAACCCCCTTTATAGGACTCGGCGGTTGAAACCGCGTCTATACAAACGATGTCCGCTTTCGGGCCGACTGGGAAATCAAGGGGTATTTAAGCCGGATCTGGTATCATCCAAAATCTCAAATTTATAACACACATCAAGCAATGCTTACTGAAATTTTCCCTTTTAGTTTTGCCATAGACGCAACTGCGATCGCCGGTGCGTCATTATGGTCTTTAGCCCTGTATTGGGGTCTGTCACCCATCACAGAATGGGTAATCCTGCAACTCAACCGTTGGATGAATTTTGCAGAAAGATCCCTCTACACCTCGGAAGAAGAGTTTGAGAGAACCCGCCAAGCCAGAGAAGCTCAAAATGCCTTTTACGCTTCGCTGTTGAGCATTCTGCCCTTTTTGATTGTGGGTGGATTGTGCAATTGGGGTGTCGAATTGTCCTTGGGCACCAGTTGGGCGGTATCTATGGGGACGATCGCCTGTATTGGGGGCGGCGTGTACGAGCTCGGGCGCCGAGACGGCGAATCTTAGGCGATTTGAGATTTGAGATTTTGGATTTTGGATTGGGATTGCTTGAGAAATTCGGAGATTCGCAGGGAGCTAGAATGGATAACAATCTCAAATCCCAAACTCCAAATCTAAAATAAATATGACATTTCCGGTTTATTTGTCGATCGGGCAGTGGCAAATCCATCCACATTTTTTATTTGAATCCTTAGCCTACGCGATCGCCTTTCGCCTCGTCTTGTTGAATACTAAAAAAGATACCATTGCTCCCAGTCAGCGAAGTTCAGTAATTGTCGGCGGTATGGTTGGTGCTTTAATCGGCGCGAAAGCTCTAGTTTTGTTGCAGCATATCGATTTGTTGTGGCTATACCCGCAGCAAATTCTTGTGATGCTGCTTCAGGGAAAAACTGTAGTCGGTGCCATGCTAGGCGGCTTGATTGGCGTAGAATTGACTAAAAAAATAATTGGCGTCACTCGTTCCACTGGGGATGCTTTTGTTTATCCTTTGATTGTCGGAACTGCGATCGGTCGGATTGGCTGTTTTTTGAGTGGCTTGAGCGATCGCACTTACGGTACTGCCACTAATTTACCTTGGGCGATCGACTTTGGCGATGGCATTTACCGACATCCCGCCCAACTTTACGAGATTGTATTCTTGGTGGGTTTAACTGTATTTTTACAGTGGCGCAGCCGCTGGCAGCGACAAGAAGGCGAATTGTTTAAATTTTATCTGGTATCTTATCTAGGATTTCGCTTTTTTATAGATTTCATTAAGCCGGAGTTTCACCCATTTTTAGGATTAAGCGCCATTCAAATTGCTTGTTTGTTAGGTTTGGTTTATTATCGCCACAGTATTGTCAATTTATTTAGGTTTTCTCGTTCTGTCAATAGCATTTCCTAATATCAAATTAAGGATATTTTATCGGATTGGTGATATCGTATCCGAGGGATTGACCGTGATTTCTGTAGGGGCGGGTTCACCAACAATATTAGCCAAAAACTAACAATCTCAAAAACCCGCCCCGACCTATGTATTATACTGATGGTTGCTATACCGATTTTCAAGCATAATTAGTCGTGTATTTCAACCATAATTAGACTCAGGATGTTTGCCTAAAAGCCGGAGTTGTCTTTCTGTAGTAGTAGCGAGAATTTCGGGATTGAATTGCCACGGCCAAGGCGAAAATTTCTGGGCGATGTTGCGGTGGGAATAATGAACTTGCAGCAAATAGCGAGTGCGATCGACTGTGGTATTTCTGCCGCCGGAGTGCCAAATTTCACTGCGAAAAAACAGCACGTCTCCTGCTTTGCACACAACTGGTTCGGGCGAGTGTCCGTTCCAAGTTTCTTCCCCGCGATCGGGTTTTCTACCAGATTTGTGACTGCTAGGAATAATATAGGTAGGACAGAGGTCTTCTGTAGTGTCGCTGAGATAGAAATGCGCCGTACAAATCCAGACTGGGAGTTGAAAAGTGCGATCCTCTTCGAGGGCTCCGCTAACGGCAAACACGCTTTCGGGCAGGGGGACAAACACCTGATCGACGTGGACGCGCCAACCATCGTAACCGGGCCCGCTTTTCCATGCAGTCATGCCGATAATGTGGCAATCGCTGCCCATCAATGCTTCTGCCAATTCAATGATACCAGGTCGATCGGCATATGAAAGCCACAGGCGATCGCGATTGAACACGCATTTAAAATGTTTGTTCAATTCACTCCAACTGCTACCATCGAGTCCGAAGGGTTGCAGGCGATCGAGTGCTTCCCGGGCGATCGCCATTTCCGACTCGCCGAGCACACCGGGAATCAGCGCAAAACCATCTTCATGTAACGCTTCTACAAGACCTGCTGTGTCGAAAAGCTCGCAAGTCTTTTGCCGATAGCTGAAAACTTTGCTCAACGTGCTTGCGTTCATAATTTAAATTCGAGTAAAATCATCAACTAATATTAGAATAGCACAAAATTGTCCGGAAACAGTAACAACTTGTAAAGTGTATTCTTGCTCTGTCTTCTCTTTCTCTGCGCCCTCTGCGCCTTGGCGGTTCCTTAAGCAAAAATAAATCTAATGCACCACAAATCAACTAAAATTACTAGATACAATAAATTAGCCTACTTCATACCCAAAATTCTATGCCAACTAGACCTTATCTATTTTATGCCCTGACTAACAGCGTTTGCTCAAAATGCTTAACAAAAGTTGAAGCAAAAATAATCTTTCGCGACGAATGCGTTTATTTAGTCAAACACTGTCCCACTCACGGACACGAAGAAGTCTTGATAGCCGATGATATTGACTACTATAAACTATCCCAGCAATTCATCAAGCCGGGAGATATGCCGCTCAAGTTCAATACGCCGATAAAATACGGTTGTCCTTACGATTGCGGCCTTTGTCCAGACCACGAACAACATAGCTGTTTAACTCTAGTTGAATTGACAGACAGGTGCAATCTTTCCTGTCCGATTTGTTATGCAGATTCCGGTGTTGAAGAAGTTTCTCATATTTCCGCTCGCCCCCGCAAGCACCGCAGTTTAGAACATATTGAAATGATGTTGGATGCTGTGGTAGCCAATGAAGGAGAACCGCAAATCGTGCAGCTTAGCGGGGGAGAACCGACGATTCACCCGGAGTTTTTTGAAGTCATGGATTTAGTCAAAAGCAAGCCCATTAAGCATTTGATGATTAATACAAATGGCGTGAGGATTGCTAAGGATCGAAATTTTTGCGATCGGCTGAGTCAATACAAACCAGGAATTGAGATTTATTTGCAGTTTGACAGCTTTGAAAAATCCACTCTGGAAGAGTTGCGGGGAGTAGATTTAAGGGAAGTCAGGGAAAAGGCGATCGCCAATCTCAACGAATACAACATTTCCACCACTTTAGTGGTCACCCTCAAAAAAGGTTTGAACGACTGTGAAATCGGCCAAATCATCGAATACGCCTTGCAGCAAAAATGCGTGCGGGGCGTTACATTTCAACCCATACAAGTAGCGGGAAGATTAGAAAAATTTGACCCAAAAACTGACAGGTACACCCTCACAGAAGTGCGCCGTTCAATTTTGCAACAAAGTCCCCATTTCAAACCAGAAGATATTATCCCTGTTCCTTGCCATCCCGACAGTTTAGCAATGGCTTACGCCCTCAAATTAAACGGCAAAGTGATTCCGCTAACTGGCGCAGTAGCCCCGGATGTTTTTGTCGAAATGATGCCAAACAGCGTACTTTACGAACAGAATGAAGAGCTAAAACGCAAAACTTTTGAGTTGTTTTCCACCAGCCATTCTCCTCAGTCCGCAGCCACCGCTTTCAAACAGTTATTGTGTTGTTTACCGATGATACCAGTTCCCGAAGGTATTAATTACGATAACGTGTTTCGGGTGATGATTGTGCAGTTCCTTGACCCGTTCAACTTTGATGTGCGTTCCGTAAAACGCTCTTGCATTCACATCGTACACCCAGATGGTAGAATTATTCCATTCGACACGTTTAATATGTTCTACCGCGAGGGAAGTGCTGGACATCATTTAGTTTCTAACCGTTTAAATTAAATTAAGTTTGGGAGGATGATATATGTCGCGGAGAAATGATGAAATAAAGGGTATCTTTTTAGGAATACTTCTCTTGATTGGCTTGCACGTGGCAGCATTCATTTTGGGAAGTATCATAGGTTATGTATCTGTGGCGATAGGCGGCATAGGTTCTTCGATAGCTTCGTTTTTATTGTTGTCTATTTTTGGCATAGGATTAGTTCAAATAATTTATGTGATTCCCGCGATTATTATTCTCAGCCGACAGCGACAATTTGCCGTGATGAAAGGCGTGATTATCGGTGCAGTAATTACAGCTTTATTAAATGGCGGGTGCTGGCTATTATTTGCTTCATTCTGGAGGGGGGGATTCTAGTTATTGTAGGGTGCGTCAGTTGTACAATCTTTGCTAAAAGCTAAGATTTTTGCTGACGCACCCTACTGCTTATGATGTGCCCAGTTATTGTAGGGTGCGTCAGTTGTACAATCTTTGCTAACAGCTAAGATTTTTGCTGACGCACCCTACTGCTTATGATGTGCCCAGTTATTGTAGGGTGCGTCAGTTGTACAATCTT
>NZ_JAUBUN010000014.1:5711-22830 GCF_036702665.1 Microcoleus sp. Aus8_D2
TGCTAACAGCTAAGATTTTTGCTGACGCACCCTACTGCTTATGATGTGCCCAGAAACCCGGTTTCTACGAAAATTTAGCGCCTAGGAACGAGAAATCTCGAAAGAAACCGGGTTTCTGAGGTTAGCGTGCGACTGTAATTTTTATTGCGAACTAAAGTCCTGTCTGGTATAATTTACACTTCTAATTTGAGAACTAAACTAAATGAAAAACCAACCAGAACTAACATCATTAAATCAAGCCCGCGCCGCCTTCCAAAAAATCTGGGGATACGACGACTTTCGGCCGCCCCAAGGAGAAATAGTCAGCAGTTTGTTAGCCGGAAAAGATACAATAATAATTATGCCGACTGGTGGCGGCAAATCAATCTGCTTTCAACTGCCAGCTTTGTTACAAACAGGCTTAACTTTGGTGATTTCGCCGTTAGTCGCACTGATGGAAAATCAAGTGCAAGAATTGCGCGATCGCAATTTACCCGCTTCCCTCCTCCACAGTCAATTACCAACACAGCAGCGCCGCCAAACTATGCAATCGCTGCAACAAAATAAGTTGAGATTGCTGTATCTGTCTCCCGAAACATTACTCAGCAAACCAGTTTGGGAAATTATCAGTCAGCCACACATACCAATCAACGGTTTAATATTAGATGAAGCTCACTGTTTAGTGCAGTGGGGCGATACCTTTCGCCCAGCTTACCGCCGTTTGGGTACAGTGCGATCGGCTTTGTTGAAAACTAAGCCGGAAGGAAGTAAAATTGCGATCGCAGCTTTCACCGCTACAGCAAACCCCCAAGCGCAACAGACAATCAAAAAAGTCTTGCAACTGCACAAGCCAGAAGCATTTTTGCTCAGTCCCTACCGTTCTAACTTGCACCTGCAAGTGCAGACAGTCTGGACACCCAGAGGACGCAAGCAGCAGTTATTAAATTTTATCAAAGCTCGACCAAAAGAAGCAGGTTTAGTCTATGTCCGCACGAGAAAAGATAGCGAAAATTTAGCAGATTTGCTGGAAGATGCAGGTTATAAAACCGCACCATATCATGCAGGTTTGAATCCTGAATCGCGCCGAAGAATAGAAACAGCTTGGCTGAATAACGATCTTAAATTTGTGACTTGTACCTGCGCCTTCGGGATGGGAATTAATAAGCCGGATGTGCGGTGGGTTGTTCATTTTCAAGCACCTTTGCTATTATCGGAATACATTCAGGAAATTGGTAGAGGCGGACGCGACGGCAAATCTGCGATCGCCCTGACGTTGATTAGCGAACCGACGGGTTTGCTTTATCCCGATGACAAACAAAGAGCACAATTTTTTCAAGATAAATTACGATCGCAATTTCAAGAAGCCCAGCAGTTGGCCAAACAACTGCCAGTTAAAGGCGATGTAGATGCTGTGGTGCGGGAATTTCCCGCAAGTGATCTCGCCCTTTCAATCTTACACAGCAGCGGACAGTTAAGATGGGAAGATCCTTTTAATTATGCGATCGACAAATCCGCACAGCAAAAAGGCACCAAACAAAATTTTACCGCCGCCGAAGAAATGGCAAAATATCTCAAACATCGGGAGTGCAGGTGGCAATTTTTGCTGCAAGCTTTTGGCTTTACCAAGGAAGCAACATCTATGCGCTGCGGGCACTGCGATAATTGTCGATAGAATTGACAATTAGAGTCAAAGGACTTACGCACTCCGACCCCAGAAACCTGGTTTTTTACCGAATCTGCCGACAGAAACGAAGTATTGCGGTGAAAAAAACTGGTTTCTCCCCACCCGTGCGATCGTAAATTAACTCAAAGATGTTATGATTAAGATAGTTGATGCTGTCAGAAACCGGGTTTCTTCCTATATTTATCGTAACTGTTTGCAAAACTCGTAGAAACCCGGTTTCTCGCCCCAGATACTCAGCCCACAGAAACCGGGTTTCTTCCTATATTTATCGTGACTGTTCGCAAAACTCGTAGAAACCTGGTTTCTCGCCCCAGATACTCAGCCCAAAAATCGGCAAAAAACAGTAAAAAGTAAATGATAGAAACAGAGACTGCGACACAGATGTACACGGTAGAAAATACAGAGGAATTTAATAAAACTAATGTCACTCAACGATTAGATATTTGGCTGTCAAACCAAATACCGGATTTATCGAGATCGCGAATCCAAACCCTCATATCACAAGGCAACGTCAAAGTCAACGACGAAACCTGCACCTCGAAAAAAATATCAGTCAAAACGGGCGATCGCATCCACATCACATTACCCGAAGCCCAGCCCACAAAATTACAAGCCGAAGCAATTCCCCTAGACATCCTCTACGAAGATGACAGCCTAATAATCATCAACAAACCAGCCGGATTAGTCGTCCACCCAGCCGCCGGACATCTAGACGGTACCTTAGTCAACGCCCTGTTAGCCCACTGTCCCCTCGCAGAAATCGGCGGAGTTCAACGCCCCGGAATCGTCCACAGATTAGACAAAGATACAACAGGTGCGATCGCGATCGCCAAAACCGACACAGCCCACCAAAACTTACAAGCCCAACTCAAAACCAAAACCGCCCGCCGCGAATATTTAGGCATAGTTTACGGAGTTCCCAGCACCGAAAAAGGTACAATAGACCTACCCATCGGCCGACATCCCACAGACCGTAAAAAAATGGCAGTAGTACCAGTAGAAAAAGGCGGCCGCCCCTCCGTTACTCACTGGACAATCAAAGAAAGAATCGGCAACTATTGCTTAATGCACTATCAATTAGAAACCGGCCGCACCCATCAAATTCGCGTCCATACAGCCGAAATCAAACATCCCATAGTCGGCGACCCCATGTACAGTTGCAACCGTTCCATCGGCGTAAATTTAACCGGACAAGCCCTCCACGCATGGCGCCTGCAATTGCAGCATCCGTTAACCGGAGAGTTGATTGAGGCGATCGCACCTTTACCCGATCAATTCAACACCCTGCTCAAAATATTGCGCCTGCGAGCTCATATTTGATAATTGGTAACTGGGTATGGGGAATTAATAATTGGGAATTGATGACTACTAACTACTGTTCGCGAGCGGGGACGCTCGCACTACTAACCACTAACCACTAACCACTAACCACTAACCACTAACCACTAACCACTAACTACTAACTACTAACTACTAACCACTAACCACTAACTACTAACCACTAACCACTAACCACTAACCACTAACCACTAACCACTAACCACTAACCACTAACCACTAACTACTAACCACTGACAAACAATTATGAGTCCTGAGTTTTGGATTCCGAGTTTAATAAAAAACTCAAACCTCAAAACTCAAGACTCAAAACTCTCTCAGCCTAAAAGCCGATCGATTAAATCCATAGCCCGACACAAACAATAGCACCAAGCAGCATCAATTAGCGGCGAGGAACCATCGTGGCAATATTGATATTAGCCAGAGGCACGCGCTGCGGCGGAGTAGCAGGCATGGGCATATTGCGCGCCATATTCAAATAGTTGGACGGATCGCCAGCCTTCGCTTGCTGCTCTTGAGGAACAAAACGGCGAACGCTCGTCTGCCAAATGATTTGCGGGAAGCCGAGCTGCGAGCGGTGGTACTCATTGTAGCGGGGCGTTTTCAGGTTGAAAGGAGTTTCCCCTCCAACTCGCTGAGGCAAAACTCGGCGCAGTTGGTAAGGTACTGTATCGTAGCCGAACTTGTCCAGGTACTCATCGCTATTGACCAACTGATCAATAAACCCTTGAGGCCCCTTGGTTGCAACTACGATCGACCAAGCAATCTTTTCGCGCTCGCTGTACACATCCCGGCCCAAAATGCGCTGCACGCACATTTCCACAAACCGGTAGTTGCTGTTAGTTTGGTAATTCCGCTCCAAGAAAGGAGATGAAGTCGCCAAACCGCGAATGAAATCCCGCACAGTAATTTGGCCGAACTTGAGTTGCGACTCCAAAGACTTTTGGCGGTTGCTCTTGAGGATTTGGTGTTCGCTGTAAATCTGGCGATATCCAGCCCAAATCAAATTTTCCATGTCCCCGGACGAGAGCACATTTTCAGTTGTGAAAACTCTGGGCTGCTCGTCGCCCCCTACTTCATAACCAGCAACGCGCTGGTTTTGGCTGTTTGGGGCGTAGCTTAATAAAGGAAGCGCCACGTTAAAATCTCCGTTATCTCAAATTTCAGAAATAGTTGACACCGCGAGCTGCCAGCATAACGGATACAACTAACCAACATACAGATTAGGGGATTCCCGCAATCTAAATCCGATTTTCCTGAATTTTTGCAACAATCTGTAACATTTGTTGACCTTGAAGGAAGGAAGAAGGAAGAGGGAAGAGGGAAGAGGGAAGAAGGAAGAAGGAAGAGGGAAGAAGGAAGAGGGAAGAGGGAAGAAGGAAGAGGGAAGACTTGTTCCCAGGCTCTGCCAGGGAACGGCCGCTCCGGGAGGCTCTGCCTCTCGTTTGACAAGGCAGAGCCTCAGTCAGAGCATTTCCTGGCAGAGCCTGGAAACGAGGTGATAACGCTCGTTCCTAGGCTCTGCCAGGGAACGGCCGCTCCGCGAAGCTCTGCCTCGTCAAAGGGGAGGCAAAGCCTCCGTCAGAGCATTCCCAGGCAGAGCCTGGGAACGAGCCGGAATAAGAACGAGCTGACAAATTACCAGCCCAGAGCCGAGTAAAACTCGCTAGCAACCGGTTCCTTATCGGCGGCTGGAGCCGCTGCATCCGAGTCTGGTTCCACCCGAACTTCCGTACAAAAAGTCGAAGTGCTGAAACCGCCAAAGCGCTTTACCGCACTTGTCCGCATCCGCACGTTGGGATTCGCAAACCAAAAACGCTCGATCGAACTCATCGTCTCATATTCGGTAATCAGCAGCAGCGCATCCTCATCATCCATCTCAAAACGGCCAGCCACCGGCGTAATTTCCGCATAGCCCCGTTCCCGCAACATCAAACCCTGCCGCGGATTTTCAGGATCGGGGACGATCGCGAACACCGTAGACCCTTTATGATTCTCATCATCCTTATCCCACGCCATAGTGCCGTGCCAAGTCACAAAAGCTCCTCCAGCAGCCCGACTCGGATCGACATCGTGCATCTGGCAAATCTCAGCCACCCGATCGTCATCGGCAGCCAGCGCCGTCACCTGAATATTTGAATCCCCAATCTCCGCTTGGCGGAAAGCGAGGTGGTGAGTGCTGCGCTGCGATCGCCACTCCCCAGCACTGCTCTGAAAAAACTCCATTGCATCCATACAAACTAGCTCCTTTGGCTTAGGCTTCCCGGTTTTACCCCTGTTTTATGATAAAGCTCCCCCCACTTAGATGTACTTTTGCGACACAAATTAGTTTCAAAATGTGTACTTTGGACATATTGTCAAGCAGATGTTATGATAGTTTACAATGTAGGAGACACAACAAAGCCTGCGGAACGTCATTCCGATCTATCTGGTCTCGATTTATCTCATGTAACAAACTGGAGGAGCGATTTATGGATATGCATACAACCAGCCTCAGCATGGAACAACAGTTTAAATTGCAAGTGCTGCGCGAACAAGTCAAGAGCTTGAGCCAAGACCAAGCTCAGGAATACCTGCTAGAAGTAATGCGACAAAACATGGTCAAAGAAAACCTATTAAAGCATTGGATGAAGAAAATGTGAGCCTTTCGAGAATTTATTCAGCAAAATCAGCGGCTTGTATCTGCAAAAAGTACGATCGAGCTTTTAAACATAAAAATCAAGAATCCCGGTTTCTCCAAGAAACCGGGATTCTTCAGTCATATCATGTGCAAATTTGTATCCGTAGGGTGCGTCGCCCGCGATAAATCTCCGAATCAACACAGAAAATCAAGCGAGCGACGCACCACCACCAAATTTGTATCCGTAGAGTGCGTCGCCCGCGATAAATCTCCGAATCAACACAGAAAATCAAGCGAGGGACGCACCACCACCCTTCAAGAACGATTGTCAAAAAAAACCAAAAATATAGCAGTTCTCAGAAAGATGAGGTATTAATCCCTCAATCCCTCAATCCCTCAATCCCCCAATCTAAAATCTAAAATCTAAAATCTAAAATCAGAACCTGTACCTCACCTTTTTGAGAAAGGCTATATATTGTGGCAATCTTTTTGGGAAATGATATAATCTACGTCGGCATCAGATTATAGACATAATTTAAGGCTTAAAAATGACGACACACCCTAGGAACAGTCAGGTACATCGCCGTCAAATTTTAGATAAAATGTAGGGATTAACACACCCTACGGAGACACTCGCAAATCAACCAAAACGGCCGCTCACATAATCCATCGTAGACTCTTCCTTCGGATTTTGGAAAATCACCTCAGTTCTGTCACACTCAACAAGATAGCCAAACCGCTTCCCATCGTCCGAAAGCTTAGCATTGAAAAAAGCAGTCAGGTCAGAAACCCGAGTAGCCTGCTGCATATTGTGAGTAACTATGACAATCGTATACTTCTCCTTGAGTTCCCGCATCAAATCCTCAATCTTAATCGTCGAAATCGGGTCAAGAGAAGCGCAAGGTTCATCCATCAACACTACATCAGGATTAATCGCGATCGCCCGAGCAATACACAAACGCTGCTGCTGGCCGCCCGAAAGCGAAAAACCGCTTTCCTTAAGCTTATCCTTCACCTCATCCCACAAATAAGCTTGTTTGAGCGACTTTTCCACCAGCTCATCCATATCTCCCTTATAATTATTCACCCTCGCACCGTAAGCAATATTGTCATAAATCGACTTCGGGAAAGGATTCGGCTTTTGAAACACCATCCCAATCTTGCGGCGCACCTCCACAGCATCAATATCAGGAGCGTAAATATTTTGACCGTAGTAATCAATTCTGCCATCTAAACGAAAACCGTTTACTAAATCGTTGAGGCGGTTAAAACATCGCAGAATCGTACTTTTACCGCAGCCAGACGGCCCGATCAAAGCAGTAATCTGATTTTTGGGAATCTCCATACAAACATTTTTTACTGCGTGAAAAGCGCCGTAAAAAATATTGATATTCTCAGTACGTAAAACAGTTTCATTCTTTTGTGCCAAATTCATCATACACTGAATACTCCAATCTAATTTTACAAATGACCAATGACTAATGACCAATGACTAATAAACCTTTTGGCGAGTAGCCCAACGAGACAGAATACTCGTCAGCAAAACCATCAACACCAAAATCAAAGATGCCGCCCAAGCCAACTCTTTCTGTGCCTTAAAAGGAACCGTTGCAAAGTTGTAAACCAAAACCGAAAGACTCGGAGTTGGCTTATCAAATCCCGCCGGCCAAAAAGGCGAATTCAGCGCCGTGAAAATCAAAGGAGCAGTTTCTCCAGCAGCACGAGCAACTGCCAAAGTCACACCAGTTAAAATAGCCGGAATTGCCGCAGGTAAAACCACCTGCAACACGGTTTGATAATTAGAAGCGCCTACACCAACTGACGCCCATCTAATATCCTGCGGGACGATTTGTAGAGCTTCGTCAGTAGTCCGCACAATCGTCGGCAACATCAGCACAGCGAGCGCCGCGCCCCCTGCAATTGCCGAAAAACCTCCCATATTTACCACGAACAAACCGTAGGCAAATACACCTGCAATAATCGATGGAACTCCGCTGAGAACATTAGTTGCAAAGCGCACCCAGCGAGCGACTTCGCCGCTGCTGAACTCTGACAAATAAACGGCTGCCAATACCCCAAAAGGAACAGCAATTAGAGCAGCAATTCCTACGGTCATTAAAGTACCGAGCATGGCATTAGCGATACCACCTCCCGACAGTCCGGGCGGGGGTGGCAATTTGGTAAATAAGTCTAAATTTAGGCGGTTAAAACCCTGTATTGTTACGTAGGAAAGAACTGCAAACAAAGGCAGCAGAGTGATAGCCATGCAAGCTCCAGCTATTGCGGTCATCGCCAGATTTAACAGAGTTCTTGGGCTATTTTTGACCTTCTTTAAACTGCCTGCTTTCTGTTCTAAAGAATTCTCGTCAGAGACGGGATTTGACATAAATAAAGCTATGTAGGAAATTGCGGCAAACTTCTAGTTGTACTTGGCTCTTACTTGAGAAACAATCCACTCTGCCAAAACATTAACAATCAGTGTCATAACAAACAGAATTAGCCCCGTGTACATCAGAGCTGAAACTTGCAATCCCGAAGCTTCGGCAAATTGATTTGCCATCAAAGAAGCAATGGTATTTGCAGGAGCTAGCACAGAAGCACTTAACTGATTGGAATTGCCAATTAACAGAGTGGCTGCCATTGTTTCTCCCATGGCGCGGCCCAGACCGAGCATAATTCCGCCGACAATCCCGGAAAAAGCCGCTGGTACGAGCACTCTAAAAATTGTTGTCCAGCGAGTTGCTCCCAAACCTAGAGATGCTTGTCGCAATTCGGGCGGGAGACTGGCTAAAGAGTCGCGGGAGATAGCAGTAATAATGGGCAAAGTCATAATCCCCAAGATTACTCCGGCGGGTAACATTCCCGGCCCAACGGGCGGAGTGCTAAAAATCGGCAGCCATCCGAAGTTACCGTTGAGAAACTTTCCGATGCTGGTAAGTATGGGAATCAATACAGCAATTCCCCACAAACCGTAGACTACGCTGGGAATGGCGGCTAAAAGTTCTACTAAAAAAACTAAAGCTGTGCGCACTGGGAGCGGCAAAAAATCTTCGCTCAAGAAGATCGCAGTCCCTACTCCTAATGGTACCGCAATTAGGAGCGCGATCGCCGAACTGACGATCGTCCCGTAAATCATCGGCAGCGCACCGTACTCTTCCTTAACGGGATTCCAAGCACTGCCAAACAGAAAGCCCAAACCGTACTGTTGCATAGCTGGTAAGGCTCTGTAAGCAACAGTGAGCGCGATTACCAACAAAATTACACCAACTCCTATTCCCAAAATCCGAGTCAGCCAGATAAAGCCTTGGTCTAAGGACTTTTCTATGGGAGAGCGAGAACGGCTGTCTAATTGAGTGCTGTTATTATCTGAAGTCATAGATAAAAATCCTCAAAATATTAAGGAAAAATAGCCTTTTTGGGAAGAAGCTACAAGGAACTGAATAAATGCACAGGCGGGGCGCCTGTTCCACCGGCAGGAGGAGAAGAGAGGCAAAGAGAGGGTTTCACCACTGATGTACAGATTCCGATCTAAAAAAAGGCGGGTTGATTAATCTCCTGACTTTTCAACAAATATTTCTGGAAAAACCCGCCCCTACAGATTTTTTTTTATTCCTTTTTTCTTCGGACTTATTCCCTCTTCCCTGGGACTTCAACATTCATCCGTTACATCCGTTACATCCGTTAAAAAATCCGTTGCCGAACTTCCTTCAATTACTATTTGCCAATCTCAATCTTGTAGTCGGGGCTGATGTCGTCAGCAGCCTTAGCAACTTTTTCTTTGACGCTTTGAGGCAGAGGAACGTAGCCCAATTCAGCACTAACTTTTTGACCTTCGGTTAAGCCGTATTCAACCATTGCCTCGATGGCTTTAGCTTTGTTGGGGTCAGCAACTTTTTTGGGGACGAGCATCCAAGTATAGGTGACAATTGGATAGGAGTCAGCGCCTTCGGGGTCTTCGATAAATGCTCGCATATTTTCCGGCAGGGGCACTGTTGCTAGAGCTTTAGAAGTTGAGTCGTCGGTAGGTGTGACAAACGTGCCTGCTTTGTTTTGCAAAGATGCAAATTTGACGTTGTTGTTTTTGGCATAGCCGTATTCTGTGTAGCCGATGCTGCCTGCGGTTTGCAGGATTTGGGCTGTGATGCCTTCGTTGCCTTTTGCACCAATAAAAGTACCACTTTTGGGCCACTCTACTGTTTTGCCGTCGCCTACTGCTGTTTTCCAGTCGGGGCTGATGGCACTCAGGTGTTTGGTAAAGACGGCTGTTGTGCCACTACCGTCGGAACGGTGGACGACGGTGATGGCTTGGTCTGGCAATTTAGCGCCTGGATTGGCTGTGGCAATTTTAGGGTCGTTCCACTTGGTAATTTTACCTTGGAAGATTTCTGTGTAAACCTCTCTGGGCAGTTTTAGTTCGGGTACGTCTGGCAGGTTGTAGCCGATGACGATGCTGCCGGCTGTCATTGGGAGCAAGAGCACGCCTTTGTCTGCGGGAACTTTGGCAATTTCGTCGTCTTTCATGGCGGTGTCGCTGGCCCCAAAGTCTACTGTGCCTTTGGTGAATTGTTCGATGCCGGCGCCACTACCTACTGATTGATAGTTGATTTGTACTTTGGAGTTGATTTTGTTGAAGTCTTGAAACCAACGCTGATATAGAGGTGCGGGGAATGAGGCGCCTGCTGCTGTGATTGCTACGTCTGAGGCGAGGGCGAGTTTGGTGTTGGTTGCTGCTGCAACGGGGGATGCACCGGGGGATGCTGCGGTGTCGCCGGGGCTGGGGTTGCTGCTGGTTGTGCTGCCGCCGCCGCAAGCTGCTAAGCTCAGGGCGATCGCCATTGCGGAAATTCCGGTAGTCAGACGATTTGAATTAATCAAGTTGATACGAAAAAGCATAAGTATAGGAAAGTTGCGATCGTTATACGGGTGTCCCGCACCAGCATATCGCGCGAAAGTAAAGGTTAGGTTAAGAATCTTTACATTTAATCACATTTTAATATTAATATTATTAATCAATTAAATTGATTTGATGAGCTTGACTGGTGTGATGTTATAAGGTATGGGCAATATAAATTGGTAGGGAAAGAAGTATTCGATCGCCCGATCGCGAACAATTCCCCATTAGGCGATCGTCCTATCCAGACTTGAGAACCATAAAACCCTACAATGGTGGTTGTTTTGACAAGGTGCTAGTATTGAGAACTTAAATGCTGCGGGCATTCCAGCTTGCATCTGACTGAATACCTTCTTCCTTCAACATCTGCTATAATGCCTGCTCCTATCGAATTAATCTGGGCTGTTATTGGTTTGCTCCTAACGATAGGAGGCACTTTTTTGCCTGCATCTGTGACAATGCCGATCGGGTTTTGGGACGATCGCGGACTTCAGGCGTACTCTTTAGGTGTTACTTATCAAATTGGAGCAGTATTGCTAGTAGGGTGTATGGGCGGAAAAAATGCTGCGGCTCTCTCGCAAATTGCCTATTTGGTATTAGGATTGACTTTGTGGCCCGTTTTTGCTCAAGGTGGTGGCATCGGCTATATTAAAGAAGCGAGTTTTGGGTATTTGTTGGGTTTTGTGCCTGGTGCTTGGGTGTGCGGCTGGGTCGCTTTTAAAGTAGCTTCACGGTTGGAATCGATGGCATTTAGTTGTTTGTGCGGTTTATTTACAGTTCACGCGATCGGCTTAATGTATCTGATTTTTAATTACTTGCTGATTCCGGGCAAAAAAACACCTTTGTTCAATGAGATTCTCAAATATTCGGTTTATCCTCTGCCGGGACAATTGGCTGTGGTTTGTGCGATCGCACTTCTGTCGTTTACTTTGCGCCGTTTGATGTTTTATTAATTAGTCATTAGTCATTAGTCATTAGTCATTAGTCATTAGTCATTAGTCATTAGTCATTAGTTATGATATTAGGTTATACTGTGTTTGCGCATTGGTGAGCAATCTCACTGCGACTCGGAAATTTGCGTAACTTGTTTCCGGCCCGATGTTCTATATTCTACTGCCTAATCCATGCGCTTTAAAAGAAATCCGTTATTCTGGGTTGCTGCTATTATCAGTTTAGTTTTAGACCACCTGAGTAAATTTTGGGTGGTGCAAAATTTTGACTTGACAGTTCCCCCGCAGACTCAGCCGCTGTTACCGGGGATATTTCACTTCACCTATGTTGTTAATACCGGTGCGGCTTTTAGTTTGTTTAGCAATGGCGGGGCGAGTTGGTTGCGCTGGCTGTCTTTGGGCGTGAGTGTGGGATTGATGGTGCTGGCTTGGTTCGGGCCGCGAATTAACCGCTGGGAACAATCGGGCTACGGTTTGATTTTGGGGGGCGCACTGGGTAACGGGATCGATCGATTTATTTTGGGCCACGTGGTAGATTTTATCGATTTTCGGATAATTCGGTTCCCGGTGTTTAATCTGGCCGATGTGTTTATTAATGCTGGGATTATCTGTTTGCTGATTGCAACTTTTCACGGTGCACCGCCGCCGAGAAACCGAGAGGAGAGCGATTCTATTTCAGAGTAACTTTGAAGCAGGAAATTCAGCAAGAAGCTACGGGATGTAACGGATGTAACCGATAACTAACCCTAGGGTGCGTCAGGGAGGAGATTCTTAGTTTGTAGTTAAAATATTCAGCCATGAGGAACCCTACAATAACAGTCCTGGACGCACTCCGACTCAGAAACCGGGTTTTTTCCCAAAGTAAGCGAATCACAGCGCGTCTTCTCGCAAAAACCCGGTTTCTGGCCACCCGTGCGTCCAGGACTAAATAACTTTTATTTGGTAATGCCTTAAAATGAGGTAGAAACAGATTTATTCCTAAAGCTAAACTTGCCAGTGACTCCTAATCCATTTGCCCAAGAACGGCTACTATTTTCCCCAGCAACCCCCGATGCTGATGCTATTGGGACTATTTTTGCATTTCCCAACGAGTACACGGTTGGCATCACCAGTCTCGGCTATCAGATAGTATGGGCAACTTTGGCCGTGCGATCGGATCTTGAAGTCAGCCGTTTATTTACTGATATCCGCGAACAACTTCCCCGACATCCAGAATTACTGGGATTTTCGCTTTCTTGGGAACTTGATTATGTAAATATTCTCAATTTATTGGAATCTCTAGAAATTCCGATTTGGGCGTCACAAAGAACTGATAATCATCCAATAGTATTCGGTGGCGGCCCGGTTTTCACGGCTAATCCCGAACCTTTTGCAGATTTTTTTGATGTCATTTTGCTGGGAGATGGCGAAAATCTCATTGATAATTTTATTGAGGCTTGTAAAGAAGTTCGTAGCGCCGACAGACAAACTAAATTGCGGCATTTAGCCCAAGTTCCGGGGGTTTACGTTCCCAGTTTGTACGAAGTAACTTATTTGGATGCGACTGCGGGGATTGAATCGATTCAGCCTGTGGATTCTGAAATTCCGAGTGTAGTGGAAAAACAGACTTATCGCGGCAATACTTTGTCTGCTTCGACTGTGGTGACAGAAAAGGCAGCGTGGGAAAATATTTATATGGTGGAAGTGGTGCGGAGTTGTCCGGAAATGTGCCGTTTTTGTTTGGCAAGTTATCTCACTTTACCATTTAGAACTGCGAGTTTGGAGGATTCGCTAATTCCGGCGATCGAGATCGGTTTAGCTGTGACTAATCGTTTGGGTTTGTTGGGTGCTTCTGTGACTCAGCACCCGGAATTTGAAGCGTTACTGGAGCATTTAAACCATCCGAAATACGACGGCGTGCGGCTGAGTCTTTCTTCGGTACGCACGAATACGGTGACAGTTAAATTGGCGGAAATATTGACGAACAGAGATAGCAAATCTGTAACGATTGCGGTGGAAAGCGGTAGCGAACGTCTCCGCAAAATTGTCAACAAAAAACTCACTAACGATGAAATCATCCAAGCTGCTATCAATGCTAAGGCTGGCGGCTTAAAGGGAATTAAACTTTACGGGATGGCGGGAATTCCCGGGGAAGAGATGGAGGATTTGGAAGAAACTGTGGCGATGATGAAGGCGATTAGAAAAGCTGTTCCTGGTTTGCGCTTAACTCTGGGATGCAGCACTTTTGTGCCGAAATCTCACACTCCTTTCCAGTGGTTTGGTGTGAATAAAGATGCGGAGAAGAGGCTGAAGTTTTTAGATAAAGAATTGCGGAAGTTGGGATTAGAATTTAGACCTGAAAGCTATAACTGGTCTGTGATTCAGGGTTTGCTATCGAAGGGCGATCGCAGGTTGTCTCGGCTGTTGGAGTTGGTGCGGCATTACGGCGATACTTTGGGCAGCTATCGGCGCGCTTTTAAGGAGTTGCGGGGAGAGTTACCGGAGATGGATTTTTATGTTTTTCAAGAGTGGGATTTGCATCAGGTTTTGCCTTGGAGTCATTTGAAAGGGCCGCTACCGGAGGCGACTTTGAAGAAGCATTTGGCTGAGGCGATGACTCATTTTAAAACGGAGGATTTGCAGTTGACGAGTTAGGAAATAGGGGATGCGAAAGCAATGCGTAAGAACCCGGCAATGCCGTGTCCCTACAGATGTTCGCGTACAATCTATATGTACCGCTACTTTTCATAATTGCTATTAACAATATAAAATGAGGGCTAAACTCATAAACCAGGTTTCTTCGTAGATCGATAGTTACTCAACCCAAAAAATCGTAGAAACCGGGTTTTGAACCCCATGCGTAATCCTTAAACTGTCGCTACGTGTTGAATTAATAGGAGTTAAAAAATGCCTAAAAATTTACCGTATCATGAGTTTTTGATGTCGCCACTAAAAGCCCCTAGTTATGCGGCTGTATATCTCGAAACTCATTTTGAATTAGATGAAGGCGAAGAACCTGATGAAACATTAATCAGACTTTCTTTCAGTCATGTAGCAGAAGCTTTGGGTCAACCAAAAATGACTCCCGAAGAATATGAATTGTACTTAAAAAAACTGGATGAATTGCTGTCGCAGCAAGGCAGCGATACGATTTACAATCTAGGAACTTGGCTGAAGGCTTTGGGATTGAAATTAACTGTTGCTGTTTGTACTGATACAGAGGATAATACTGCAAATGCTGAAGTGCAGCAATTAACCGTCTAACCCAGCTATAATATAATTATGCCAGAAGTCCAACCCAAGGAAATTCAGCGTTATATCACCTCCGAGGGTAGAGTACCTTTCGCTGAGTGGTTTGATTCCTTCAAAGATGCCAATACTCAAGCCAAAATTAGATCTAGGCTAAATCGGGTTGTTAGTGGCAATTTTGGAGACTATCGTTCAGTTGGAGAAGGAGTGTGCGAACTCAGAATAGACTATGGCCCTGGTTTTAGAATCTATTTTGGGCAAGTAGGAACAACAATTGTGATTCTTCTCTGCGGTGGAGATAAAAGCACTCAAAACCGAGATATCCGCCAAGCAAAAGAATACTGGACAGATTATAATAGGAGTGAAAACAATGACTAAAAGTATCCCCGATCATCCGTTTTTGATTGAATCTCTCAGAAAAAACCCGGCATTATCAGCCGCTTATATAACCGCGACAATTGAAGAAGAAGATCCTGAACCTCAACTGCTTAAACAGGCACTCACCGATGTAGCAGAAGCTTTGGGTCAACCAAAAATGACTCCAGAAGAATATGAATTGTATTTGAAAAAACTGGATGAATTGCTGTCGCAGCAAGGCAGCGATCCGATTTACAATCTAGGAACTTGGCTGAAGGCTTTGGGATTGAAATTAACTGTTGCTGTTTGTACTGATACAGAGGATAATACTGTAAATGCTGAAGCGCAGCAATTAACTGTCTAACCCAACTATAATAATGCCCAATTTTAGATATTCGTCGCTGATTGATGCCACCGTTGAAACAGTTTGGAACTTTTATGAAAGGCCGGATATTTTGCAACTGTTGACTCCGCCTTGGCAACCGGTGAAAATCATCCGCCGCGAAGGGGGACTCGATGTGGGTGCTGTATCAGAATTTCGTCTTTCGTTGGGGCCGATTCCGGTAAAATGGGTGGCGACTCACACTGAGTGCGAACAATATCGCTTGTTTGTTGACGAACAAACTGAGGGGCCGATGGCGCGTTGGACTCACCGACATGAGTTTACCACAGAAAATGGCCGGGCGAGATTGACGGATGCGATCGCATTTTCGATACCGGGCGGCCCAATTGTCGATTTGCTGTTAGGTTGGTGGGTAGAAATGCGGTTGACAGATATGTTTCGCTACCGCCACGAAGTTACAAAAAGAGAGTGCGAAAAAGATGCAAACAACGGCTGAATATTATTGTGCTTTCTGCGGCGAACCGAGTACAACTTTTGTTGATATCAGCGGCGGTATGGAGCAATCTTACATCGAAGATTGTCAAGTTTGCTGTCGCCCAAATGTTCTATATGTCAGAATAGATGAAGATACCCTCGATATTGAGATAGATACTGACTATCAAGAATAAGCAATATACAACGAACCATGTACGGGATTTAACGGATGTCAGGATGCAATTTTGTGTCTTTGATTGCAGGTAATTGAACAATTCAATGTATAGAATCAGCGCCGATAATTTTCATGCAGATTTAGTATAGTTGATAAATTTTGAAGCAGCAGCTTCGACGAAAGCCCGAAAAATTTCGCAGTTTGGCAGACTTTTGGGCGACATTTCTGGATGCCACTGAAGTGCTACCATCCAAGGATGATATTTATACTCCATTGCTTCTATCAAACCGTCGGGTGCTCGCGCTACAATTTGCCAGCCGGGAATCATTGTTTGCACTGCTTGATGGTGCCAAGAAACAACGTTTGTGGAGGTGGTTCCCATGATTTTTGCTAATCGGCTGTTTGGATCGATTTCAATGATATGCTCGATCGCACGAATCGGGTTTTCTTGTCGGTGAGTAACCTCGTCTCCGTAAGCATCCGGTACGTGCACGACCAAATTCCCGCCGCTGGCTACATTCAAGACTTGCATTCCCCGGCAAATCCCCAACACAGGTATGTCAGCCTTCAAAGCTAACTTAGCTAAGTTTAACTCAAAATTGTCGCGTTCTGCGTTAACCGAGTAAACAGTGCGATCGACAAAACCGCCATAAATTTCTGGATTGATATCTCCGCCCCCGGAAAAAATCAAACCATCTACGGTATCAAAAATACTAGCCGGATCTAATTGATTGGGCGGCAGTAAAATCGGAATACCGCCTGCCGCCTGCACTGCATCAATATAAGCTCCATTGAGGCAATATTCGCCTGCTTGACTGCGGCTGTAAGTTGTGATACCAACGATAGGATATTTTTTCATTTGCTCAAGACTAGGAGATAATTATTTATATTGGACTTTCCTCCGCAAGCAGGACAGAAGTCCTCACTACAAACTTATTTTAATAGAGGTTTGTAGTGAGGACTTTAGTCCGCAAGAGCAAGAAGGACTGAAGTCCTCACTACGAACTTATTTTAATAGAGGTTTGTAGTGAGGACTTTAGTCCGCAAGAGCAAGAAGGACTGAAGTCCTCACTACGAACT
>NZ_JAUBUN010000014.1:22930-68834 GCF_036702665.1 Microcoleus sp. Aus8_D2
TATTTTAATTCCTAGATTAAACCCAATATTCTCTGCACTGCTGTCTAATTGGTAACAATTTTAGGATTAGTTTCCGGCAGGGGTGGGCGCGCGCACAGATAAGCCAATGGCCCGAACAGCGGTACTAATGTTACCGCCCAAAATGCTGTAGAATTCTGCATTCCTCGGCGCGCCATATCGTCTGCTAACAACGCAGGAAATACGAGACAAAGCATACAAAAATCTAAACTCATGACGTGAATAAAGCGGCTGGTTTGCCACTGCTGAGCAAAATCCGACCAATCGCCTTTTGTCAAGCCAAAGGCAACTAAAGCAGCAGCGCCCAAAGTTAAGACAATGCCCGTAAAACGGGAATCTAATATTTTTAAGAATACATTCTTACTGCCAGAAAATTCTGGATTCGGTTCGCGCAGGGCTAAATAAGGTAGCAAGGCAAATGCGCCGACGCCAAAGGATAAAGTTGCAAAAATCCATGCTCGTATTTTCTGTCCTCTGCCGTCAGCAAATAAGACACAACTGTAGATCGACGGCCACACTCCCATGATGTTGAACAACGCTACAATTAAAGGGTTGATGCCTGCTATTTTGCCTGTGGAAAGGTTGGTAATTAGTTCGATAGTTTCTGGGCTGTCTGGCGGTGCAAATACAAAGGCGTAGGTGCTGAATGCAATCCAAAGCAGCCAAAATCAAATTTTTCTGAACATACTTATTTTTTTTTACTTCTGATATTACTATACCAATGTTAAGGGATTATTGATGTTTTTTAACCGCAGAGGGCGCAGAGTACACGGAGGAAGAGAAGGGGAGAGAGGATTAGATGTTAATTTGCTTTTTGGTATTGTTGGTTTTGGGCAGATTGGTAAAGTTTTTCATGAATTGGCGATCGATCCAATCTTTCCAGTACCACAATAGCGCTGATTCCCACATCCACGATCCGCGAGATGCGATCGCCCTTTTATTCCCAGTACCGATTAAGGCTAAATATTTTTCCTGCGGTGCAAAGGGTTTGAGGGGTTTGTCCAGTAAAAACTGCTGCAAATTTTCCCACAGCGGTTTGCCCTGACGCACCGCAAATACGCCTGCTTTAGGACGGGGATAATTAACCATCGTGGCGATGTCTCCAGCCCCAAATACGTTGGGGTGAGAGACTGATTGCAGGCAGTCGTTGACTTGCATAAAGCCGTTTGAGTCGATCGCTAAACCGGATTCCCCGATCCAATGGGCGGCGGATGCTTGTGTTACCCAAAAAATGCGATCGCACTCAACGCTCAAACCAGATTCACAGTATATTTGGTAATCGGTAATTGCTAATTGGGAATTGAGATCTCTCTCAATCTTTTTGACAGCACAGACTTTTTCATTTAAATGCAATTTAACGCCGCGATTCATGATAATTTCTTGTAGCCGTCGCCGCACCCGCTGATTGTGTCCAGACATCAATTGTGCCCCGCTATGAAACAAGTTAATTTCTAATCCCTCTTCCCCCTTAAACTTTCCAGTTTCCTTTAATATCCATCCGTTAAATCCGCTAAATCCCGTACATTGCTCGCTGCCGAACTTCGTCAAACGAGATTGCATATTCAATGCTAATTCTACGCCGCCCGCACCGCCGCCGACAATGGCAATCCGCAGCGGTTTTTCGGGATGATTTTGCCGAGCGGAAATTAACTGATTCCAGCTAGCTAAAAACTCCGGTACCGGTTTAGCTGGAATTGCATATTCTACCGCACCCGGCACAGAGAGAGTCGCGGGAGTGCTGCCGATATCCACAGAAAGCACGTCAAAGTTAACTGGAGCGAGAGTTTGACAAATAACTAAATTTTTGTTAAAGTCGATCGCGATCGCCCGATCGACCAATATTTGACACCCGGCAAATTCCGCGAGCGATCGCAAATCGATGTGACATTCATCATAATCGTAAAACCCAGCAACGTGCCCCGGCAACATCCCCGAATAAGGCGCGTACAGGACATCGCTAATTAGAGTCAAACGCACGGACGGCAGAGGTTTCATGCCGAACATTTTTAATACAATAGCATGACTGTGACCGCCGCCAATTAAGACTAAATCTTTCACAATTACAGATGTTAGATCGAAATGTTCTTTCCCCGATATTGTACAGCACTCGCATGGATTGGGCAGCACTGTTCGGTCAGGAGAGTTGGCAGCGCGTAATTAATGATTGCTCAGCACTTTGATAGAATGCTCTCACTTACGCCTGGTATCGCAGATTATATTTGGCTCAGTTGCGATCGCACATTCAGTACAAATGGCTGTAGACTGTAGAGCAACCAAATTTTATCACCAAATTATGCCGGGGTGTGTTTGATAGCTAACTCACCATTCAAAATTATGACATTACGCATCATTCCTCGCAGTTGGCAGCGATCGATTAAACGCCTGTTACCACTGCTGTTTGCGCTCTCATTCATTGTAGTATTGCTGGTCAATAACACGATCGGGGCGATCGCCCAGCAACCCCGCCAGGAAATTCGCGGAGTTTGGATGACGACAAACGACAAAGACATCCTCAGAGATCGCCGCAAACTCGGAGATGCGATCGGTCAATTAAAGCGATTAAATTTTAACACAATTTATCCCGTAGTCTGGAACTCTGGCTATGCAATGTATCCCAGCCCCGTCGCCCAACAAAGAGACATTCAACCCTTTGTTTACAGAGGGTTAGACGGACAAGATATGATTGCAGATTTAGTCAGTCAAGCTCACCGCCAAGGCTTGCTAGTAATTCCTTGGTTCGAGTTTGGTTTCATGACTCCTCCCACCTCAGAATTAGCCTTAAACAATCCCGATTGGCTAACCCAAAAACAAGACGGCAGCCAAACATCAAACGGCGCGGGCGGCGAAGTAGTTTGGCTCAATCCATTTCATCCAGAAGTGCAGAAATTCATTACCGAACTCGTACTAGAAATCACCACACAATACAACGCCGACGGCATTCAATTTGACGATCACATGAGTTTGCCATCGGAATTTGGCTATGACAAATATACAGTTGATTTGTATACCAAAGAAACAAAAAAAGCACCTCCAACAGATTCTCAAGATGCAGCATGGGTGAAGTGGCGAGCCAATAAAATCACGGCATTTATGTCGCAACTAAATCAAGCAGTCAAAGCAGAAAAACCCAATGCAATTTTCTCGATTTCTCCCAATTACTACGAGTTTGCTTACAAACATCACCTGCAAGATTGGCTGGCTTGGGTGCGTTTGGATATTGCAGACGAACTCATCGTGCAAGTGTACCGTCCCAATTTAGAATCATTTGTGGACAAAATTAGCCGTCCAGAAATGCGAGAAGCACAGCAAAAAATTCCCACCGGAGTAGGGATTATGACAGGTTTGAGAAATAGCCCAGTAGCGATGCAGCAAATTAAATCTCAGGTGCAAGCAGTCCAAGAATACGGCTTAGGCGCTGCTTTCTTTTACTATGAAAGCTTGTGGGAAAATGCACCAGAACCAATTGGCGATCGACTTTCTCAATTTAGTGCCTTCTTCCCATCTTCTGCATTCCGAACAGCCCTACAACTACCCAGACGCGCGGCAACTTTTCCTCCGCCGCCTCCACCCAAACCAGACCCCAAAGCCAAGCCCGATCGACCTACAAAAAACAGCCCGCCTTCGCCTTCACCAACCACATCGAAAAAGTAAAAATTGATGAGTCATCAGTTATTAGTGATTAGTCAAAAACCAATTGTCTCTCTGATTTGTATTCTAAGTCTAGAGCCCCCTAAATCCCCCGATCGAAGGGGGACTTTGAACAAAGTTACCCCCTTAACAATGGGGACTTTGAACAGAGTTACCCCTTAACAAGGAGGAATTTAACGGTCTAGTTCCCCCCTTCTTAAGGGGGGTTAGGGGGGATCGAGTTTTGTCCCTACAGAATATCTGTGTTACTAACAACTATCGCCACCAAAAATGCAAACCTACCAAAAAATTGTACTGCCAAAAATGGGCTGCGGCACATGGGCCTGGGGCAACCGACTGCTTTGGGGTTACGATGAAAGCATGGACGACGAATTGCAAGCCGCGTTCAATCTTTGCGTTAACAATGGTGTCACTTTATTTGATACAGGTGATTCCTACGGAACCGGGAAATTAAACGGACGCAGCGAGCAACTTTTAGGGCTGTTTTCCCAACAATATCAAGGTGCAAATCAAGACAATATTTGTATTGCGACAAAACTAGCTGCTTATCCTTGGCGACTGACTAGACAATCGATGATATCGGCTGGTAAATCCTCTGCGGCGCGCCTCGGAAAGAATGTGGATTTGGTGCAAATGCACTGGTCTACAGCTAATTACGCTCCTTGGCAAGAGGGGGCTCTTTTAGACGGTTTGACCGACCTTTACGAGCAAGGATTGGTCAAGGGAGTGGGTTTGTCTAATTACGGGCCGAAACGGCTGAAATGGGTGCATCAAAGATTTAGCTCGCGCCAAGTTCCAATTGTTACTTTACAAGTGCAATATTCGCTACTTTCCACCTATCCGGTGACAGAACTCGGGTTGAAAGATGTTTGCGATGAATTGGGGATAAAATTGATTGCTTACAGTCCTCTAGCCTTGGGTTTGCTGACGGGTAAATACTCGGAAAATGGCTATCTTCCTAAAGGTATCCGAGGTTTGGCGTGCAAGCAGATACTTCCGGGAATGCGATCGCTTTTGGAATGTTTGCGAGAAATAGCTGCATTCAGAAACAAGACTGTTTCGCAGGTAGCAATTAACTGGTGCATTTGCAAAGAAACTATTCCTATTCCGGGGGCGAAATCTGCGGCACAGGCGAGGGATAATATCGGTGCTTTGGGCTGGGAGTTAGACTCGGGCGAGATTGCAGAATTGGATAAGGCGGCGGCGAGTGTAGATAAGAAAATGGTGCAGAATATCTTTCAAACTCGGTAATATCTGAGATGTTGTACCATTCTTATGAACAGGCAAGATGCCTGTTCCACAAGACATGAATTTCTTGTGGGGTGGGCATCCTGCCTGCCCGTGAAAGGTTTATTGACAATGGTGCAAGATGTGAAGTTAAACTGATATATCCCACATTCCGCACCCCCAACTGGCACACTACGAATTTTGGTTATTCGATCGCTTGAGACTGCCGATCGTTGCCAGGAGATATCGGTACCTTTGTATAAAAAGAAACTTAATTTTCGCTCTAACTTCCGAAAAAACCGATTGTGACAGTCTCGGGTGCGGAATGTGGGTTCATCGACTCAAACGGCCAGCGCTGGTGGAAGTATCGCAATGAATGACCGCTCTCTTCTCCTGAGTGGTCGGGGCAACACAAGCAAAAGATGGCTTTATAACTCAAATCCAATGCCAGAAGAAGAACCTCAACCTCAACCTCAACCTACTGATGCTGTACTCGGTGGCATGGACGCACAACCGCGACCTTATGATGCGGTGCTGGGCGGAAAGATAAAGGACATGACGCCACAGGAAGCGGTGCGAAAAATTGAGCGAGTTATCAGCGAAAAATTGATGGGGCTGAATTTGTCGCGGCTGAATCTGAAAGAATTGCCACCGGAAATTGTCAAGTGTACGCATCTGACACGGCTTGACCTCAGCAGGAATCAGATTACCTCCATCCCAGATGCGCTCGGGCAACTGTCGAGTCTGACAGAACTTAACCTCAGTAGCAACCAGATTACCTCTATCCCAGATGCGCTCGGGCAACTGTCGAGTCTGAAAAAGCTTTACCTTGGTAACAATAAGATTACCTCCATCCCAGAAGCGCTTGGGCAACTGTCGAGTCTGACAGTGCTTTCCCTCAGTAACAATAAGATTACCTCCATCCCAGAGCCGCTTGGCCAACTGTCGAGTCTGACAAAGCTTTACCTCAATTACAATGAAATTATTTCCATACCAGAGACGTTCGGGCAACTGTCGAACCTGAAAGCCATTAACCTTAGCTGTAATCAGATTACCTCTATCCCAGAGACGCTCGGGCAACTGTCGAATCTGACACTGCTTAACCTCAGTAGCAACCAGATTACCTCCATCCCAGAAGCGCTTGGGCAAATGTCGAGTCTGAAAATGCTTAACCTCAACGGGAATCAGATTACCTCCATCCCAGAGACGTTCGCGCAACTGTTAAATCTGAAATGGCTTTCTCTCTATAAAAATCAAATTACCGAAATCCCAGAGGTAATTAGTGATATGGAAAACCTGGAAGAACTCAACTTATGGGGAAATCCGATCCCGACTCCTCCCTAAATCCTCCAAAACGAAAAATCCTACGAGCCAGGGGATTTGCGTACCATTCTTGACTTCTACTTCAAAACCCGCGCTCCCAACGATACCGAAGAACTTAACTAAGCTAAACTTTTGATTGTCAGCGAAGGCGAATCGGGAAATTTCAGTATCCTGATGAAGTTGTAGTGGTTTCCAGCCGTAGGCTGGGAAATAGAATTATCCCCGTCTAGCCGTAACACTTTTAAGCCCTGGGTCAAGATAGGGAGATATCATGATGAATCTGTGGCGCTTTTAAACCTTGGGCCGGGATATGCTCCTTCCTAGAACATATTTATTGCCAGATTAATTTTCGGGAAATGGCATTAGTGTGTTCTCTTTCTGCCGCATCCTGATTCCTATCGTTTTTTCAAATAGACTAAATTTAATTGTCACACTAAAATAAGTGCTACGGAGAGACAAAGGACATGACGCCAAAGGAAGCAAGGCGGCGAATTGACCAAGCAGCCGAGGAAAATTTGACGGAACTGGATTTGGCAGGGTTGGGATTAAAAAGAGTGCCGGAGCAGATTGGCAAGTGTACACAGCTTAAGACCCTGGTATTGGGGAAGTGGAATGAGGAAAAAATAAAATGCGTGGGAAATAAGCTAACTAAGTTTCCTGATGGTGTTCTTCAATTACCCAACTTGCAAAAGCTTGACCTTGCTTGCAATCAGATTACCTTCATCCCAAAAGCGATCGGGCAACTGTCGAATCTGACAGAGCTTGACATCAGGAGAAATAAGATTACGTCTATTTCAAAATATTTCGGGCAATTGTCCAATCTGAGAATACTTCACCTCAGTGACAATGAGCTTACCTCCATCCCAGAGTCGCTCGGCCAACTGTCTAATCTGACATGGCTTGCCCTCGATAACAATAAAATTGCCTCGATTCCAGAGGTGATCGGGCAATTGTCGAATCTGGAAATCCTTTCAATCAATAACAATGAGATTGACTCCATTCCAGAAGCGATCGGGCAACTGTCGAATCTGACATGGCTTTTTCTCAAGAACAATGAGATTGACTCCATTCCAGAAGCGATCGGGCAACTGTCCAATCTGAGATGGCTTGACCTCGATAACAATGAGATTGACTCCATTCCAGAGGATCTCGGGCAACTGTCCAATCTGAGATGGCTTTTACTCGATAACAATGAGATTGACTCCATTCCAGAGGATCTCGGGCAACTGTCCAGTCTGACATGGCTTTACCTCAATAACAATGAGATTACCTCCATTCCAGAGACGATCGGGCAACTTTCCAATCTGACAAATCTTGACCTCAGTGACAATCAAATTACCTCCATTCCAGAGTCTCTCGGGCAACTGTCGAATCTGACATGGCTTTTACTCGATAACAATAAGATTACCTCCATCCCAGAGGTGATCGGGCAACTGTCCAATTTGACAAGGCTTGACCTCAATGACAATCAAATTACCTCCATTCCAGAGGTGATCGGGCAACTGTCTAATCTGGGACAGCTTGGCCTCAGTGACAATCAAATTACCTCCATCCCAGAGGATCTCGGGCAACTGTCCAATCTGATAGAGCTTTACCTCAATGACAATCAAATTACCGAAATTCCCGAAGCGATTGGTGGCATAAGGAATCTGGAAGAACTAGAGTTGTGGGGTAATCCGATACCAATTCTGCTAGAAATACTAGACGACATCCAAGCCTTTGGATATCCTGACGATTTGCGTACCATTCTCAACGTCTACTTTCAAACCCGCAATCCCAACTATATCCAACCACGTAAAATTATAGAGATACCTTTTAACCTGGCTAACCTTCTCGCTACCCGTCCTTTAACGGCTGATAAATCTCAGTGGACTGAGGATGAGGATAGTGTGGTTTCATCCCTGCATATTTGCTGGATGCACGTAAAACACTGGGACTGGGGAACGGATGAGGACTGGGCGCTGTTAGAGCCACTATTTGACAATAACGGCGAATATCTCGGTGTCTAACCAAGCGTAACCATTACGACGCAAAATAAGACCCCTCACATTGTGTTTCGGTTTTTTACTTTTAGGTATCCAGAACGCGCTCATGAACCTCTTAAACCCACATTTCGCACCCGAGACTGTAACAATCGGTTTTTTCGGAAGTTAGAGCGAAAATTAAGTTTCTTTTTATACAAAGGTACCGATATCTCGTGGCAACGATCGGCAGTCTCAAGCGATCGAATAACCAAAATTCGTAGTGTGCCAGTTGGGGGTGCGGAATGTGGGATATATTGCACCATTTTCATGAACAGGCAAGATGCCTGTTCCACAAGACATGAATTTGCTTGTTCTAGATAAACTAAATTTTCTTGTGGGGTGGGCTTCTAGCCCGCCCCTGAAAGCCTGATTTACACCGCACAAAAATTTTCGACACACCGCACAAACATTTCTACACCCATCCCCAGCGCTGTTTCATCAAAATCAAAACGCGGGTGGTGGTGCGGGTAAGCCAAGTTTTTCTCAGGATTTGCCGCACCTAAAAAGAAATAGCAACCGGGGACTTCTTGCAAAAAGAACGACATATCCTCGCCGCCCATTGTTTGACATTCCGGCACTATTCCCGCAGGAGTTTCTACAACCGATTCTGCTACGCTGCGTACTAAGTCAGCCATGCTGGAATCGTTGATGACTGGTGGATAAATCGAAGAATAATCTAGTTGGTAATTGGCGCCGTGACTCTGACAAATTCCGGCAATTACTTGCTCGATTCGCTTAGAGAAATAACCTTGATATGTGGGATTGAAATAGCGCACTGTACCGCCGATTTGGGCGGTGTTGGCGATGACGTTGTGGGTGTGCCCTGCATGGAATTTGCCGACTGTGACTACCGCTGAGTCGATCGGGTCAATGTTCCGCGCGACAATTGCTTGTAGGGCGCTGACAATTTGGGCTGTAACGACGATCGCATCCACAGTCTGGTGCGGCATTCCACCGTGCCCGCCTTTGCCAAAAATCGTGCAGTCAAAAACTTCTACAGCCGCCATCAGCGCACCGCTGCGGACGCCTACAGTGCCTAAAGGTAGATTGTTCCACAAATGCAAGCCGACGATCGCCTCAACATCCGGATTCTGCAAAACTCCCGCTTCAATCATCGGTTTTGCGCCGCCCGGGCCTTCTTCGGCGGGCTGAAAGATGAATTTTACCTTACCCGAAAAGCTGTGTTTGTGCTTCGCCAGATAGCAGACAGTACCGAGGGCGATCGCAGTATGACCGTCGTGACCGCAAGCGTGCATAATACCATCATGCTGCGATCGATAATCCACCTCATTTTCCTCTTGAATCGGCAAAGCATCCATATCAGCCCGAATTGCCAAAACCCGCCCGGGTTTCCCGCTGTCGATAGTTGCGACAACACCCGTTTTAGCAATATTAGTTTGATGCTCAATTCCCCATTCCTGCAACTTTTGTGAGATAAACTGGGCTGTTAAATTCTCATCAAAACTCAACTCTGGCTTTTGGTGCAAGCGGCGCCGCCATTCCACTAGCTGAGGCTGCAAATTTCTAATTTCCAGCCGCAATTGAGATAAATCGACATCGGTTAAATTCGGTACAGTAGAAACCATGTTTTTTTTCCTTTTTAAAATTAGGTTTTACATCTAATCGGTTAATAAATGGTAATTATTAATTATAGCAATCCTTGCATGATTTGACGGGCGAGACGCCCATCCCACATTTTGATTGACGACGGGCGAGATGCCCATCCCACATTTTGATTGACGGGCGAGACGCCCATCCCACAACAAGAACCAAGCCAAAATTTAACGTTATTAATCAATGGCAATGCCCCATGCCCCATGCCCACCCTTCGACTTCGCGAGCGGGCAAGATGCCCCATGCCCCATGCCCAATTCCCAATTTAGATGATTATTTAGCAGTTTGGGCAACTAAGTTAACTCCCGGTAATAAGCGTTCTAAATCTAATTCTGAAGCTGATGCCGCTAACTTAGCAAGGTCATTTGGGTCGTCTAAATATGGCAAAGTACCCAACACAGGCATTTGAGTCAGAGACTGGATTAAATCGATCGGCGCCAAATCGGCAATTTCTTGTTCCGAACAAGCTTGAACGCAATTGAGGACAATGCCTCTAAGCTGAAAACCCGTGTGTCTGGCGAGGGCAACATTAGCTACAGCTTGCCCGATCGCACCCAACCTCACAGGTACCACCAAAACTCCCCTCAGCCGCCAATCCCGGGCAATATCCGCCACCGTCAGTTCCCGCGTTACAGGAGATCCCAGCCCTCCCAAAGCCTCGACCAGCACAAAATTCTTGCGCTCAGTAAGGCTTTGCAGCGCCGTCCAGACCTTTTCGAGTTCGATCTGTCTCCCTTCCCGTTCCGCTGCAACCGGCGGTGCTAAAGGCGCGCTAAAGTGCAGCGGATTGAGCTCTTCGGGGGATTGGTCGAGGCTAAATAAACGGGTGTAGAGTTCGCGATCGCCCGTTCCGGTTTGCAACAGCTTCATAATTCCTAAACTGCGATCGGGAAAATACATTTGCCAATAAGCAGCCAGAGCGCTGGTCAAAACAGTTTTGCCAGCGTCGGTATCAGTTCCAGCAATCAGCAGCGAGTTCATTGGGAAATAGCTAGTAAGTAATTGGCCAGTCGATTTGAGATTTGAGATTTGAGATTTACTCTCGCATTCAATGTGGGAGCTTGAACTTTTGTCTAAAATTTTGGGCTGGCTCATTGGCCTCCTACTTTAGTCTAGGGGAATTTGACTAGAACTAGGGTTCCGGCGAGGGTGCGGGAGTTGGTGCAGGTTCCGGCGAGGGTGCGGGAGTTGGTGCAGGTTCCGGCGAGGGTGCGGGAGTTGGTGCAGGTTCCGGCGAGGGTGCGGGAGTTGGTGCAGGTTCCGGCGAGGGCGAGGGTGCGGGCGTCGGTGACGGCGAGGGCGAGGGTGCGGGCGTCGGTTTGGGCGTCGGTTTGGGTGCGGGAGTCGGTGCGGGAGTCGGTTTGGGAGTCGGTTTGGGTGCGGGAGTCGGTTTGGGCGCGGGAGTCGGTTTGGGAGTCGGTTTGGGTGCGGGAGTCGGCGCGGGAGTCGGTTCTGGCGCTGGCGTCGGTTCTGGCGCTGGCGTTGGTTCCGGTGGTAGCGCTGGTTCCGGTGGTAGCGCTGGAGTTATTTCCGGCAAAGGTTCTGGGGATGGGCTTGGTGAAGGTTCTGGGGATGGGCTTGGTGAAGGTTCTGGGGATGGGCTTGGTGAAGGTTCTGGGGATGGGGTTGGTGAAGGTTCTGGGGATGGGGTTGGTGAAGGTTCTGGGGATGGGCTTGGTGAAGGTTCTGGGCTTGGTATCGGAGTCAGTCTCGGCGTCGGATTTATGACTGGTGGTGGCGCTGTCGGAGTGGGTTTGGGCGTCGGTTTGTTGAGAAATGAGCCTACTAAGGCCCAGGAACCGAAGCCTGTCAAGATTACTAAGCCTGTTAGCAGTCCGATCGCAGCAACGGGATTGTCCCAAAAAGAGCCGCCAGCAGGCTCAATTAGCGGGTCTGGCTGGTTTTGGTTTGGCGGCCCGGCACTTTGGGCGATCGGCTCGGGATCGGGCGGCAAAACCACGGCGACTGTTGCTACTAGCGAATTGTTTGACTGCACTACTGCTGGCGCGGGCGGTGCAGTTTGCCCCTTAGGGCTAGGGTTAGATGGAGGATTGGTTTTGCCGTCGAGTGCTTGGGCGACTTCGCTGACAGATTGATATCGATCGCCCGGAGAGCGATTTAACATCCGGTTGAGCACCAAAGCCAAACCCGCGCTTACCTCCACTTGCTGCTGCCAATTCCACAGCAGCGTTCTTTGATCGAGCAATTCCTGCGGTTCTTTGCCCGTCAGCAGCACGATCGCCGTTACAGCTAAAGCATACAGGTCGCTGCTGGCCGTGGCGCGCCCGCTTTGCAACTGTTCCATCGGCGCGTAGCCAATTTTACCTACAGTTGTCGCGTGGGCTGTGCCTTCGGGAGACTGGACTTTGGTGGCGAGTTCTTTCACCACTCCAAAGTCAATCAGTACCGGCAGTTGGTCGTTTTCCCTGCGGATGATATTTTCAGGCGAGATGTCGCGGTGGATGATGCTGCGGGCGTGGATGTGAGCCAGTACCGGCAGCATTTGCCGGATAAATACTAAGACTTCGGCTTCGCTGAAGGTGCCGCCTGTAGAAGTTCGATCGAGCAACAGTTCGCGGTAAGTCATCCCTTCCACGTAATCTTGCACTAAAAACAAACGTTGATTCTCTTCAAATATTGCTCGAAACTGAGGAATTTGCGGGTGGGCAATTTGGTAAAGTATAGCCGCCTCTCTTTGAAACAATTCCTTCGATTTTTCCAAAACGTAAGGCCCGCTTTGCATCGGAATCAATTCCTTCAAGGCGCAACGTTCTTTAAACCGCCCCAAATCTTCTACTAAATAAGTCCGGCCAAATCCCCCTTGACCTAAAATATTCACCAAGCGGTAGCGGTTTTGTAGGAGAGTTCCAATAGCAATAGGTGGCTGCATAAGTTTAAGTAGAAACTGTTAAATAATAGGCGAGCGCTCACTGACATAGACTGCTACGTCTTTAAGGCTTCAGAGCATACTTCACTGTCTCTCGTTCCCAGTCCCGACCAAAGTTAGCATTTTACATTTTTTTGAGCAACTTTCAGAAATCGGGTTTTTTTGCAGGTCAAGCAGGGACAACCTGGAACTCAATGTAGGGGCAAACCCCCCGTGGTTGCTCTGCGGACGGTGTTTTGGGGTCGATCGCAAAGGGGAAACCCCAGGAGATTTGCTGCTAGATTCTTCCTGATGACTGCTGTCACAGGCCAACTGTCACAGGTCACAGGTCAACTACCAACTCCCAACTCCCAACTGTCACAGGTCACAGGTCACAGGTCACAGGTCACAGGTCAACTGTTAAGCTTTGCTTTCACCATGTCTTGAATTCTGTTACCATCTGCTTTGCCCTTAAGCTGCTGCATTGCCTTGCCCATCACCTTGCCCATATCTTTGGCAGAAGTAGCGCCTACCGAGGCAATCACTTCGTCAACGACTTGACTCACCTCTTCGTCTGACATCTGCGGCGGCAAATATTCTTCAACAATTGCCAACTCCGCCTCCTCTTGTGCCACTAAGTCCTCGCGGCCACCTTTGCGGTATTGGTCGATCGAATCCCGGCGCTGTTTGGCTATTTGCATCAAAATTTCCAATTCTTGAGCTTCTGTCAGCGTCTCTTGCCCCGAAGGACGGAGGCTGACCTCTTTTTCGAGAATAAATTTCTTGATGCCGCGAACTGTTTCCAAGCGAACTTTGTCCTTGGACTTCATGGCTGCTTTGATTTCTGCGTCAATGCGTTCTCTTAAGCTCATCGATTTGTACCTTGGTTTGCTATATCAAAAATCAGGAGTATGCTTCAGATTCTTAACTTTTTTTTCATTTTTTTGCAAGTTTATTGCCTCTTGGTGGCATTTTTCTTGCCTTGAACCCGGACTCCGGCCTGCGATCGAATTTTGGGCGGCTGCACTTCCAGTCCCTGCTCCAACCAGTTTCTCCGACATACTTCTGCCAGTCCTATTCAGTTCGCCTAACGTCACACTTGCAACCGCCCCGAAAGTTAAATCTATCAGAAAATTGGCTGAATATTTCTAGTTTCCGATGGTAAGATGGCGGTAAAATAAACGTCTTGCAAGAGGCCTGCTGTGATCCGTTCTGCTACTTTACCGCTTCCGCTTCCCGAGCCGCCGATTTCTGCTCACGACCGTCTGCGGCTGTTCTCCGGTTCTGCTAATGTTCCCCTCGCCCAAGAGGTGGCTCGCTATCTGGGGATCGATTTGGGGCCGATGGTTCGCAAGCGGTTCGCTGATGGGGAACTCTACGTTCAAATTCAAGAATCGATTCGGGGTTGCGATGTTTACTTAATTCAGCCAACTTGCTGTCCGGTGAACGATCGCCTCATGGAATTGTTAATTATGATCGATGCTTGTCGCCGCGCTTCTGCCAGACAAGTTACTGCCGTGATTCCCTACTACGGATATGCTAGAGCAGACCGCAAAACGGCCGGCAGAGAGTCGATTACTGCAAAGTTGGTGGCCAATTTGATTACTGAAGCTGGCGCCGGTCGCATTTTGGGGATGGATTTGCACTCTGCTCAGATTCAAGGTTATTTTGACATTCCTTTCGACCATGTTTACGGTTCGCCGGTGCTTTTGGATTATCTGGCGAGCAAGCAGTTGACGGATATTGTTGTGGTTTCGCCAGATGTTGGCGGAGTCGCTAGGGCCAGAGCTTTTGCTAAAAAGCTTGGCGATGCTCCCCTGGCGATTATTGACAAGCGCCGCCAAGCTCACAACGTCGCTGAAGTGATGAACGTCATCGGGGATGTCAGAGGCAAAACTGCCGTGTTGGTGGACGACATGATCGATACTGCGGGGACGATTACCGAAGGCGCGAGATTGTTGCGCCGCGAAGGTGCGAGACAGGTTTATGCTTGTGCTACTCATGCGGTTTTTTCGCCGCCGGCGATCGAGCGTTTGTCTAGCGGAGTCTTGGAAGAGGTAATTGTTACGAATACAATTCCTGTCCCTGAAGAGAACCGTTTTGAGCAGTTAACGGTGCTTTCGGTAGCTAATTTGCTGGGCGAAACTATTTGGCGGATTCACGAAGATAGTTCCGTTAGCAGTATGTTCCGCTAAACAGGAAAGACTCTTTTTGAATGTTTGTTTTAGGGTGCGTTAACAAGCGTGTAACGCACTTTTTTTTAGATCGGATCTCCCCTAAATCTCCCTTAAAAAGGGGAGTAGGGGTTGACTTTGATAGCATTTTTATATTTGAGTTCCCCCTAAATTCCCGCTCGCGCAGGGGAGTAGGGGTTGACACAAGAAAATACTCTTGTCCCCCCCTCCCACCAGGGGGAGTAGGGGGCAAGTTAGGGGGGGATCAGACTTAACTGCACCCTATGGAATTTTATAATATTTGTCCGATCGCACTTGGCATCACCGGAACAAGAGATGGTAAAATTCTATCTTGTTGTCTGGACATCGCGACCTTTTTATATTATAGATAGGTCTCGTTAACACAAGGGTAAAGAGGGAAAAACTA
This sequence comes from Microcoleus sp. Aus8_D2, assembly GCF_036702665.1. Classification (NCBI taxonomy): domain Bacteria; kingdom Bacillati; phylum Cyanobacteriota; class Cyanophyceae; order Oscillatoriales; family Microcoleaceae; genus Microcoleus; species Microcoleus sp. Aus8_D2. The sequence goes on from NZ_JAUBUN010000014.1 coordinate 38,252, forward strand.
TGAAACATTCACTGGTACGAGCAGCAGCCGCACTCGCAGGTTCAGCAATCTTAACACTCGGGGCGATCGCTCCGGCGAAAGCATATACTTTTGACGAAACCGAAATTAACCAAGACCGAGTAATTGCGATCGCCCAACCCCGCGCTTTTGGCGGCTACCAATTGCTCATTGTAGAACAGGTAACAGACAGACGGAAGTGCTGGAGCGAAAGCGGCTCTAATCCCGTCACAGTAGATCCGTTATTAGTTAGTTTTGATTTCACCGGCATTTGCGGCCGCGCCACAGACAGCAACGGCTTTTCTATTCGCATGGCCGGCGCCGATTTAGCATTAAAATACAGCCTAATTTTGCAAATTGTGGACGGCAATGTGGTATTAATGGGAATCCCCACCGATGCTAACGCTCAAGCGATAATTATCGGTCGCACAAACGGCGATGTTAACGGCTTCATGAAAATCAGTCTCGACCCCGCTTGGCGCTTCACGAAAAGAACTTATCAAGGCAAAGTATTAGGTCACTTTTATTTAACTAGCAGTCAACCCGCACCGGGCGCAACTAGCAATAACGGCCGCAATACTGGGGGTAATACTGGCGGTAATACTGGCCCTTCTACATTCGGAGCTATTGCTACGGATATCTACGCTTCCGAAATTAAAAAAGCTGTGGGCCTTGGGTTTGTAGCCGGCTTTGCTCAAGATAATACCTTTCGGTCACAACTTCCTGTTACCAGAGAGCAATAGGTATCTTTAGTATTGGAATCATTGAAAGGAATACAAGGTGCTAACATCACATTTCCTGGTCAGGTTTCTACCCGTCCCTATAGTGACGTTGATAGCACCAGATGGAGTGCCGGAAAAGTTCAATTTGCGCGGGACAATAAAATAGTTAGTGGCTATACAGATGGGACATTTAAACCGATGCAATCAGTGACTCGCGCTGAATTAATGGCAGTCTTGCGAAGAGCGTCGGAATTTGGTTTGTCGGCGCGGGGAAAGCAGCCGAATTTAGTGGCTAAAGAACCTGCTAAAACTTTTTCTGATACTCAGAATCATTGGGCTGCTGCTATTATTAATCAAATGTCTGCTTATTGTGGTGTAGCTTCGTCTCTCAACGAAGTTGGAACTCGTTTTGCTCCCGATGATTCTGCTAAGCGGAATTACGCGGCGGCTGCTACTTTGCGGATGCTGAAATGCGTTAAAGCTCAGTAATTTTGTAGTGAGGAGTTTATTCCTATGATTGGTGCGGACTAAAGTCCTCACTACAAGCCTGGTTCGTAGTGAGGACTTTAGTCCGCATATTACTTGTTTCCCAACTAGATTTCTTTGCGTTTCTTTTTTGATGTCTGTTTGCGAGTTTTTGGAACCGGGATTGTTTCTGACTCAGGTTGTGGGATTTCTGCGGTGGATTTGCACAATTCATTCAACACTTTCTGCTGAGATTCTAGCTCATTCAGCCGATTTGATGCGGTTTCTAATATTTGTTTTCCCTGTCTGGCTTGGATGGTAGTTTTATTTTCGATCGCATCCTGCAACACAAAAACTGATACAATTTGCCAAATATCCACATCATCGCCGACGACATCGCACTTAGAGACGATTTTGCCGTTTTCGGGGACGTGAATCCCTAAGCCGGAAGCTTGGATCAGCGGCTGGATTTCTGCTATGCTTAAGTCGGCAAGGTCGGTAATTTTATGTTCGAGGGATACGAAGTCTGTTAAATCTGGTAAGTTGATTGATTCTGCTGCTACAGCCTCGAATTTGAAGGTGAGAGTTTGGTTTAATGGATCGGAGATGGCGTAAATTGATTGGATTTGCGATCGACTAACTGCACCTTTTTCCACAAAATCTTTACCTTGCGGGGCGATCGCAATTTTACCACGATCCGCGACCTCCAAAATATCCAAATTAACCAAAGTCGTCGCCGCAGTCTTCACAAAAATCTCATCCAACCCCAGCAAATCCGCCAATTCCTGCAAAGTCGGCGCGGGATCGAACTCAACACTCGCCCGCAAAATGAACTCTTCCAACACATTAAACTCGCGAGGTTCGCTAACCGCCACTTCCAGCGGAGTTTGGCGGATAGCAAAGCGGAATTGACGCGCCGCCAACACCGACAAACCAGGGTTTTGTTCCTCAATTTGTGCGGCTAGCGAAGTTAAATTCGCGTCAATTAATTTAGCCGATGACGTTAGAGACATCTACAAAACCTCCGCAGTGACGCACCGTTTTTGAAACTTCCTGATACATTTTTCCCACAGTACCTGTTTGTTGGGTAAATAAATCGTGACAGCCGACAACTATTAACAATTCTTGGGCGCGGGAAAAAGCCACATTCACCCGTTCCGGTTCCTTAGCAAATCCAATATCCCCTCTAACATTATTGCATACTGTGCTGACGATAATCACAGGTCTTTCCATGCCTTGAAATATGTCAACCGTACCAGTACGAATGCTCAAAGATGGGAATCTTTCGGCTTCAATCCTGTCTTTAATTGCGTTCAATTGAGCACCGTAAAAAGTTATAATTCCGATTTCCTTCGGTGGTTCACCCTCTACCATTTTAGGCCGCCAAGCGATTTCCATCTGTTCGCACAAAAGCTCGATCGCATCTATCTCTTTCACATTCAACCTGGAAGTACCCTGTTTCTCCTCCTCAAACCCTTGTCCCACGGGCGTTTTCACCCACAGGATGTGATTGTGTTCCTGAATTATGTCACCTGCGAGATGGTGCGCGCGCCTCGTGTCTGCTTCCAGAATCCCGCAATTGAGCTTTTGTTGGTAAAACTGATTGATTGCGCCCATGATTTGCGGGTGCATTCGGTATTGAGTTGTCAGCATTTTTTTGATACCGTCGCCTGCACTTTCAAACAAGATTTTGAACAGCGATTCTTTGATAAAGCTAAGTTCATCTCCGGTACAGCCGATGTCTTCGGCGATATCGTCTATCGTACTGCGATCGAACATCGGCGGTAATTGCCTGTGATCGCCGACTAATACTAATTTTCTGCCCTTCAAAGCCGGAATTAATAACTCTGGTGGAGTGCATTTGCTAACTTCGTCAATGATGACTGCATCAAAGCTGGGAAAGTTTTTGCTAAAATCAAAGCTGGCGGCTTGCACGCAGGTAATCCCGATGACGTTGGCATTGTCAATATAAATTTGCTTTAGATCGTTGCGGTCTTTTTCAGATGGATTGCGGAGTTTTTGAATCCAATCTGTCATAAAGTCTTGAGAGCGATTTAAGGCTATTTCTTCTCGTTCTAATTCCCGCTGCCAATGTTTGAACAATCGCTTGATTTTGCTTAAAAAATCTACGCTGAACAATCCCGTACTGGGAACTTCTGGCTGGTATTTACTCGGGATATTTTGCCATGCTGATTCCCACCAACTTCTCTCTATGATTAATTCTGCCGCTGGTTGTTGCTGTTGCAGTTGAGCTGTAATTTCGCTCAATTCCGTTTGAAGTTGTGCGAGTTGCTGCTGCGCAGTTGTCGCGGCAATTTCCAGCGGGGATAATTGCTCGTCAAGAGTAGTTTTGATGACTTCCAAAATGGCGAACGGATCTAAGTCAGCAATGGATTTCTCAAGTTGAATGATGCTACTTTTCCAAATGTCAACTTGCTTGACAAACTGCTGCGGTTGTTCCCAAATATTCGACTTTTGGGCGAGATATTGTTGGGCGAGAATCCGCAATTTTTCCGGTACGTCGGGCAGTTCGACAATTGCTTGCAATTGATTCGTAACTTCGCTAATTTTTAAGTTCGCTTCTTGCTGCGCTGTTTCTACCTGAAGTTGGGCGGCGGATATTTGCTGCTGGCTGACGGTTTGACCGATTTTATCTAATAATTGTTGCTGTTTAATTAGTTGTTGTTCGGTTTCGGTTTTTAGGGGAACTATGCACTGGCGGGCGTTTCCGAGGATGGTGTGCAGCAATTCTTTGACTAGGCGATCGCAAGTTGCCTGAATTTGATTTGGCTGCAATGCTTCACTGTAAAATTGTTGGATGTTACTCAAGAAAGTGTCAGCTTTTTCGATAATAAATTTGCGCTGGGTGGCACTGATTTGGGCATAGCTGGCGAAGTCTTTGGCTAGTTGTTGCCATTGCGCCCGATCGCCCGCAGCGAGCACGATCGGCATTTGACTCAAATTTAGGTGCAAAAACTCGCTAAACCGGAACTGCTGCCCTTGAATGTCCTGATAACCGCCGTTAGCTTCGTGGGATACCGCCTTTTGCAGTCTTTCTAAATCGGGCAAATTGATTTTACACTTCGGCGGGACGATCGGCAATTTGAGCGATCGCGCAATTTTCAACAGTCCCGGAGGCAATGCTACCATTTCATCGGTCAATATCGCGCCGGTTTCCCAGCAAGATTGCACAACTGTATAAAGTTGCGTATCCGCCGTCTCGATCCACTCTGCAACGGCGACAACAACGGCGGCAATTTCGGCTTTTCGCAGTTCCAAATTACTGATTTTATGTTCGAGATTGTGGCGGTGTGTCTGATTTTGCCGATCGCCCAATTGTAGCTGATTCACTGCATCCGACAACGGTTGCGACACCCGCAAAGACTCCGCAACCGTTGACATAGCGTGACAAACTTCCTCGGCGCGATCGCCCGCCATCTTAAGATCAGATATTTGCGGTGCTACAGTTTCCCGCAACCAAACCGCAATCCCAAACGCACCGCACATCGGGCGATCCAATCCAATTTGAGTAGCATGGTTGACGCAAATCCGCACATTTGCCATAAAGTTTTCGACTAAAACATTGCCTTCAGAATAGGGTTTTAGTTTCGGCATAAACTCGGCAACTTCCGAAGATTCCCAGTTAATCTCCGGCGCTGATAGCAGATTAGCCAGTCCGTCAACCAAAGATGCAATCTCGCTTTTGGCGGTTAAACTTAATTGATACGCTGCTGTTTGCGCGGTCAACTTTTCCTCAATATCTGCCTTCCCGTCGTGCAGGTGTTTTTGTTCCTTGAAAAAAGCTCTCTCAGCAGCAGAGTAGGCGTTAAATCTGTCGAAATATGCCACCAACTGCCGCAAAGATGTCACATTAATTTGGCGCTGCGATAGCTTTTGTTCGCAATCAATCGCCGTATTTTGCAGCCAAGTGCCGATCGCATTTTCTTCTAAAAACGGCTGCCCTTCCTCCTGTACCTTATGAGCTTTTCCCTTCCGCAAAGCCCGAATCGCCGGATTGTGAACCAACCGACTTAAAGCATTATCAACGGCTAAATTTGCTTGGGAAGCAATCAGAGTTTTCCCGCCCTGACGCGCAATTTGATAGCAAATTTCCGCAATCACCGTGGTTTTCCCGGTTCCCGGAGGGCCCTGGATCAGAATTAAATCCCGCGCCGACAACACCATTTCAACCGCCGCAAGTTGGTCATCGTTAGCATTGCGATTTAATAAATTTTCCCGCTCCAATTTTACCAGCTTGTCGGGAATTCTCGCCTGGGAAGAGTCGAATAAAAATTCGCTTAAATACGGATTTTGAGCGCGGCCATCCGCCAGCATTTTTAAAGCTTTCTTTTTGCGATCGATCTGACTGATGTCGCCAGCCGCCTCAAAATACAAAAATCCTTGTTTGGGAAGTTGATATCGGCCGCCCGCCATGCGATCGCCTAAATCAACATCTAACTTAATCCGTAACTTACCACGATCGAACTCAATTTCGGCAATGCTACCCAAAGTCTCGCCGTCACGCCCACTTCTGCTTCCGGGCGGCGAATCAAACAAAATAATGTCTTCATTTCTGGCTTGTTTCAGCCTTTCCCGAAAGTCGCCAACTTGTAAGGGATTCTCATCGTAGCCGTCAAGAGTTGCAGAATTAGGATCGATTTCAAAAGTAACGATTTTGAAGCCGGAACCGTAGTTGTGCGCGCGGAAAGGTACGCAAAATTGACGCGCTTCGGCGATGCGTTTTTCCACATTTAAGAAAGTATGCCAAACTTTTAATTGTTCGGTAGTTGGTATGTGTCTGTCGTTCCAGAAAGGCATTTGTTGAATGCGGGCGATCGACTTTGCGGGAATTGGCGATCTAGTTTTCGGCAAAAGTCGCAACTGTACCGGCAAAGCATAGCCATCTTTTCTACCTCTAGGAGTCGCTACCAATCCAGCATCCAGCAGTTTTAAGCCGCCGATTCCATCTTCTGTGCGTACAGTTGCTAACAAGCGCAAAGTGCGATCGGCTTTTTGCAGCAATTCGGGAAATTCAAAATCATCTCGATCCGTAGCAATCAGCAATTCCCAGATTTCCTCTTCAGAAAATCTCTCATTTACCTTTTGACGCCGCACGTAGAAAAGACTGTGGGATGCGCCGGCTATTTCCGACATTACAACTTCCGCACGCTCTTTGCATTCCCAATCGCAATATTTCGCTAAAGCTGCTTCTCCTTCAACTTGACCAATAAATTTACTAATTGTGCGATCGCCACTAAATTTATATCCCCAATCTTCTGTTACTAAAGATGGCATACTTTGATTTTAGATTTTGGATTTTAGATTTTAGATTGGATTTAAGGTTAGCATATCGGAACTTGTACTGAGATAATCACTCGTTACCAGGCTCTGCCTAGTAACGCAGATCCAGAGGCTCTGGCTCTAATTTTCCCAAACAAGCGAGGCAGAGCCTCTAGACATTGGTTCCCAGGCAGAGCCTAGGAACCAGTTACTAACTCGTTACTAGGCTCTGCCTAGTAACGCAGATCTAGAGGCTCTGCCTCTAATTTTTGAGAATCAAAAGGGCGAATGATGGGAATTGAACCCACGAATGGTGGTACCACAAACCACTGCCTTAACCACTTGGCTACACTCGCCATAACGTTTTTAACTATAGCATCACATCTCAGCACAAGTCTAGGGGGTAAAGCCAAAAAATTTCAAAATTTTTTTCAGCGTCCCTGAACCGAGCGAGCGATCGCGCCTCAAATTCCCGGCGCAGTAAGAGTTTAGCACAATTTTCCGTTTGGGCGATCGCACGAGCGGTCAGAAACTGGTTTGTTCGCGCCTCTCCTGCGCCATAGTCCACCGAGTCAGTCCTCGACGCAAGTGTCACAATAGTTAAACGATTTTTTAGGTACATTGTGGCGTCAAGAGTAAAGACAGCGCAACAACGTACCTTTTTTTAATGTGCCAGTTGCATCTCGAAATGTCAGTAAAACGACCGCGCAGCAAGCATTTGGGCGCCAAAATCTGTGTCAGCTTGGGGCAGTGCACACCGTACAACATCATGATTGGGCCCAGCCGATTAGAATAGCCTTATATCCATGTGTGCGTCAATTGTCAACTAATTTTCTCCTTTGATCTCTCTTCCTCCGCGGCGCGCAGGAAGGAGGCTAGTGAGCGCGGTGCATTTAAAAAAAACTTCTTCACAATCCAAAATCTCAAATCCAAAATCTCAAATCGATATGAGTTACTGTATCAACCCACAATGTCAAAATCCCGAAAATTCCGCAACCGAAAAACTTTGCTTAAACTGCGGCTTTAACCTATTGCTGAGACAGCGGTATCGCCCGATTAAACTCTTAGGTAGAGGTGGATTTGGCAAAACGTTCCTAGCCATCGATGAAGACATCCCATCGAAACCGCGCTGTGCAGTCAAGCAATTTTATTTTCACGATCGCGATCCAGACATATTCAACAAAGCCCTGGAATTATTCTACCAAGAAGCCGTCCGTTTAGACGAACTGGGAAAACACCCGCAAATTCCCACATTATTAGCCGGCTTTGAACAAGAAGGGCATATCTATGTAGTTCAAGAGTTTATAGACGGGCCGACTCTCAAAGAAGAATTAGAGCAGAGTGTCTGGGATGAAAATCAAATTTGGCAACTGCTGCAAGATTTATTGCCAGTGCTACAATTTATCCATGACAAGCGTGTCATTCACCGCGATATCAAACCCGAAAATATTATCCGCCGCCTGTCCGACAACAAACTCGTATTGATCGATTTTGGCATTGCCAAATTGCTGACTGATTCAGCTTTACTCCGTTCAGCAACGCTCATCGGAAGTCAAGATTATGTCGCCCCCGAACAAATGCGCGGTAAAGTATTTCCTGCTAGCGACCTTTACAGTTTAGGTGTTACTTGCATTCGCCTGATGACGCAGGTTCCGCCTTTAGATATGTACGAGTGTAAAACCGAGCGCTGGTGGTGGCGAGAGTTTCTCCCCAAAGGTACGACTATTAGCGCCGAGTTAGGTGAGATTTTAGATAAATTGCTGCACATCCATCTTGGTCAGCGCTACAGTTTTGCGAGGGAAGTTTTGCAAGATATCGATGCAGTTTTACATATTCGCGATCGAGATTTGGTTTGGTCGAAACAGCCGATCGCTCCTAATCTCAATCATACCGACAACTCGCCTTATTTCAAAGCGCTGCTAACTCCCGATTCTCCGATTTTGTCAACAAAATCCGCCGCCAATTCCGCAGAAACCGTTTCCTTATCTGCGATTTCTAATTTTGATTCCACCCTGGTTTCAGAAACTGGAGTTGATTATACCAAACTGCGGGATTTTTTGTCAACTAAAAATTGGAAAGAAGCCGATCGCGAAACTTGGGCTGTAATGTGTCAGTGTCTGTCGCTGACACCGGGAACTCAGCTAGAAATCAGCCAAATTTATAAGTTACCCTGTCCAGATTTGCAAACAGTCGATCGCCTGTGGCTGCACTACAGTCAAGGTCGGTTTGGCTTCAGCATCCAAAAGCAAATCTACGAAAGCGTCAAGGGAGATTATGTCAGATTTTGCGATCGGGTAAATTGGCAAACCTACAATTCAACTACCAGTCCAGGACAACTTAAATTTACTCAGCAAGCACCAATCGGACACCTGCCATCTCGCAGTTGGGTAGGCGGCATTCAGTGGCTGCGGCACCTCGATGCCCTGTCAGCAAAATTAACCGAATGCGACAATAACGAGGCTGCTAAATCGTAATCTTGTGTACCCAATAACTCAGCAAAATTTTATATTTTAAATCTACCTGAAAGCAGAGAAATAGCTCACGCTAGATGTATCCACCGAGCGAGGTTCGACTATCTCGCTTGTCGCACAATGGATGCTGAAGGTAAACACAGATACAAGTCGGCAATCTGACGACTGTAACAACAGAACTAAAAAGAGGTATCGATCGATGTTTTTTCACAAAAAGCAACTAATGTCTCCGGTAACAGTAGATGAAGCCAACCCCCGTTTTGCTCAATTGCTGCTAGAACAGTTTGGCGGAGCCACCGGAGAACTGACAGCAGCTCTGCAATACTGGGTGCAGTCCTTTCACTGTGAAAATGCAGAGATTAAGGATATGCTCCAAGATATTGCGATCGAAGAATTCGGCCACTTAGAAATGGTTGGTAAACTGATCGAAGCTCACACCAAAAATGTCGATCAAACAGATGCTTACAAAAGCACTTTGTTTGCTGTACGCGGCGTAGGCCCGCATTTGTTGGACAGCCAAGGTCAAGCTTGGACGGGGGCTTATGTCAACGAAGGTGGCGATGTCGTGCGGGATTTGCGCGCTAATATCGGTGCGGAAGCAGGAGCTCGCCAAACCTACGAAGAATTGATTAAACTAGCGCCGGATGCCGGAACCAAAAAGACGCTGCACTTCTTGCTGACTCGGGAAATTTCCCACACTCAAATGTTCATGAATGCTCTGCAAGCAATGGGCAAACTCACCGATCCGCTGTTCGGAAATATCGCGCCAGATTCAACAGTAGATTTGTTCTTTAACTTGTCTAGTGATGGCAAGGACGAACCCAATGCTTTGAACTCTGAACCTACTTTCAAGTACGTCGCCGATCCTGCTCCCAAAGGTTAATTAGAGAGTTGTTTAGTTGTGTAGGGTGCGTGAGTTGAGAGATGTCGGCGAAATGTCGAGCAATTTTTAACTCACGCACCCTCTGGTGTTATAATTATTTGAAATCATCATCGACCATTAACATCAAATCCCTATTGAAATTGCGATCGACCTATTTATTAGTTTCTCACGGCAGCCGCGACCCCAGACCCCAAGTAGCTTTGGAAAACCTCAGCCAACTGGTGTCTCAAAATTTGGCTGACTCTTTCCCCGCAGTAGCCACCGCTACCCTAGAACTCGGCCCCGCGCCACTCCACGAACAAATTTGCAGTTTTGGCGAGCATACCCTGTCGCTAGGATTTACACAATTGCAAATTCTCCCCGTATTTTTGTTACCGGGAGTTCATGTCGCCGACGACATCCCGACAGAGGTGGAAATTGCCCAAAAAACTTTTGGTTCCAAACTAAAAATAGAAGTGCGCCCGCATTTAGGTTCCCAAGCAGCAGGCTTAACAAACTTGCTAAAAAATCAGATGCAAGAGGTAGCTTTTCTCCCCAATTTGTTATCGCCAAAATGGATTTTACTATCCCACGGTAGCCGCCGCCCTGGAGGTAACTCAACAGTTGAAGAAATCGCCAGCCAACTCGGCGCACAGCCAGCTTATTGGTCAGTACAACCGAGTTTGGAATCACAAATTGATAATTTGGTTCGCGGTGGACAGCAGCAAATAGGAATTGTGCCATACTTCTTATTTAATGGAGGAATTACAGATGCGATCGCCAAAAATGTCGAGCAGCTACAGCAGCAATTTCCCACGGCAGAACTTCATCTCGCAAATCCTCTAGGCGCAAGTGTGGAATTAGCAGATTTAATTCGGGATTTAATTCAAAAATGAACCGCAGAGACACAGAAGACGTAAAGGAATCCAGAAAAATGTCTTTAGGTAAAGTGTATTTAGTAGGTGCAGGCCCCGGAGATCCGGGCTTGATGACTTTAAAGGGAAAAGCTCTGTTAGAGTGTGCAGATGTGGTGATTTACGACGCCTTAGTCAGCCCTCAAATTTTGGCAGTCATCAACCCCCAAGCAGAACGAATTGATGCCGGCAAACGCAAAGGGCGTCACTCGTTAATGCAGGACGAAACTACTCAGCTAATGATAGACAAAGCTCAAGATAATGCGATCGTAGTTCGTCTCAAAGGCGGCGATCCATTTATTTTCGGGCGCGGTGGCGAAGAAATGGAAGATTTGGTAAAAGCTGGAGTTTCTGTAGAAGTTGTACCCGGTGTCACTTCGGGAATTGCGGCCCCGGCTTATGCGGGAATTCCTCTGACACATCGATCGTACAGTTCGTCAGTCACCTTTGTCACCGGCCACGAATCAGCGGGAAAATATCGGCCAGAGGTAAATTGGCAGGCGATCGCCCGTGGCTCCGAAACCATTGTAGTATACATGGGAATCCACAATTTGCCTTACATTATCGGCCAGTTAACAGCAGCCGAATTGAGCGCAGAAACGCCCATAGCCTTAGTGCGCTGGGGAACGCGCCCGGAACAAGAAGAATTGATCGGTACTTTGAGTACAATTGTAGAGCAAGTTGAGACAACTGAATTTGCCGCACCTGCGATCGCCGTAATCGGAAATGTCGTCAATCTGCACTCAATATTGTCAGGCTGTCGGCCTGTTTCCCACATTTAAGTCAACTCTAAAATTGGTTCGTAGTGAGGACTTTAGTCCGCAGTTGTAGGGTGTGTCGCCCTAGACAAATCCCCAAAAAACACAGACAATCTCATAGCGACGCACCTAACAAACAGAATTGAACGTTCGTAGTGAGGACGCCAGGACGCAGTTGTAGGGTGTGTCGCCCTGGACAAATCCCCAAAAAAACACAGACAATCTCATAGCGACGCGCCTAACAAACAGAATTGACCGTTCGTAGTGTGGACGCCAGGACGCAACATACTGCGTCCTGGCGTCCACACTACAAACTGTTTTTGTTATGGTAATCGACCGGACGTGATATTATACGATTTGTCTAAAAATTGCTACACAACAATTGTTGGGTTTTTTCCTCAACTATTGTTTAAGGTGCGGATCCATGAGATTGTCGATTTAATTTACGGATTTTTGATGGCGACACACCCTACACAAGTGGAAAAGAAGGACTAAAGTCCTCACTACGAACCTATCTTCAACGGGCCACCTGCCGCATATATTCCCCCCACAACTGAGCCGCATTTGCACTACCTCCGCCCGTCGGAGAATTATCGTCATTTCCCAACCAAACTCCTGTCACCAGTTGCTGGCTGGGAATATAACCGACAAACCACAAATCTTTATTATCATTAGTCGTGCCTGTTTTTCCAGCTTCTCCCAACCCCAAAGCCGCACTGCTACCCGTACCTCCCCGCACCACTCCTTGCAGCATATCAGTCATCGTATCTGCTACGGCTTCAGAAACTAACTGCCTGTTGGCAATCCCATCTTGTTGATAGTCATAAATCACCCGACAACTTTTAAAATCATTGCGATCTTTGCAATCGCTGCTGTCAATAATTCGCTTGATTACGTGGGGGCGATTCCCCAAACCCCGGTTTGCCAAAACCCCGAACGCACCCGTTAATTGCAATACATTAACTTCACTTTCACCTAATACCAAACCGGGGGAAGAACGCAGGGGAGAGGTAATTCCCAAACGTCGGGCCATTTCCACTACATTGTCTAAGCCGACATCTTGGGCGACTCTTAAAGCAATGGGATTTTCCGACTGTGCTAAACCCCGATACATATCAGCACTGCCGCTGGTTCTGGCGCAGCCGTTGTAATTTTGTCCGCCCCAGGAAAGCGGCTCGCAAGAATAGGTTTTGCTGGCTGGTATGCCACGTTCTAGGGCGGCTGTATAGGTAAAAATCTTAAATGTAGAACCGGGCTGTCTCAATGCTTGGGTAGCTCGATTAAACTGACTTTGCAAATAATCTACACCCCCAACTAAAGCTAAGACTTCTCCTGTTTTAGTATTGAGAGTTACGACTGCTCCTTGAGAAAAACCAGCACTGGCTCCGGCATTTTCTACGGCATTTTTGAGGGAAGATTCAGCTACTTTTTGCAGGCTGGGATTCAAGCCTGTTTCTACAATAAAATTCCCTTCTCTGGCTAACTGCTCCCCCAACAAAAACTCCAATTCGTCAAAGACATAATTGTAGAAATAAGGCGCGATCGTACTTTGGAGGTATTGGCGGGCTTTGGGATTGATGTCAATTCGCGATCGCCTCGCGCGATCGGCTTCTTCCTGAGAAACTGTCCCCATCGCACGCATTCGTTCGATTACCCGATCGCGATACTGCACCGCCAACTGATAATTTTGAATCGGATTGAAACTGTTTGGCCCGGGCAAAATACCCGCCAAAGTCGCCGCCTCAGACAAACTCAAATCCTTCGCCGACTTGGCAAAATAAAATCGAGACGCATCCTCAAAACCGTAGAGGTCAATTCCCAAAAACACTCGATTTAAATAAGTCAGCAACAGCTCATCTTTGCTGTAATAAGTCTCCAGTTTCAACGCGACTACGGCTTCCCGGAACTTGCGTCCCCCCGAATCTTGAGTACCTACATAATCTCGAAACAAACTCCGGGCTAACTGCTGCGTCAGAGTGCTGCCGCCTTCGCGAATTCCTCCCCCGCGCACATTCGTCAACAGTGCCCGCAAAACGCCGATCGGATCTACCCCTACGTGCCAGTTGTAGCGGCTGTCTTCCGAAGCCAGTACCGCCTTGGATAAATAAGGCGAAAAATCCTGCAATTTCTTTAATTCTAAGTGAGCGTTATTCTGAGGGGGACGCAGCGGAGTTTGACCGTCGCGGGCGTAAACAATCACCGGGCCGTTGATGCTTCTTGGGAGAGGCCGCACGTGAAACTTGGTCGATTCAGCACCTACCAAGAGCGCAATCAAAGCGGTGATTCCGCTGACGCCGTAAAAGCTGTAACGCACAAGTTCCACATACCAAGGTGGCGGATCTACGTACTGAATTCTGACGGCGGCGGCGAGTTCCGGCGGCCCTAATGTGAACACGTCTCCGTGACGCAGGGACATACTTTTAACTCGCCTTTTGCCGCTGTAAATGCCGTTGGTAGAGTCTTCGTCTTTAATTACAAAAGGTGTTCGCCGCCGAGTATCCCGCGCTAGGGATAGGTGGACGTGACTGACAACGGGGTTACGAACTACAATATCTGAAGCTTTGGACGATCGACCTAACAAATATCGATCGCCCAATAGCGGATAAACCTCAGCTTTAGCTGCACCCGCATCCTGCACCCACAGTTCGGGTACTTTGGCATTCGGTTTCAGGGCTAGCTGGTTAAAATTAACCTTGGCAATTGTCTGGACTGCTTGGGTAATCGCACCCAAGACGGTTTGAGGTTTGCGGGGCGGCTGCGGTGGGGTCATATTTCGCTATGGACTACGATCGAGCGATCGGCTCTTGCACCATTCTACTCGCAACTTTTGGCTATTTTCAGGATTTGCCCCACAGTTTAGGTGATTTGAGATTTGAGATTTGAGATTTGAGATTTGAGATTTGAGATTGTGATTCATGATTGTAGATTTTAGATACTTTTTTATTTGGGAATCATCTGCGTTTTTATGTGTTTATCTGCTTTTTATATGCGGTTTACCTATTGAAACCCTTTATAAAAAATATTGTTAAAAAACCTTGGGCTTGTGTACTCGAATATTTTGCCAGGTGCGTCGCTGCGAAATTTTCTATTTTTATTTAGGGATTGTCGATGGCGACGCACCCTACAGTTACTCAAATCTCAAATCTAAAATCATATTAAAACCCCCCTTTTTCAAGGGGGGTTTTAGGCGTAAAATACGCCAGATAGTCCTTACATCGAAGAACCCAAACCGGCATAAGCACCGTAGAAGAAAAGGCTCAAAATGCTCAGAGCACCGAGGCCTGCGACAGTAGCTACCAGCCACAAAGGAATTCTGCCACTTTCACTAAACATAGCGATCACCTCACTAATTCACAGCTAAACAAATTGAATTGAACCACAGAGATCGAACTCAGAAACCAGTTAATTAAAGAAATAACTGGAGAACAAAATCCCGAGAGTAAAAATCAGCAACAAACCCAAATAAAGGGAAGTCCGGTTTAACTCGACCGGCTGCTCATTGGGATTAGGAACGCGCTCAGGCATTGTAAACTCCTATCGTTGAATAAATTGCATTGCTGCGATCGCGCCCAAAAAGAAAATCGTTGGGACACCTAAAGTATGAACTGCCAACCAGCGCACCGTAAAAATCGGATACGAAATTGGCTCATTGTTTGGCGTTCTGCTCGTCATTTTTCCAAATCCTTGTAAAATTACTTGCCAATGAACTGATCTACTTGTTTCTTAGCTTCAAAGCGATCCGAAATAATCGGCACTTCTTCGCGCTGCTCTGTGAAATACTGGTTAGGGCGAGGAGTTCCGAAAGCATCGTAAGCCAAACCCGTTTGCACAAACAGCCATCCAGCAATAAACAAAGCTGGAATGGTGAGACTGTGAATTACCCAATAACGGATGCTTGTAATAATGTCCCCAAACGGACGTTCTCCAGTTGTACCGGCCATTTAGAATCCTCCTTTCAACAACAAATCGACAGACAATCTCTATTACTATTCTACTATCAAGCAGCTTGCGCTGAACCTTGATATTTAAGTAGAGTACCGCTTGCGCCAATCACGAATCCGCGATCGGGGCCCATAAAGACAATCCTGTAAAAATTAGCAGGAACGTCCTCAACTTCACGGTCTTTTTGCCAAGTTTTCCCGCCATCCAAACTGCACAGCAAATTGCCGCCGCCGCCGGCTACCCAAACTTCATTATCAGTTCGGTAAGCCATGTCTAGCAAACCCCAACTCGCTTTGCGATCGGGAAAAAACGGTTTTCCCCAACCTTCAGAACTTTCGGGATCGCTAAACTGAATCTGGCCGCCACGAGCGAGCATCCACAAACGCCCGTCCTTGGTAAAGCCCATATTTTGCAGGCGACGAGAACTGTTACGGTTGTGAGGTTCCCAAGCATTCTGTCCGGGTTTCCACACCGAGTAGAAATTGCCTTTCGAGGAAACTGCAACATACTGGCCGTCTTCTGAACGGTTGATATTGCGAACTACCCCAAAGGAATCTTGCACGACAGCTTTCCAATTTTTGCCACCGTCAGAAGTCCGGTAAATTGCTCCGACATCCGTCGTCATATCAGCCGTATTTGGGCCGATAGCTGCGATCGTACTCGGAGAACCGGGTAACTGAGAGCTCAAAGCAATTCGCTTCCAAGATTTACCTTCATCTTCTGTGCGGAGCAGAACCGAAGGCTGACCGACAATCCAGCCTTCGGAACCGGAAAAACTCACCGATGAAAAACGCGATCTCGGCTCGTTGATATCCAGGGCGATCGGCTTCCAATTAGTCCCGCCGTCGATCGTTTCAAACAGAGTCGCCTCAGAACCGACAACCCAACCGTGTTGAGAATTACCTGTAAAGGCAATATCCTGCAAGTTAGCTTCCGTCGGCAAGGAAATCACCTGCCAAGGGTTGTAACTCACAGAACCGATCGTGCTGCAACTCGTACAGATGAGTGCAGCCGCCAATAACATTACAATTCGTTGCCAAAATCTCACAATCGTCTTACTGCAAACCATACATACTAAGTAACAACAAGAAACCAACGACCAAGCCGCCAAAAATCAGCAAACTTTTTTGACCTTCGGTCATGCCGTTGACGCCGACACCGTAGCGCTGATTTGCCTTAAATCCCGATACTCCTTCCTGCTGACCCAGATTTTGAAAGACCGACTTGCGGCCGGCGCAAACGGGACAAACCCAAGTAGCGGGCAAATCTTCAAAAGCTGTGCCAGGGGCAATGTCATTTTTAGGATTCCCTTTTTTCGGATCGTAGACGTAGCCGCAGGCGCGGCACTCGTGCCGATCGAGGGTCTTAGTCTCAGTGGCTCGATCGCTCATAGTTCCAAAAAGAGTAGGTCAGGTGAAGTACCTCAACTAAGCTTAGTTATAGTTGGGGCTTCCAACTAACACTCAGATTAGGACGGTCTTATTCGTCTTCGAGGTTTCCCGTCTCAACCGCCGATACCACGTTAGGGACACCACAAGGATGTTCGACACAAAGCGTCGATGATGGTCTTACTCAGCGTCCACAGGCAGCCGCCCGTCTTCCACAGGCAGTTAGAATATCGTTTACCCAATCCTGAGATTGCGGTTTTATTAAAATATACATTAAAAATTATTGCAGAAGATGGACAATTAATCTCGATCGACTCGTAATTTTAGCTACCCAAAATCTATATAATGTAAAGACAAGTTACAGAACCCTTTCACAGAGGCAGTAATCATTCACCGTGTTTGCACTTAGCGGCTACGAGTATTTCTTAGGCTTCCTGTTAATTTCGAGCCTAGTGCCTATCCTCGCCCTCACGGCGTCTAAGGTACTGCGGCCCAAAAGTCGTCCCTACGACCGACGCACTACCTACGAATCTGGCGTCGAGCCGATCGGCGGAGCCTGGATTCAGTTCAACATCCGATATTATATGTTCGCCCTGGTCTTCGTCATCTTCGACGTAGAGACTGTATTCCTTTACCCTTGGGCGGTTGCTTTCAACCAGCTAGGACTCTTGGCTTTCATCGAAGCCTTGTTTTTCATCACGATCCTCGTTATTGCTCTTGTCTATGCATGGCGCAAAGGAGCCTTAGAATGGTCTTAAGTTCTGACAAATCACAAAAATCGCTAATTGTCAATCCGGCAGAGCGGCCGCAAGTCACATCCGAATTATCAGAGAACGTCATCCTAACCACGGTTGATGACATCTATAACTGGGCGAGACTTTCCAGCCTGTGGCCGTTGCTTTATGGCACGGCTTGCTGCTTCATCGAATTTGCAGCTTTAATTGGATCGCGCTTCGACTTCGACAGATTTGGTCTAGTACCGCGATCGAGTCCCCGGCAAGCCGACTTGTTGATCACCGCCGGTACAATTACCATGAAGTACGCCCCCATCTTGGTGCGGCTGTACGAACAAATGCCCGAACCCAAATACGTGATCGCCATGGGCGCTTGCACCATCACGGGCGGAATGTTCAGCGTAGACTCCCCCACAGCAGTCAGAGGCGTTGACAAACTGATTCCCGTAGATGTGTACATCCCCGGTTGTCCTCCGCGTCCCGAAGCGATTATTGATGCGATCGTCAAACTGCGGAAAAAAATCGCCAACGACTCAATGCAAGAAAGGGCTAACTTGCTACCGACTCACCGCTACTACACCAGACCCCACAAAATGAAAGTAGTAGACGACATTTTGGACGGCAAATATTTGTCAATTCCCGGCCGCATGGAGCCACCGAAGGAATTGACGGAAGCCATGGGAATGCCCGTACCGCCCGCCCTGCTTGCAGGACAAAAACAGGAGGTCAAACGTGGCTGAGACAGAAACTTCAATTGTTGAAGCCGGGAAGGTTTCTCAGTGGTTGACTCAAAATGGCTTTGACCATGAAGCTTTGGCGCCCGATAATTTGGGTGTGGAGATCTTAAAGGTCGATCGCGACTTTTTAATTCCCATGTCAACAGCGCTGTATGCCTACGGGTTCAATTATATGCAGTACCAGTGCGCCTACGACCAAGGCCCTGGAGAAGATTTAGTCAGCGTCTACCACTTGGCCAAGCTGACAGATAATGCTTCCCATCCCGAAGAAGTCCGCGTCAAGGTATTCATTCCCCGCGAAGATCCGAGAGTACCATCAGTCTATTGGATTTGGAAAGCAGCAGATTTCCAAGAGCGGGAATCCTACGATATGTACGGCATAGTCTACGAAGGACATCCGAATCTGAAACGGATTTTGATGAACGAAGATTGGGTCGGCTGGCCGCTTCGGAAAGATTACATTTCCCCCGATTTCTACGAATTGCAAGACGCCTATTAAGGGAATTTTGAGTTTTTAGGTCAAAATTTAGTCGATCGTTTTGCACCCACTTCTTTGAGGAGTGGGTGCATTTTTTTTGTGGGTTTTTTCACTGGTAACTGGTTGGTAACTGGTTAACTGGTTCCCAGGCTGTGCCTGGGAACCCATGTCCAGAGGCTCTGCCTCGCTTGCTTGAGATGGAGGCAGAGCCTCCGGATCTGCGTTACCAGGCTCCAGCCTGGTAACGAGTAGAAAACTCCTCGATAAGACTCGGCGATTGAAATCGCTGAGTTTACTGGCACACAAACGAAACTTTTTTGCTAATTTTGATTTTTTAACCGCAGATGCACGCAAATTAACGCAGATGATTACAGATTTTTACACCAAAATACCAGAACAGATTAAGGAAAGTAAGTAGTTCCTAGAAATTCATAAGTGATGTTAGGAAATTTTTGTAACAATATCTTTCGTTGCTCATGAGATACGTTTTTAAATTTATCAGTCACTACAGTGTAAGCTGCACAAAAACCTGGCATACCAAGCAACTCAGCAGTAAGCCCTTGAAAATATTCAGGTGAGAGATTAGTCAATTTTGAAATATCCTCAAGCCATGCTGTAAAACTTTGTCCATGAAGATGTACTTTTAAATCTAAATCTAATCTTATCTCTCTTTCAAGCAACCCAATTAAAAGTCTAAGAATAATTGATTTCTGAGATGAAGGATACCAGTTAGGAATTTCTATATAAGATTGTTTCATGAGGTTTAATAAGATTATTTCCACAGACATTGCTTGTGCTTCAAGAAACAAAAACTCATTGGGAGCCAATATGTTAGACCACTTTTGAGCGTAAGCTTGCATTTGCCAAATATGCACAGAATCGTGAATGATATGCCATACAAAGAACTGCGATGGTCTAAAAAATCCTGGATCGACTAAGGTGGGACAATCTAGGAAGCGCCAGCACCGCCATACCTCTGAACTCCAGTCAGCAACTCTTAGTTTTGGAGAAGCATATAAAGTTTCGCGACTTGGTAGGTAGTCTTTGAGGTATCTATCAGCGATTTCTGTAAACCATTCATCATACGCCCTTGTGTACAATGAAGAAACTTGTAAACTCCAATCGCTTGGAATAGTATCTGATTCAACTTCCCTCTTCAAATTGTCATTTAGATTATTTTGAGAGCAACCCAAAAATTCACAAATTTCTTCAATCCTAGAGGATATTATATGATGAGAATTCATTGTTTTTTCAACAGTAGTCAAGTCTATACAACTAGCTACCTGTGGATGAAATTGAATGCTTCCTGCAATTTTGATACAACGCTCAGACATCTCTTGCTGCTGACCATGATTTAGCAGGAGATTAGCTGCTTTTTGAAGTTTGCGGGATGCTGCTTCACCTCCAAATTCACCACAAATTAAATAGAAATTTTCCACAAAGCCTTGAATATTATCAAACTGTTGATTTAGTAAAGAAGTGACTACTTCATCATATAAGGCTTTTGCTGTCCACGCGCCCTGACCAACTTTTGAATATTTTTCTATATACTTTTCCATTTTTTTTATTGTAAGTATTTTTGTCGGCAATTAAATTTGTTGGTATTTGACTAGTTCATGCGAATTCTAAGAAGTAATCTGTTACGATCTAAAAATGACGATCGACCGTGTAGCATCCTATGATTATCTACAAAAATTGCTTCACCATTATCAAGTAACAAGCTAGAGGAATATCGACTTCTGTGAATCAAATCATTAAAAGCCTGAAGCTTTTCAGCAAAATCTTTTACGTGGCTGCGCTTAATTAATTCTAATCCTGTCTTCAAAGTGTCATATCTGTATCTAATCAGGGGAATTTTTGAAATCAAACTTGAATAAATATACTCCGTTTTATCTTCTGCATGAAATATAGTTGGCACTGCAATCGCAAAATTTTCTTGGCAAGCAAACTCGATCATTTCTCGTCCAGAAATACTCTGTCTTAATTCATTAAAAACAAGTGAGAAATCCAGTAATAGAGTTTCTCCTCCTGCACACTCAGCTTGACGAAAAACAAGTAATGCCATATATTTTTCTGGCAGATTCCTGTATTGAGAATCTGTGTGTAATGGAGCAGCTTTGTTATGTTCAGAAAAAGTCTGAATTAGATAATTTGATAATTTAGGCTTGATTTCCCATACAAAATCAGATTGACCAAAATTATGAGGCACTAAAGTACCAATATGAGAGGAAAGCTTTGTAAAAAAGAGCTTTGCAGAACTCAAATCATAAAACTCTGATTCTAAGCCCTGCAAAATTATAAAACCGTGCATATCGACATATTCTCTGATCCATCCACCCACAGCCCCAATAGAACCCAGCCTTTTAAGCAAATGGTCATACTCGAATTTATGCTTTTCAGCAGACATATTACAGTATTCTAGATTGAATTTATTCAATTTTTATTTTTCCCCATGCTGTACCAATTGAAAAGCGGAAAAAGACGGATTTTATTAAACTTTTGTAAAAGGCGGAAAAAGAATGAAAAAGACGGATAAAATCGGCTATAATAACTAATGTCCTCCCACATCCCGAATAATGCAGGTTCACGAAGTATTGCAATTTGTGGACAAAGTTGTCTACGCCAAGACAGGCCAACATCTAAATGACTTGCAGCGCGGAATTATCGAAGGCACACTGAAGCGCCAAAAGTATCCTGATATTGCCGAAAATTGGGGTTGTTCAGCGGGCCACGCTAAGGATGTCGGTTACGAGCTTTTGCAAATGTTATCTGATGTCTTTGATGAACCAGTAGATAAAAAAAATCTTAAATCTGTCCTTGAACGTCAAGGTAATCTGACTATTTCTTTTGGCGATAGAAGTAAAAGTATTAAAAGTATTAATAGTAATATAATTGGCTGCCTAAACGTTAGTTCAGAGCAACCAGTTGCTACCCGAAACGAAAGTCAGGCTCTAACTTCTGATTTTCAGCGCGTTAAGAATAAAGCTAGGATTGAAGCTGTTGGTAAATTACGGCTGTTTGGATTGAGCGACGAACAAATTGCAGAGGTGTTGGAACTACCTTTGGAAGTGGTTGAGCAGGTGAATTTGCCGGAGTAAATCTGGTACAATAATCAAGCTATATGCAAACTTGAAGTATCATTACTTTATGGCGACTTCGGAATACAAAATTAAGTTTACTGAAACCGCTCTAGAGGATTTAAAGGCTTTGGGTGTTGCCGATCGCTCTAAGATTTGAGTACAGTTAGATGTTGAATGATGATTTCCAACGATCGCAAAACACAAATAGAATACGGAGATTTTCAGACACCCCCAGAATTAGCTGAGATGGTGTGTCGGAAATTGAGAGAACTTGAGATCAACCCCAAAGTCATCATTGAGCCAACTTGCGGGATAGGTAATTTCATTGAAGCTGCTGCAAATTCTTTTCCATCCGCCAGCAAAATTATCGGGGTTGAAATAAATCAAAGTTACTTAAAAGAATTCACAGCAAAGCATGAATTATTACAGGATGAAAGATGTGAAGTTAAGCACGGAGATTTTTTTGATTTTGACTGGACATCATTAATCAACCAATTTAATCATCAGGTGCTGGTACTTGGCAACTTTCCTTGGGTGACAAACTCACAACAAGGAACTATTGGTAGTGAAAATTTGCCTAAAAAAAGTAACTTTCAAAAGCACGCCGGCTTAGACGCACTAACGGGTAAAAGTAACTTCGATATTTCAGAATGGATGTTGATTTGCGCAATCCACTGGTTGCAGAATCGTGAGGCAACTCTGGCAATGCTTTGCAAGACTTCCGTTGCACGAAAGTTATTGAACTACATTCATTCAAACAAACTTAATCTTGGTAGCTGTGCAACTTACAAAATAGATGCTAAAAAGTATTTTGATGCAAATGTTGATGCCTGTCTGTTAGTCTGCAAGTTTGACTCAAGCTCGCAGAACTACTTCTGCGATGTATTTAGCAGTTTGGAAAGTTCGGAATCTCACCGCATAGGCTATCAAAATAATCTCCTAATCAAAGATATCGATTGTTTCAATAAACTGACTCATTTATATGTTGTAAAGTCAAAAACGAAATGGCGATCTGGCGTCAAGCATGACTGCTCGAATGTGATGGAGTTTCGGAAAATTGATGATTTGTTTGTCAATGGATTTGGGGAAGCTGTCGAGCTTGAGGAAACTTATCTATTTCCGTTACTTAAAGGCTCAGATGTCGCTCAAAATCGCATTCATGCCACCAACCGCTATATTTTAGTAACTCAAAGATTTATTGGCGAGTCAACCGAATCTATCAACCAGATAGCTCCTAAAACTGGGTGTTATCTGGAGGAACACGCACGCTATCTAGACAATCGCAAAAGCAAGATTTATCAACAGAATCCTCGCTTTTCTATTTTTGGAGTTGGCGATTATAGTTTTAAATTGTGGAAAATTGCAATTTGCGGACTTTATAAAAAATTGGATTTCAGATTGATCGGTGCAATCGCTAATAAATCTGTAATTTTTGATGATACTGTTTATTTTCTCAGCTTTGAAAACGAACAAGTTGCACGTGAGACTTTTGAGCTTTTGAATTCACCGACAGCAATTAAATTTTATTCATCGATGGTATTTTGGGATGAAAAGCGCCCGATTAAATCTAGTATCTTAAATTGTCTGAATCTAACTATGCTGGCAGATTTGGAATATTTAACCGCAGATGCACGCAGATAAACGCGGATGAATACAGACTGATATTAAGTCAGTTATGCAGTTCGCAGCCTCCTACTATTTCCGACCTAAAACATAAAAAGTAGTAATATCGTTCCAAATTCCTTGCTCGGTTTGCAATACTTCTATTTCACTTTCAAACTCAGCCTTAGCTTGCGCTAATTGCTCGGTTGAAAATGTTGATAAAGGAGGCGGATACTGCCCGGGAGCCGGATGAGAACTTCCCGCCCACATTGCTTTTGCTTTTTCTAAAGTGATATAGCTACCATCTTGCTCAATTTTAATCTCTACATCCTCAAATCCTGCTTTTTCGAGCAAGCTGCGGCACTTTTCTACAGTACCTGTGGGTTTGCTCATGTTGAAGGAAATGCCGTATTTTTCAGCTACTTTCTGGGTGACAACTCCGCCAACAAAAGCGGTATCAGCAAAGGCATGAATGCCCAGGATTCCCCCTGGTTTGAGGAATTTGTGCCAGTGGGTGAGGGCTGCGTGCAGATCCGACATCCAAATAAAGGCAGAGGAACAAAAAATACGATCGCAACTATTGACACGAAAGTCTAGCGCTTCGGCATCTGCAAGCAGAAATTCTGTGTTTTTGAGACTTAATTCTTGAGCCTTGCTTCTGGCTCGATCGAGCATTCCCGATGAAATATCTACGCCCACAACTCGACCTTCAGAGCCAACAATCTCAGCGGCTGCGATCGCGACATGACCTGTTCCCGTTGCCATGTCTAAAACCTGCTGACCAGAACTAACTCGCCCGTATTGTACCAGACGGCGAGCAATCTGTAAATGCCAATCGCTATTGTCATAGGTTTGACTTCGGCGGGTGTACAAATCTGCTATTTCTTGCTTGTATTTGTTTAGTTCAGGTTGGTTGCTCACCTAGGTTTTCTCGGTAGTAGAAACTTGTCGGGTGCGCCAGAGTGGGTGATGCAAGTCGATCGACTTGCATCATATCACGTCCGGTCGATTAACATCACAAAAACCAGTTCGTAGTGCGGACTTCAGTCCGCAAAAAGCTGCGGACTGAAGTCCGCACTACGAACCTTGCTTGTTGCGGTCAATCGATCGCCTTGCATCACCCAATCTAACGCACCAGAATCAACTTACCCTTCAACACAAAGTCTCAAAACCCTTGCTACACCTTGACAGTGGGTAAGTCCTGCTAGTTTTAGCCTAATTCCAAAGTTGTCAACCCAAAAATGTGATTTATGTCAATATTTGTTATGTCGTGGGTGTACATCCTCACACACTCAGATATGGGTTGCATTTCTCGACTTTCAAATAAGGCGATCGCCTGAGTGTTAATATTGGGTACATCTATAAATACTGGCTGATTTTCAGCACGAGCAATCAAAGCCATAAATAACCTTTCAGCTATCTCTGTCGAATTAGCAAACAAAGGCCCTATTCTAAAACCTGTGTAACTGGGTCTAATGACTCCATAACCACACAATTTGCCATCTTGAACCATCCCATAAGCTTGATGTTCTGAATGATTAATCCAGGCATTTATAAAAGCCCGACGAGATGCAGGAAAATATAGAGCGTCGTAATTCACTACATCAACAAAAGGGATATCTGTCAGCAAAACAACGCCTTCAGGAATAACGCCAGCTTGACCTATTCCTTGATAGCGTAAATCGCGATAAACTGGTTTAAAGCCAAATTTACTGTAGTTATTTACTTGCTGTAAAACGGCATCTAAAGCAGTAGGGCGATCGCCTACTAATTTCAAGGCGGCATTCCAAGTCTGTAAACCATAACCCTGTCCCCGCCAAGCAGGTTGCACAATATAAAAACCGATAAATGCAAAGCTGTCACCATATCTTACCGCCGAAATGCTGCTAATCGGAGTTCCGTCAATCTCTCCAATCAAAAAACCACTCGCATCGGCAGCGTAAAAAGGAATTGCATCGTTAATCGCTGGATTCCATCCCTCTGTGGCAGCCCACTGGATAGCTAATTCTAAATCCGCCAGCGTCATCGCTCTAATAATAAATCTTTCGTTGCTCATGGTTGTTACCAGTTATTCCCGAAAGTGTACTTAATTTTATTGTATCCCACCTTCTGCATCGGCAACTGTCAAAGGGATAGAAAAGCAAAAAATAGGGGATGCACGAGTCAGATTGCGAAAGCGGAAACTATTGTACTCGCAATCTAAACTGACGCTGCGGTGAATATTTTCAATTGGATGTTCGTTACCGTTCGTAGTGCGGACTTCAGTCCGCTTTCAAGCTGCGGACTTCAGTCCGCACTACAAACTGTTGGATGTTCGTTACCAGGCAGATCCTGGTAACGAGTAAAATCAACTCGCCTAATTCTTTAACAAACAGCGGTGGCTACATCCAATTCCTGAATTGCCGCTTCCGGCCCAACTAGAGAAACATAGGGTTCGATGAAGTATTTGCGAGCAGCTTCCTGAGCTTCAGCAGAAAATTGTAGAGTGCGTCAGATCGTCAATTTTGGTCGATCGCCCAAATCACTCGATCTGACGCACCCTACTCAACTTGCTTGAGTCCTCCGCATGAAAGCGGACTGAAGTCCGCACTACGAACCGTTGGATGTTCGTTACCAGGCGAGGGCGAAAGTAACGAGTGATTTCCTCAACAAACAGCGGTGGCTACATCCAATTCCTGAATTGCCACTTCCGGCCCAACTAGAGAAACATAGGGTTCGATGAAGTATTTGCGAGCAGCTTCCTGAGCTTCAGCAGAAAATTGTAGAGTGCGTCAGATCGTCAATTTTGGTCGATCGCCCAAATCACTCGATCTGACGCACCCTACTCAACTTGCTTGAGTCCTCCGCATGAAAGCGGACTGAAGTCCGCACTACGAACCGTTGGATGTTCGTTACCAGGCGAGGGCGAAAGTAACGAGTGATTTCCTCAACAAACAGCCGCAGCTACACCTAATTCCTGAATTGCCGCCTCTGGGCCAACGAGAGAAACATAGGGTTCGATGAAGTATTTGTGAGCAGCTTCGCGAGCTTCAGCAGTGGTTACTGCTGCAATTTCTTCTTGAAATTCCTGGTCAAATTTCATTCCCAATTCCAGAATTTCGTACCAGCCTAAAACTTGGGCAATTTGCGAATTAGTTTGTTTTCCTAAAGCATATTGACCGAGCATTTTATTCTTGCAAGCTTGCAATTCTTCCTCGCTAAGTTGGATGTTGGCGAGTCGATCGACTTCTGTACGCAATCCTTCAAAAGCAGTCACCGTATTTTCCGGCGCTGTACCCATGTACGCGACAAACTGAGCCGTGTCCAGGCGCGTCGCGTAGAGCGCGGAAACATCGTAAGCTAAGCCCCGTTTTTCGCGCAATTCCACAAACAACCGGCTCGACAAACCGTTACCCAAATAGGTATTCAGCAACTTAATCGCTGCGTAGTCGGGATTTTTGACCGAGGGTGCGAGGTAGCCCAGCATAATCACTGATTGCTGGGTATCTTGCGCCTTAGCGACGGATTGAGGGGAGGCGGTGAGGGGGGGGACTGTTAAAGTTGGCAGGGGTGTTAAAGGCGCTTTCCAGCCGCCAAACGTCCGATCGACTAAAGCGATCGCATCTTCGGTAGATATTCTGCCGGCTATAGAAATAACTACATTGTCGGGACGGAAATAGGTTTTGTGGAACTGTTCTAGCTCGTTTCTGGTAAGCTTTGACATCGTAGCTTCCGTGCCCAAGGTGGAGAAAGCATAGGGATGTTCCTGATACATGGCGTGTCGCAATTGCTCGAAGGCGATCGCAAATGGTTGTTCTTGTTGCGATCGAATTGCTGATATCGCAATGCGGCGTTCGAGTTCGACTTCAGCTTCCGGGAAAGTGGGCGATCGCAGCAATTCCGCAGCCAACTCCAAAATGTCCTGAAAATCGGCTGTTACCGTCTTCAAACTCACTAAAAAGTAATCGGTAGTCGAGTCGGTACTCAACCTCGCTCCAACCGATTCTACACGTTCGGCAATTTCTAGCGAAGACAGGCGATCGGTTCCCTTAGTCATTACCGCCGACAGCAAGTGACACAATCCTGCTTGTTCCGGCTGTACGCAGCGGCTACCGGCGCGCAGGAATATCCTAGCTGCAATAATATCTGCTGCTGGATTTTCTGATGCTAAGACAACCATACCGTTGTCTAAAACCGTGCGCTGAATTTCATTTTTCATCATTAATTTAGTTGGTAATTGGGAATCGGTAATAGGGCATCGGGCATCGGGCATCGGGCATTAGTAGCAAACAACAAATAACCAATAACCAATAACCACTGACTACTGACTAAATTGGTTCGATCGCCACAGCCGCGTAGCGCCGGGGTGAGAGATATTGTTGAGCTAGGCGCTGGAGATCTGATGGCTTAAATGACTGAATCCTGGTAGGATAGCTGAGCGCTAATTCGGCAGTGGCGATCGTACTGTAATATCCGTAAAGACCCGCTAGCTGTCCCGGCGTTTCCAGCGAGAAAGCAAAGTCGTTGCACAGCAAACGCTTGCAGCGCATCAGTTCCGCCTCGGAAACAGGCTCAGATTGCAATTCCCACAGCCGATCGCAAATTCGGGCTTCCACCTGTTCTAGATCCTTGGCTTCCAAGACAGCGCTAATCGTAAACAAACTCGATTCCCGTTGTAGCGAGAAAGAGCTTTCGATCGCCTGTACCAATTGTAATTCTTCCCGCAGTTCCCGGACTAAACGCGAACTCCGCCCGTCTGCGAGCAAAACAGAGATCAAATCCAAGCCGCAAGCACTTTGCAAGTGTTCAACTCCCGGCCCAGTCCACGCCATCATCAGCCGCGCTTGTTCCAATCGGGGAAGACGGAGTTCCTGACGGCGAATTTCTACTAACGGCGGTTCGGCTTCGGCGACAAATTTAGGACAATCCCACCTGTCTGAAAACTTCTCGAATGCTTTCCCCGTGATATCTCTGGCTTGTTGTTCGTCAATTCCCCCAACTATCACCACTGTCATATTTTCTGGCTGATAGTGCGATCGATGAAAACACCGCATTTCGTGGGGAGTTCGCGACATCAGCAATTCTTCAGTCCCCAGTACCGATCGCCTGTAGGGATGTTGCTGGTAAACTGTTTCCATCATTGCTTGGAAACCCAGCCAATCGGGATCGTCTTGAGATTGGCGGATTTCTTCGAGTACCACATCTCGCTCGCGATCGAATTCCGCATCAGGAATCGCAGCGCGCAGCAGCAATTCTGCCAGCGGCTGCGCCGTTTCTGCTAAATAATCTGCCCCAGCGTTGACATAAAAATGGGCGTAGTCGTGACTTGTAGCTGCGTTGGCGACACCGCCGCGATTTTCGATTACTTGGTCAAATTCTCCAGGGGCGAGATCATCCGTCCCTTTAAATATCATATGTTCTAGAAAATGAGCCATTCCCGACCAAGCATCCGGCTCCTTCGTAGCGCCAGCCCTCACCCACACGTCTAGCGCAACCACAGGGGTGGCCGCAATTTGCTGGTGAATCACCGTTAACCCATTGTGCAGCTTCCAGACATTGGCTGGGAACTCTAAAGCAGCGAGCAGTTGAGACAAGCTAGTTCTTCTTAAACTTTAGTTAACTTCGGCTGCAACTATGGTAGCGCTTTACTGATGCGCGATCGGGATTAATTGATACAGAAATCATCACTGCTATCTGCAATTGAACCTGAGTCATCAGTTATTTTTTGCTTTTGCCTTTATTTGCAAACAGCCTCAAATACATACCATTTTTTTGCTCAAAAGTCAATAGCTTGTGCGAGCGATCGATCAATCAGTCGGGAGAAAGAGGAAGTTATCTGAGTATTTCCATAAATTAAAAGATGTAAGAACACAAAAGACATCCAGAGGAGACACGACAGATGGTAGCTACCCTTGAAGATACCAAGCGCCAAGCGATCGCGATGAAACTAGCAGACATGAAAGCGCTGCAAAACCTGCTGATCGCCAACGAGCAATTGTTCATCAATTCCTGCAACGACTCCGAACTGTGCGATCGATTCCGGGATATGCTGGAGGACGATCGCAAAAACCTCGGTGTATTGGAAACAACCATCATCCAATACGGCATTCAAGCTGAACCGAAAGAAACCACCACAAAAATGGTTGAAGAAATTCAGAAACTGATGGAAGGTTCAGAACTCACCCTGTTTGAAAAAGTCACCCAGCACGAACTGCTCAAACACAAACAAACAATGGCCGGCTTGTTAGTACACAAAGCCGCCCAAGTAGTCGGTGCAGATATCGAAGCAGCCATTGTACCGCTCAACACAGTGAACTTTGAAAACCGCGCTCACCAAGAACAACTCAAAGGAGTTATGGAAATTTTGGGAGTGCGCGAGCTCACCGGAAAAGACCCCGATCAAGGCGTTTGGGCGCGCGTCCAAGATGCGATGGCCGCGATGAGTGGCATTATCGGCGGTGCAGTTACCCGCACCAAAGAAGAGATGAACATCACCGAAATCATCTCCATGGATCACCGCAAAGTCGATACCATCTTTATGGAAATCGAAAAAACCGAAGATCCTCAAAAACTGCAAGAATTCTTCGGTCAACTTTACAAAGACTTGAGCGTGCACGCAGAAGCCGAAGAACAAATTGTGTATCCCGCAGTTCGCAGCTACTTCAGCGATACCCAACAACTGTACGACGAGCAAGCAGAAATGAAGCAAATGCTCGCCCACATTAAGGCTCTCAACCCCAGTTCTTCTGATTTCAAAGGTCAAATCCAACAGCTTAAAGCAGCGGTTCAGGCTCACGTAAAAGAAGAAGAAAACGATATGTTCCCTCAAATTCGCCGCAACCTGAGCGAAGCCCAAATGGAACAAATGGCTACTCAATTTAAAGAAGCCAAAAGCACCATTCAGCAAGAAATGGCTAAGATGAGCTAATTCAGCAGCCCGCTATTTCCAAATCTAGTGTTACTAGAGCATAGCTAAACTGCAACCAATCAATCCCGCTACTAACGTGGCGGGATTACTGTTTTGTCTAAACTCACCAAACTTCAAAAATAAAAGGACTAAAGTCCTCACTACAAACCAAGTTCGTAGTGAGGACTTCAGTCCTTTCTAGAGGTTCGTAGTGAGGACTTCAGTCCTTTCTAGAGGTTCGTAGTGAGGACTTCAGTCCTTTCTAGA
>NZ_JAUBUN010000014.1:68934-69217 GCF_036702665.1 Microcoleus sp. Aus8_D2
AGTCCTTTCTAGAGGTTCGTAGTGAGGACTTCAGTCCTTTCTAGAGGTTCGTAGTGAGGACTTCAGTCCTTTCTAGAGGCTCGTAGTGAGGACTTCAGTCCTTTCTTGAAGTTCGTAGTGAGGACTTCAGTCCTTTCTAGAGGTTCGTAGTGAGGACTTCAGTCCTTTCTAGAGGTTCGTAGTGAGGACTTCAGTCCTTTCTAGAAGTTCGTAGTGAGGACTTCAGTCCTTTCTAGAAGTTCGTAGTGAGGACTTCAGTCCTTTCTAGAAGTTCGTAGTGAGG
>NZ_JAUBUN010000014.1:69317-85969 GCF_036702665.1 Microcoleus sp. Aus8_D2
ACTTCAGTCCTTTCTTTCTATCCATTAATCACAGATCCGCCATTGGGATGTAAAATTTGACCCGTCATATAAGACGAATCTTTAGAAGCTAAAAACACGTAACTGGGAGCAACTTCATCCGGTTGTCCAGCGCGCCCCAAAGGAGTATCTGTACCAAATTTCGCAACTTTTTCTGCTGGGAAAGTTGCCGGAATTAGCGGCGTCCAAATCGGGCCGGGGGCGACTCCGTTGACGCGAATTCCTTTCTCAGCTAAACTTTGAGACAAAGAGCGAGTAAAGGCAACAATTGCTCCTTTGGTAGACGAGTAATCTAGCAATTGTTCGTTACCTTTGTAGGCAGTGACTGAGGTAGTATTGATAATTGCACTGCCTTCTTTTAAATGTTTGAGAGCCGCTTTTGTCAGGTAAAACATTGAGAAGATGTTGGTGCGGAAGGTGCGTTCTAATTGTTCGGCGGTGATGTCTTCGATGCTTTCTTGCGGATGCTGTTCGGCTGCGTTGTTGACGAGGATGTCGAGGTGGCCGAATTCTTTAACTGTTTCTTCTACAAGTTTTTGACAGGTGCTTTCTTCGCCGATGTCTCCGGCGATCGCCAGACAGCGGCGGCCGAGTTGTTCGATCGCCCCTTTAGTCTTGTTAGCATCTCCATCTTCGTTGAGATAGCCGATCGCCACGTCCGCCCCTTCCTTAGCAAAAGCAACAGCCACCGCGCGCCCGATACCGCTGTCTCCGCCGGTAATTAAGGCGACTTTGCCGCGCAATTTATCGCTACCGCGATATTCGGATGCAAAGGATTCAGGTGCAGGCGTCATTTGGGCTTCGACGCCCGGTTGCTGTTCTTGATGTTGAGCCGGATTGGTTTGTTGTTGAGTTGGCATAACATATCCCTCTAAGTTATACCTCTATAAATAAAGGTTTTGTGGCGGCGGCGAATCGTTCTTTTTGGGGATAGAAGCATACTACTAAAGACAGTTTGTGCGAGTCTTTGATTGTGGAGGGCGGGTCGAGCGAAATTGGGAGTTTTCCTCAAACATTCTCTGTAATTGAAGAGATAAATAAACCCGCCCTCCTAACTAACCTATGGTTGTGGAGGGCGGGTTTATCTAAAAAGCAGCTAGTTGCTAATTCCTAAGTCTCAAATTAGAAACTTAACCTAACATTAACTGCGGGCTGGGCTCTGGAGCGCCCAACAGTAATTTATACAGAGACTTATCTTCTGTCGTTACTGTAGTCAGCGAACTCGCCATTCTCCACGAATCTAGATCGTCAAAGTTGGTAACAACTCCACTCGGTGCGACGAATTCAGCGATACTGCTCGCCTTCACTGTAGCATCGGCACTGCCACCGTTAGTCAAAGGATCGGTGCTAACTGTAGCAGCCATATCCGTGCCAGTCACAGGATCGATGCTAGAAGCAGTTCTTGCCGGAGTTGCTGGAATCGATACTGGCGCCGAAGGCGTAGTATTCGGGCCCGGCACGTTAAAGCTAACAGGATTAGGCCCAGTCCGGATCGGGAACGCATTGGGAACGTTCGGATCGTCGAAAACTTCCAAAACCGAGTAAGTAGCCGGGAACAAATTAGGAAATAGAGCAATCCCCTGCGCGTTCGTTCTTACCAGTGGCTCAGTGGCGGCATCGTAACGACCGTTCCGGTTCAAATCCAAAGTAAATGGGATATTGGCAAGAGGCGGTTCCCCCCCATCTTGTATGCCGTTGCGGTTGTCGTCTCGGAATTTGGGAACTAACAAATCATAGCGGCGAGAGTTCCCAATCAAAGCGCAAGTAAAAGTTTGATTGGGGCCCAAAACGATATTCAGCGGTTGAGTCGTCTGGAAGAAACCAGGAGGAGGTACTTCTCGCAGGTTGTAAGTACCGGGACGCAAATTTCTGAAACCAAAAGTACCAAACTGATCTGTAGTGGTAGTTGCTTCCCCTGCATCCAGGGCACCGTTGTTATTGGTATCGAGAAAAACAGTAACGCCGCTAATCGCCGGTTCGTTTCCGTCTCGATAGCCATTCAAGTTATAGTCCTCGAATTTGCAACCGGTGATGTTGCTGTTCGGGGTGTTGGCAAAAGTAACGTTAGCATCCTGAGTGCCCAGAGTCACCGGAACAGCAGCAGTTGTCGAAGGCGAGAAACCAGCCGGTACGACTTCCCGCACCGTGTAATTGCCCGCTGCTAAGTTAGTAAATGCTCCTCTTCCTTGAGCATTCGTCTGTATTTGTTGTTCTCCGGCGTCAGGAGTCCCATTATTGTTGGTGTCGACGAAGACAGATACACCGCTAATTGGTGCTTCACCCTGAGTTGGCTCGAAACGACCGTTTCCGTTCAGGTCATTGTATTTGAATACAGTGATGTTAGGTAGAGTGTTTCCCACACCAGCATTCGTTCCATTCGCAGTATTAGCTCCCACAGGAGTAAAGGTAAGTGCTGGTGAAGGGTTAGTCGCCGGGAAAGGCAAAGGCGTGTTCGCAAAAATCGGTCGTACACCCGTTGCTGCAATAGAAGTTTCCCCAGCCTGTTGAACGCCGTCGCGGTTGGTATCTACGAATTTAGGGTCGTTTGGTTTCAGTGTATAGGTTGCATCTGTTACTAAGATCGGTTGCTCTCTGCTGATCGTACCTTGGAACCGTGCTTGCGGCCCGGGTGCAGACACCTGAGCGGGGTTAGGAGTAGTGCCTACTGGAGCATTGAGGTTGCCGGGAGCAGAGCCATCTGGCAGTCTCGCTGGAAAAATTTCCAATACTGAATAATTGGCAGCTCGCAAATTTTTGAAGGTAGCAACTCCGTTGGCATCGGTGAGTTGGAGTTCTTCTCCTGTATCAAAGCGACCGTTCCCGTTCACATCTAAAATGAAAGGTACTCGAGCAATGGGGGGTTCCAAAACTCCACTGACCACATTTCGCGTGCCGCTGCGGTCTATGTCCCGAAATTTGTTAATTTCAATTTGATACAGTGGAGTGTCGCCAACTTGAGCGCAGGCAAAGGTTTGACCCGGGGCTACTGTTACGTCCAGTAGGGGAATGTTGTTCGGTGGGGTGCTTTGGGGGAAATCTTGTGTTTCTAACGGTTCTGCGCTCGTATCGTTAACTCTTACTCCGTTGGCATTAACTTGTGGCCTGATTCGTTCTTCCCGAACTTTGTAGGTTCCGGGCGCTACGTTGAATGACCACGCACCATTTTTGTCGGTTAATGTGTTGGGTTCTCCTACCTCGCGTTGACCGTTGCCATTTATGTCGAGATATATCCTGACATTTTTAATCCCCGGTTCATTCCCGTCTCGAAAGCCGTCGGCATCTATGTCTAAGTATTTGCATCCCACAATCCGGCTGCCCACCAGTTGGGTGTTGCCAAAGAAAACGTTGGTGTTTGTGTTTCCGACAGTGACAGCGAGGGGATTGGGAGTCGTAGTACGGAAACCAGCAGGTACTGTGGTTTCTGTGAGTACGTAGTTGCCGGGGACAAGATTTATGAATGAGAACGCTCCGTTAGCGTCTGTAAGGGTGGAGACATCTCCGTTAGCTGCATTCAATTGGCCATTGCTTGCTTGGCCGTTACTGGCTATTGCAGGTTCGAGGAGAATGGGGATGTTTGCCAGACCTGGTTCATTTGCCTGTCTGATTCCATCCGCGTTCAAGTCATTGAACTTGATACCTAAAATTGCCGGGCCTGTATTCCCAAATTGTAATTGCTGGGCAATCCGCTCTTCGTTAGTTAAATCTGCCATGATTTCTCTCCTTCACACCTAAATCCACTTGAATTACAGACTACTGTATGGGTTTGTCAATAGCTGAGTAGCTTTTGCTAGTCGCTGACAACCGCCACTCGATTTTACATACGTCTGTGCTTGAGGTAATGTTCCCCATCTCACACAACAATGCCTCAAGCTTTGTCGCTGGCAAGTATATCAGGTTTTGAAGAGCCCTGGCAATTTGAGGGCAACATCTTCAAGATTTGCACGCCTTCTGTGTCTCTACATACTTGCTGGTTCTAGCTTTAAAAAGGCCTTGACTGAGTGCTCCCCCCCGATATCTAGTCCGATCGCATCGTTCTGGTTTGTCATGGTTCGGTGTGAAGAGGCGATCGCAGCCTCTGAGATTGCCTCGAACCAACAAACTTTAGACCGATCGAGCTACCGGACTTGATATCACTTGCTTTGCCTGGAAATATGCCGATCGGAGTTGGGGGACTGTCTGATAGTTTCTCACTCGCGCTTGATGCTACAGCCTCTAAAATATTGCACCCAATATAGAAGCCCGAGCCCCGGTCGCGGGGAACTTACGCTTGAGTGTTGGAGGTTGCCAAGAATAGGGTATCACGCGATCGCCCTTTAACCTCTTGCTGATTTTTATCTGTGGTTTGGGATTCCGGGCGATTGGGCCCCAGAGGGATAGCTGCGCCGCGCGTGCTTGTTGTCACTCTCAATCACCGACCAATCATGCAGCACCCACCGGCACGAACGAGTTTCCGATATCCCAATTAATTAATTCATTTTTTTTGACAATTCCACCGATTTGTGCATTAGGATCCCGACCGAAATTTAGTTGTCCAAAGTTAGGAAGATTGCCTAAATTCGCCACTTGTCGATCGACCACAAGATCGCTAATTTGATAACTATCACGACCCGCGAGCGAAAGCAAGCTATCCGCCCCAAGATTACGCGCAGGTTCGCCCGCATAGCTGCGAGCATCCGTCAGCGGGTCGCCATTCCAGGATTTAGCCGATCGACTTTCAGGATCTCCCGTCAGCAAATCGATGCTGCTGGCCCGAACGTCTGCCGAGACAACAACCACCGCAGGCCCAGTCGTTTGAATGAAACCGGGCGGCTGAACTTCCCTAATGATGTAACTACCTACCGGAACATTGCGGAAACTGTAATTGCCCTGACTGTTGCTAAAGGTACTCGCTTCGCCCGGATCTAAACGGCTGTTGTTATTCAAGTCGATGTAAATTTGAGTATTGGCGATCGGCGGTTCCCCCGGATCTAGGCGGCCGTTGGCATTAAAATCGTTAAATTTAACACCGCCGATCGTACCCGTTACCAACACGTTGCCAAAGCTGATATTAGCGGCATTTGTGCCGTTACCCACGGTAATCGGAGTCGGATTTGGCGTAGTTTGTCGGAAACCGGGCTGCGGGACTTCCCTCACCGCATAAATGCCTGGGGACAAGTTGACAAAAGAGAAATTACCTTGGGCGTTTGTTAAAGTGGAAGGTTCGTTGGGATCTCGGGCGCCGTTGTTGTTGAGGTCGAGGTAAATCGGCCAGTTGGCAACTCTCGGTTCCGTCGGTTCGTTGATACCGTTAGCGTTGAGGTCGTTGAACTTGAAGCCGCTGATGCTACCGGTGGGGAAATTGTTGCCAAAATTGACGCCGACAGCGTTGGTATTGCCGATAATGTCGATCGGCCCTGGATTTGGCGTAGTCTGAACCCATCCCGGTTGCTGAACTTCCCTCACCAAATACCGGCCCGGGGAAACATTGCCAAAAGTGTAGTTGCCGATCGGGTTAGTAATGGTATTGGGTTCGCCCGGATCTAACGTGTTGTTGCCGTTGAGGTCGAGGTAAATTTGCCAGTTAACCAGAGGCGGATCTGTCGCGTCTCGGATGCTGTTGGCATTGAGGTCGTTGAACTTGAGACCGCTGATGCTGCCGACAAAAAAGACATTGCCAAAATTGACGTTGCTGACAGTGGCGTTGGAAGTAACATTAATTGGGCCCGGGTCGGGCGTAGTTTGGCGAAAACCCGGTTGCTGGACTTCTCTCACCACATATGTATCTGCGGGAATATTGACAAAAGCGTAATTACCTTGAAAGTTTGTCAAAGTAACAGGTTCGCCGCCGTCAAGCCTGTTGTTGCGGTTGAGGTCGAGGTAAATTTGCCAGTTAGCTAGCGGTTGTTCCCCAGGATCTTGGCGGGCGTTGCTGTTGATGTCGTTGAATTTCGTGCCTGCGATCGTCCCTGCATTGAAGTTGTTGCCAAAATTGATATTGCCAGCATTTTTCCCGCTGGTAATCGTGATGGGTGCGGGATTTGGCGTAGTTTGGCGAAAGTTCGGCTGCTGGACTTCCCTAACTTGGTAAGTTCCCGGCGGCAGGTTGACGAAGATGTAATTCCCTTGGGCGTTGGTGAGGGTGGAAGGTTCGTTAAAGTCGGGCCTGCCGTTGTTATTGATGTCGAGGTAGATTTGCCAGTTGGGAATTGGCACTTCTCCGAGATCGGGGCGGCCATTGGCGTTGAAGTCGTTGTATTTGTTGCCGCTGATGCTACCGACTTGGAAGTTGCCGATGTTGACATTGCCGATGTCTATTTGGCTGGCGGTTCTGGTGGGATTGCTGGATTCGGTCATGGTGTTGGTGGGGCCCAATGAACGCGGTTTAATCTTTGCTCTACGGCAATCTAGCAGTTTTTTTGCCAATTGCAGCTATTTTAGGGGATTAAATTTTTTGATCGGAGGGAGTGGGAGATGGGGAGATTGGGGAGAGGGGGAGATTGGTGTCAACAACCACGTGAAACCCGCATTCCGGCAAGGACTGAAGTCCCTGCCTCAAAGCGAAAGTCCTCGCTCAGAGGACTGAAGAACTCCTGAATCTTCTTAGTCCTATGCAAGAGGACTTCAGCTTTGAGGCAGGGGTTTAAACCCCTGCCGGACTTAGGGAAAGCGCGTTGTTAAGTTGGTACGAAAGAAATCTTCCTTTTTCCCTCTTCCCTCTTCCCTCTTCCCTCTTCCCTCTTCCTTCAGAAGCCTTCTTCCTTCGGAAACCTTCTTCCCCGATTTGATGTACGATCGCTACCAAGTTTTGCAGAGGTCGAATTTCCCATGTCCCGAAACCTGACAGCAAGCTGGAATGAAGCCCGCGAGGTTCCGAGTGTACTCCTCGGCTGGAGTTTGTGCGGTTTTTTGGCACTGGGCGCGATCGCCTCTACTCCTGCTCGCGCACAGCTACCTAACTCCGAACCAGGTAACAATCACAGCCCGATCGCCCAAACAGCCCAAACAGGTGCGATCGTCCGCCCCGCCCTCAAATTAGGCAGCCGCGGCTCAGATGTTACCGAACTCCAAGCTGCTCTTAAATTATTGGGATTTTACCCTGACAATGTAGACGGGATTTTCGCCCAAAGCACCGCTCAAGCTGTGTCTAAATTCCAGGAAGCAGCAGGCATCGCCCCAGACGGCATAGTCGGCCAAGATACTTGGAACCGGCTGTTTCCAGCGACTCCCGGGGCGATCGAAAACCCGATCGCCAACACTCCCGCAACCCCCGAAAACTCGGAGATTAGCCCTCAACCGCAGACGACGAATTTGCCTGTTTTGAGAAGACGAATGCGGGGGCCGGCAGTCAGAGAGTTGCAAGAGCGACTGAGGGCCAAGGGATTTTTGCGCGCGAGTGCTGACGGCGTGTTCGGGCGCGAAACTGAAGCTGCTGTCAAGGCTGCTCAACGAAAATATCAACTACCAGCAGACGGCATTGTCGGCCGCGCTACTTGGGAAGCCCTGCTGCGTTGAGAGCAAACAAGTCTTGCTGGATATGCACATTGCGCGAGCGGGCGATCGTACAAATTGTTAATAATTGTTTTATGAAGTATTTCGGCGCGTCAAAAAGTGTTAACTTTGGTAAATAAAGTACGATCGTGGGCGGAGTTAGTGTTAGTTTAAATAGCATGAGGGGCAGAACCAAGAAGCACAAAAAACTTGGATAAAAAATTATGAATTAGAGTGTTTGTCCCGCTCGACTCTAGTTCGCAGGCAGCGCCTGAATCGTGTAGTTTATTAGCAAAGAAAGGTTGAAATTGCGATCGAAGTTTGTTAAATAGCTTGAGGCGATTTGAGAAATCGAAGGCGATCGAGTTAGAATGGCGATCGCACAATCAAACACAGAAGTCTGAATAGGCTCCGCTATTAGCTATCTCGCCAGCAGAGTAGTTGCCAAAAAGTCCACCTTAGTAGTAGTTGTTTGCTGAAAATCAGCACAGCTAAAAACCCATTTGAATCAACTTAACTCACAAATGTTTTAGGGTCTGGCATCCGATATGCTAGGCCCTAAAATTTTTGATAGTTGACAGTTGACCGCTTGACAGTTGACCGCTTGACAGTTGACAAACTAATAGACCTCTTGCAAAAGTCCTTTTAATAAAATTTTGGAACGGGATCTCCGGCCCGTTCCACAAAAAACATTTTTTCTTGTGGAACGGGCCGGAGATCCCGTCCTAGTTATTTTTGGAAGAAGACTACTGACGGCAGGACTACTGACGGCAGGACTACTGACTACTGACTACTGACTACTGACGGCAGGACTTGCAGCTTAATACTATACCAATCCTTTGGCTGCTGCTTCGACAATACAATTGCAGGGCTGGGATTTTATTTCTACGCAAGTCCCTAAGGAGTACGCCGCGCTGGCGTCTTGGCTTGGGCTGATTCATCGCAAGATACCTGAGTTAACTTCCCGGTTTCCAGTCTGGTAAGAAAGGATTTTAGCAAAAATTAGGAAATTTTGGGAATTTTAAAGGATTTAGTCCCTGAATACCCACTCTGGGTCAAACACGAAAACATTGCACTGATTGTTTCTCATGCTCCTTTAACACAAAAAGGCTTTTCACCTGAAAAACAGACTTGGGGATAATTTATTTCTACGTTCTTCACTTCTTCAATCTGACAGCATCCCCGACCATGATGAAAGCATTTAAAGCCGCGGCAACCCTTTAATATGTACTTAAGCCCTTTTTCGGAAACTTTATGGTTGTAATACATACCAAGCAGTTGTAAGTCAAGGCAATGTTCACTTACTTTCTTTAAAGCTTCATCAGTTAGCTCATAGTTTCGTCCTATTTCCATCTGTTCGATGTGAGGGCAACCTTCAGCAATAGCAGCTAAGCCATCGTCTAGCATATTGCAAGTACGATGCATATTTAATTGACGTAACTCACCCAAGTATTTCCCAATTATTTTGGCTGCTTCATTCGCCTCTGTATAAAGTGAATAATCTATATCTAAGTTTATAATTTTTGGACAACCAGAAAAAGCATATTCCAAACCTAAAGCACCCAATCGATGACAATTAGGTAAGGATAGTTTGCGGAGGAGGGGAAAGGCTTCTTGATTGAAATGCTTCAGATGCTCATCTAAAAGAGAGTTGCTTGAAATAGATAACGACCTTAAGTTACTTCCATAGGCTGCAATCGTTGTAATAATTTCACCAAAAATTTCATTAGGTTGTGTATCAATCACGCCACCAAAATCCCCATTCAATACAAGCTCTTCAAGATTGGGACATGCCTTCAAACAAGACTCAATTTCTTCCGGTCTAGCAATGGAACTTTGTTCAGATCCCGACTGATTCCAGTTCTCCGATCGAAATTTAGGGTCTGTGTAAAAGATAGATTTGATTTCTTCACCCTTACTTGGAATTATAAAATCCGTAAGCCTATTATTCTTTAAATCTTTGCTCATAACTGCTTCCTCAACATCAATTCATAAGGTGATCTCTGTCTAGTTTAGCCTGAGAAAGAGGCTGGATCCTCCTGTCCTAGTTCTTTCGCTGAGCCTGGGAACTAGAGTCGCGAGGCAGAGCCTCGCTTAACTTAGGGACTTGCGTAGAAATAAAATCCCAGCCCTGCAATTGTATTGTCGAAGCAGCAGCCAAAGGATTGGTATAGTATTAAGCTGCAAGTCCCTAAGGACTACTGACTACTGACTACTGACTACTGTCAACTGTCAACTGACTACTGACCATTTCAATTGATATCTTCAATGCGAGCATTCAAACCATTAGCGGTGAGAATTTGTAGCAATTCCTCAGCTTTTTCGCGCTCCCGAAAAGCACCGGCTTGAATCACCGATCGCCCGTTGGTAAAAGTCCGAAAAGCATCGGGAACCAAGGA
The DNA here is from genome assembly GCF_036702665.1 of Microcoleus sp. Aus8_D2. Lineage (NCBI taxonomy): Bacteria > Bacillati > Cyanobacteriota > Cyanophyceae > Oscillatoriales > Microcoleaceae > Microcoleus > Microcoleus sp. Aus8_D2. Next base: position 79,202 of record NZ_JAUBUN010000014.1, read on the forward strand.
TAGCATTTTTTGTCGATCGCCCGAACTCTCGGCATCCACCACAACTCGATACCGGAAACCCAAAGCAGAAGCTCGATCGAGCCTCGGCGAATTCTCGGAATCGGGCACAGAATTCCCCCCTAAAACAGCAGGTACAAAGCCGCCCCTTCCGAGAGGAATGTTGCGGCCCGGAACCGGCAATTTACCCTCGGAAGAAACCGAACTCGAACTATCAAAATTCGGAGGAATCATTGGTTGCTGTACCGAACTTTCCCTAACGGATCGAGCATCCGGATCGGGTACCGGAATGGCGATCGCCCCTGTCTCTTCCGGTGCAGAATCGGCATTTCTCGGAGGAAGCTCTTGCCGCAACTGAGTGCTGGCGGGTGCCGGTCGCCTGGAAACTGGCGCTGGTGGCGCAATTGGCGCTCTTTCAACCCTGGGAGTTAATCGCCCGGGAGTGTAAGCAGGGAGAGAAGTTTCTGGGCCGCCGATGCTCGAAGGTCGATCGACCCTTAGCTGCAAAGCAGTTCCCGCAATGGGTTGCGGCGGGGTAAAAGTTCCCGCCACATCAACCGATCCTGTCGTCCGATTGCTCAACAATTGATTCCCGTAAGCTGGGATGACTTGACCTTTCGCGGCATTGTTGATATCGTACTGACCGTTATTGCGAATCACATTGCCCCCCGGTTCCGCCGAAGTTCCCAAATCCGGCAGAGCTCTGGATATCGCAACAATTCCATCCCGCCGGTTACTTTCGATATAATTGTTGCGCAGCACCGGTCTTGCATCAGCTTGCACCACCACGCCGTCCTTATTCCGAGTAATTTTGTTACCGATTAACAAAGGCGAAGCGTTCTGGGCTACATTTACCCCAAATCCCGTGTCTTCAAACACATTATCTCGAACTTCCGGGCGAGACTCCCCAAAAATCGTAATCCCGTTAGCTCCATTTTTCGAGAAAAAATTCCCGCCAATCGTCGGCCTTCCAGTACCAACTACCGAAATGCCATCGTGAGTGCTCCCTGAAAAAGTATTGTTAACAATTGTCGGAGAACTCGATTCGATCCACAAAGCGTAACCGCGATAGTTGGTATTTGTTACCGTCACCCCGCTGAGTCCTGCCCCGTCTGCACCTAAAATCGCGATATTTTGACCAGCCGAAGTCGGACTGATAAACTCTCCTCCGCCTTTGATGACAATATTTTGGCCGCGAGTGTTGGGATTTCCTTGAACAGTCACGCTTGGCCGAAGCATTAATGGAAATTTTTCGCCGCTTTGAGCGCTGTAAGTACCGGGCGCTAGTAAAATCGCCGTCTTGGGCGGGGCGACGCTGAGGGCGTAGGTGAGGGTTTTGAACGGCGCTCCATCGCTGCCATTACCTGCGGTGTCGCTGCCACCGCTGGAACTCACGTAGAGTATGTTAATGTCGTTCTGGGGTGCTTGGGAAAGTAGCTGCACGGGGCCGCTATCGGCAGCGATCGCTGACGCTTGAGGGTGGCAAAAGGCGGTGCTGGCAAAGACGAGCAGCAGGCAAGAAATTGAAGCTTTCCTGGGCGATCGACTTTTTTGGCACTTGCTCTGTTTGGAATTTAGGATCATAAAAAAACACAATTTATCTTTGAGCCAAATTTCGCATCCCGTGTTTCGTGTCGGGTTTGGGCGATCGCAGTTTAATCTCACCCACCTACTGGGGTTTTCTGCTGTTAATGTTTTGTTTTGTCCTGCTAACCTCACGGCTCTCCTCCGAAGTGTGGTAGGCAGCTTAACGATTCCACTTTGATCAAGTTTGATCTATTATGCTTTGTTTTTTTGAAATGCCATAAAACTTAAAAATTTGTCAAATTTACATCCGTTGATGCCAAAATTAGGTCGATCGCCTTCACTACAATTTTGAGGGCGTGGGAGAATGTAGCGGGTAGACTGCTAGGGATTAGTTTAATAAAGGTGGTTCTGAATGACCGAGAAACAAACCAGAACTTTACCGGCACAGCCAGCCCTCTGCCGGATTTTAGATGCAAATCTAGATCGATCGCGCGAAGGGTTGAGAATTATTGAAGAATGGTGCAGGTTTGGTCTCAACAGCGCCGATTTAGCTGGCGAGTGCAAGCAACTCCGCCAGGAATTGGCTTTTTGGCACACCGCAGAATTGCGAAGCGCTAGGGATACGCCGGCCGATCCGGGGACGGAGTTGACTCACCCGCAGGAAGAGCAGCGTGCGAGCATTCAGCAGCTACTGGCGGCGAATTTCTGTCGGGTGGAAGAAGCTCTGCGGGTACTGGAAGAGTACGGCAAAGTTTACGATCCGAATATGGGCAAGGCTTTCAAGCAGATGCGCTATCGGGTGTATGCTCTCGAAAGCGATTTGCTGGCTTACCGGCGCTACCAGCAGTTACTTCGATCGCAGTTATACCTTGTAACTTCCCCCAAATACAACTTTTTAACCATCGTGGAAGCTGCTTTGCAAGGCGGAGTGACGTTGGTGCAGTACCGCGACAAAGTCTCGGATGACGGAGTGAAGTTGGCGAATGTGCGGCAGATGACCGAACTTTGTCACCGCTACGATGCTTTGCTGATTGTGAACGATCGCGTGGATTTGGCGATCGCGGCGGATGCCGACGGCGTACACTTAGGACAGCAAGATTTGTCTGTAGCCGAAGCGCGCAAGTTGCTCGGCCCTGGACGGATCATCGGCAGTTCGACGACGAATGGCGAGGAAATGCAGCGAGCCGTTGATGCGGGAGCCGATTATATTGGAGTTGGGCCTGTGTACGAAACTCCGACGAAGGCAAATAAGCCGGCGGCGGGTTTGGACTACGTGCGGTATGCTGCTAGTAAGTCGCCGATTCCTTGGTTTGCGATCGGCGGAATTGATATCAACAACCTCGATGAAGTATTGAATGCCGGAGCTCAAAGAGTTGCTACAGTTCGATCGATTATGGATGCAGAGCAACCGACTTTAGTCACGCAATTTTTCATCTCGCAGTTGATTCGGATGCAGAATTTGAAAGCTCAGAAAGCTTTGCTGGCGAAAACCTAGGTTGATTGGCGATTTTTCGGGCGGGTTTCGTGCACGAATGCTGTGGATAAAATATAATTTTGTTACGAAACCGGCCCTGAAACTGATAATATTTGAGTGATGACAAATCAAATTGCGTTGCAAGTTAACGGAGAAAATCGCAATTGTGCGATCGACACACCGTTACCAGAATTACTAGAACAATTAGGATTAAACCCGCGCTTAATAGCAGTGGAGTACAACGGCGAAATCCTGCACAAACAATTTTGGGAAACCACAAAAATACAACAAGGCGACATCCTAGAAGTTGTGACAATAGTCGGAGGAGGCTAGCAGGTTCGATCGTTCGGACTTCAGTCCTTCCAAATTACTCGTTACCAGGCTCTGCCTGGTAATGCTAATCAGGTTGGTAGTGAGGACTTCAGTCCTTCCAAATTACTCAGGTTGGTAGTGAGGACTTCAGTCCTTCCAAATTACTCGTTACCAGGCTCTGCCTGGTAATGCTAATCCGGAAGCTCTGCCTCCCTAATATACTCGTTACCAGGCTCTGCCTGGTAATGCTGATTCGGAGGCTCTGCCTCCTTATTCCCAGCCGAGGCAGAGCCTCTAGATATACGTTCCCAGGCAGAGCCTAGGAACGAGAAATCAGATGAATTCCCAGGTAGAACCCAGGAACGCATAAAATTAAACTGCGACAGCTTCAGCCACAGGTGCTGCTACAACAGGATAAATGCTCACTTTCTTGCGAGTCTTACCCTTTCTTTCAAAAGTCACCACACCATCAATCATGGCAAACAAAGTATCATCTCTGCCGATACCAACATTATTGCCGGGGTGAACTTTCGTACCGCGTTGACGGATCAAAATGTTGCCAGCTTTGACAACTTGACCGCCGTACTTTTTGACACCCAGACGCTGAGAATTAGAATCGCGTCCGTTACGTGTACTGCCTGTACCCTTCTTATGGGCCATAATGTCCTCAACTTTATTTACTATTGTTTATTCTGATTCAGATTCGCCGGTTTGGGGAGTTTCAACAACTTTTTGAGTCAAATCTCTCGCTGCCAAAACAACACCATTGACGCTGATGGAGTCAATCATAAACCGAGTTGTTTCTTGACGGTGCCCTTTTTTCTTCCGAGTTTTCTTTTTCGGCTTCATCTTGTAGACGAGGACTTTGCGGCCCCGGAAATGCCGGAGCACAGTTCCTTCTACAGTGGCATTTTCTACTAGAGGCTGGCCGATGTGAACGTCATCTTCGTGCTGGATCAGAAATACTTTGTCGATCGTGACTTTTGATTCAGCTTCCACATGAAGCAGTTCGATGTCGTAGAAGCGGCCTGGTTCTACCCGAAATTGTTTGCCGCCGGTCTCAATAATTGCGTAGGTCATGGGATAGTCGTTGGGTTTGCCGTACAGGTAGCTGGTTAGTCAGTTGGCAGTTGGTAGGGGCGGTGCCCCCGTGCCCGCCCTCAGTTGTCAGTTGTCAGTTGTTGTGAACTTTTGGCTGAGGACTTTTGACTGCTGACTGCTCTCCAGCTTTTGGAATGTCTCGACCTGATCCGAGCAGGATTTAGACAGACAATCTACAATTATTGCTGATTTGGGGATTTTTGTCAAGTTCGATCGCGCTACAAATTTATAATTAGGGAGAAAATAGAAGATGCTGTGAGTTTTTGGTCGAATTTATCCAAAAGCGCGTTAGCGAAGCCCTCGCAGAGGATCGAACTTCCTTCAAGCAGTCGCAGAACACCTGCTACTTCGCAACAATTCCAAAGCCTGCTGTTTTACCCGACCTTCCATCACCTCTTTTTGCAAAGTAATAAAAGCCTCAAAATCTTCCAAGCTGTACTTAGTCATCTGCAACTGGTGTCGCAACTGTTCTTCAGCCTCAACAGTTAAATAACCGCTTGCTAAAGCTTTTCGGACAATTGTACTGATTAAAGTCATAGTAATTCACCCTGAAGACACGCACATTAAAACAGTGGAGTTCTATCACCAGACTAACTCTAATTTTAGTTTGTTTCCTAATTACCTTAAAATAGATTAAATATACCTTCAGGCATAGTTAAATCGAGTAACTTTTGATACACAAAACTCGCTCGACTTTAACTTGAGAGTGCGAGAGAATAGGTATATTTACTTGGTATCTAACAACAGTCGCCATTCTCTGACACCAAAAGGAGGAACCAGCAATTCTGTTTCTGGTTCGCCTTTTACGGGCAAACTCAAGCGTAAAGGTTGATTGCTTTCCACTTGTGTAATTATTGATTTAAAATCGTATTCTCCGACATTAACCGGCAAATTCGACTCGCTCCAAATATCCTTGGCTTGACCAATTTTGCGACTTCCGGCAGCAACAGTCAGCGGGACAGGGTGCTGCAATTCGGTTCCGGGAAATCCTACCAATCTCAGGTTAAACGAGTTGACTAATCCCGACTGTACTCGCTTATACAAAACAACTTGCCACGCTTTGTCGTCAGTATCGCGGAGGCTTTGTACGGAGCGGAACATTACTCTGTCTGCTCTTTCTGGATATTTGTGAATTGAGGCGAAGGCGGGCGGAGTGATGGCTAAGATTAGATACAAGCACAAGCTAATTACAGTTAAAGCCTTGAAGAGGGAAGGTTTTGTACTGAGATTGTTCATAGGATGACCAAAATATCGCTTGTTACCCAGAAGTTTGATAGATAAAAAAGTAGGGTGCGTGCGGCGCACCCTACTACTCATTTTAAACATAGAAAAGTTAAAATCGATCGCTCTTTTTAGGCTGACCGTTGTAAAGCCGACATTCCCTCTTACACGACTTACAACAAAACAAAGACAGCAGCCGTTAGAACGCTTTGAGTTGCACCTTGGACTACACCCAAATAATTGCTGCCGAGTTTAATAGCCGTACTACTAACAGCCGCTCCACCATTGAGAGATAAACTCACGGTCTCAAAAGTCAGACCGCCAAAAGTGCTACCGTCAGTTAGAGCAATTTTATCTCCTGCGGTGAAGTCTGCAATCACATCAGCATCCAGTAGGGTAGCTGAAGCTGCCACACCTCCTCCTAGAATAAACGTATCATTTCCAGGCCCACCAGTGAGAATGTCTTGACCGCGATCGCCGCCGAGAAGATCGTCACCTGCACCACCATTGAGAACATCATTTTCTTTGCCTCCCCGGATAGTGTCATTACCATCTCCTCCAGTCAAGCTATCATTGTCATTGCCGCCAAGTATCTGGTCACTTCCAGCACCGCCATCAATGTTATCGGACCCTTTACCGCCAGACAAAATATCGTTGCCCCCGCCTCCGTTAATTACATCAGCACCTTGCATGCCGTTGATGTTGTCATCACCCTCTGTGCCTGTAATATTGTCTCGACCAGATAAAGCCAAGATTTGTTTACCAGCCGCCGCAGGGATTGATGCCAGCGAAATATTGTCATCACTGTCTGAAAGGTTGTAAAACTGACCGCGCGCAGTGTTTGCTGGTTGTCCGGTAGGATTTCCAGGGCCTGGAGAATTGATTGGGGGTACGACAATGGATACAGGCGTGCCCGGAGTTGGAGTTGGAGTCGTTATCGGAGTTGGAGTGGGAGTCCTTATCGGAGTTGGAGCGGGAGTCGGCATCCCTACCGGAGTGGGAGTCGGCATCCCTACCGGAGTGGGAGTGGGAGTGGGAGTCGGCATCCCTACCGGAGTGGGAGTGGGAGTCGGCATCCCTACCGGAGTGGGAGTGGGAGTGGGAGTCGGCATCCCTACCGGAGTGGGAGTGGGAGT
>NZ_JAUBUN010000014.1:86069-103219 GCF_036702665.1 Microcoleus sp. Aus8_D2
CGGCATACCGCTGTCGTCATCCTTAATTGTGAGTATAGCGGTGGCCTGTGCGCCTATCGGTGAGCCTGAGAAGCCTCCATTCCTTAAGGACAATTTTATCGTTTCATCTCCCTCCTGCTTGTTATCATTCAGAATGGGGATTTCAAGTACCCCGAAATCTTTGTCAGCGGGAATGAAGGCTAAGTCGAAGTTGGTTTTGTAATCTTCATCAGTTGCGGGATTTGTTGTACCGGGCTCTGCCTTGACAATTCCCCTCATTTCAATTCCAGTAGCGCCATTACGCTTAAAGGTAATAGTCGCTTTAGTCCCATTTTCATTGACAGTGTAATTGGCATCACTAAACGCTATGGTGCTAATGCTGGGTGTAGCGTTACTATCTCCTTTCAGAGTCAAAGTGTAGGGCGTTGACCTCGAAACATTGAGACCGCCACCCCACTCCACACGCACACTGTAATCTCCCGGCTTCAAATTTTCAGGAATTGTCACTGATGCGTCTGACCCAGCCTTTGCGCGGACGTAACCAAAATCGGTTCCTATGTCGCCGTTGCCTATGCTAAAAAAGGATAGCCGACCCTCATCTTTTAATCCCGATAGAGTCACATTGATTTTGTTTTGGTTGTTTGGCGGCACTGTAAACTTGTAGATATCCCCCCGATCTGTGTCACTTATAAAACCGTTAATCACTAGGGGAGTAGGAGAGATATTGCCGATGAACGGAGGATTCTCGAAGCTATTGTTAGCAGGGTCTTCTGAATCCATTTGCAGCAAATGTCTTTCAGTGTCTAAAATTCCTTTAGCCTCAACCCGCTCGTTGATATCTGACGGTAGTATCTCAGTCATAGATGGAAGATTAGGATTATCCATATCGCCTATAACTCGTTTAGCTGTCATTGTTCTATACCTAAATAAAGTTTGTGAAAGATAGGAGATTTCTACAGGTAGGGACTTAGGAAATGCCCAAAGCGTGTCAAGTTAAGGTCAAACCTTTGGCCCGTCAGGGGTTTTAACTCCTGGCGGGTTTCAGCTTAAGTTGACACCAATGAGGAAATGCCATATCCCTACTTTTTTTACTACCTTCCACATTTATAAAATACTCAACACCGATAAGTCAATACTTCGGACAGTTTTTAAGCAGCGAGAGTACCATAGGATAGGACTGACGGTAGGTTCGGGTGATTTAAAATTAAGTTAGGGTCTAAATCTAACTTGTTAATAAAGGTGTAAAGTAGATGGCGATTGAATTCCCGGCGTTTATAAGAGCAGGTTGAAAACACGAAGGGAGTAGGAAAAAAATGACAATTGCCAGGATCATATTTGGCTAAATTTAAAGCAATTAAACTGGCGTTAAAATGAAAATCAAGGCGTTGACTACTACGACACTGACAATCGGATAAACCCGTAAATTGTTTGGCATCACGAAAAATGAACTCAATCTGGAAACGGGCCTGGTAATAAGGAAAGTATTTGCTCGGCTGGCAGATTAATATCCGTACTAAACAATAAAATATTTTTAATTTTACCGTTGGGTTGAAGTTCAAAAATCACAGCTAAACGTATGTTACATTTTCAACAACAACTCCATACTACTAATGAATAAAGATTAACGTCAGGCTTGATTGTTTTGACAAAAGTTAGATTTTTCAAATTATTGCAGTCAACCTTGCCATCATATTTCTTAGGAATCCCGTTTATTTCTTTCGCCTGTATAGATATAGTTTAAGTCGGCATTACTCCTTAATTTGCTAATCAAATTTAACTCTGTATTTCGGACAAAATCCCAGAACTTAGCGCGGCAATAATAACCGTCAGCTACCTTTGTAACGTATAGATTCGGGCAATAAAAAACGACTATTATTTAAATGTTTGGCGTAGTCGTCAACTCTTGTCTACTCAGGGGTTAGGCTTGATTGAACTATCTTTTTAGTCCGTTTTTTTGAGTTTTTTTTTCACCTTGGTAGTAACGGGATTTTTCGGTAACTATGTCGGAGGACGCCACGGGGTATGTTGCACACTTAGACTATAAGATAAATGAGTTTCAACTTCGACTACAGAAATCACAGAAATTTATAATCCCTCTTCAGGCCTGCTTTGTACACCATTATAAAAACTAGCTTTACCTTCAGTCTTTTTGCCACTTCTGGGGATCAAAGAACAATCAATGACTGCAATAAGTGTTCGCTCATGATCTAAGGCTTGATTGATAAAGGCTTTATTAAATTCGGGAAAATCAAAGCTTTTAAAAAAGTGGCGACGATAGGTTTTTTCACTCAGAGAGCTATAGCAGTTCTCAGAAAGATGACGCACCGGACTAATTAATCCCTCAATCCCTCAATCCCCCAATCTAAAATCGAAAAATGGAAAATCAGAACCTGTACCTCACCTTTTTGATAAAGGCTATATAACGACCCAGATTGGTAAAATTAACTTTGCCATAAACAAGCAAGATGGTGTCAAAGAAAATCACCATAAACTTCTTTTGGGGCAAGAGTCAATACCTGGCATTTGTTGTAAAATAGATTCAAGAATATTCATGAGGCAGTTTTTTAAGTTCGTGTGTTTTTTGAGCTTAACCTGAAAATTGCCTTTTTTTCTATTTTGGGTTCAGATTCTAATGACTTTTTTACCTCTGCGAGCAGAGCGTCCCTCTTCTAAAACTGTCCGAAGTATTGCACAAGCTAATTACAGTTAAAGCCTTGGAGAGGGAAGGTTTTGTACCGAGATTGTTCATAGGATGACCAAAATATCGCTTGTTACCCAGAAGTTTGATAGATCAAAAAGTAGGGTGCGTGCAGCGCACCCTACTACTCATTTTAAACATAGATGAATCTAACTGCCTGCTTAGGCGGAGGGAAGAGCATAAAAAGCAACCCCCTCATCCCGGAAATCTGACCTCCCCTGTACCTGCCGCCGCGTCTCTGGGCTTGCGGTGAAAAAGTGTGTAATATTTTGCGGATTTTCCCGTTCCCTTGCCAGGTTAGTAAAACGAAAGACGGGTATTGCACCCGAAACTGCCGTGTTATATGAATTGAAAACCTCCCCCTCAGCACGGAACTGGGGTAAGTTGTCGCGAACAAACTGTATGTCAGTAGGTTTATTCGTATAGAAATAGGTTCCTGATGCTGTATTGAAGAAGCGTTGAACCTTGGCGTTACCGGCGGCTGGAGCGATAAATTCATCGCCTTCACTCTGGTAACGAGTAGGGTTGTTTAATCGCTCATTTTTCTCTGTCGGGTCTGTGGTATAAAAATGCCCTCCTGCCACCTTGTCAAAGAAACGCCGGACCGGAAGATTGCCTGCTAGAGGGTCGCCTCTATCGCCCCCGATGATGTTGCCTGCTGCATCTAAATTCGCACCTGTTATGGGGTCTTTCAAGGCGACATTGCCACTGGGAGTTGAAACCTGTAATGTGAAAGGCTGAGGAATTGATGTTAATGTATTATAGCTAGTCACGCGGACTACATAGTCCACACCAGGCAGACTTGTAAGGGAAGTAAGACCAGTGGGGAATATGGTAGGTTTAGTACCGCTAACACTCGGTATTTTTGAGTTTCCTCCGGGGACACCGCCGCCATCATCATTCTCAGCAATAAGAAGACCCGTATCAGCTACATTCGCACCCCTGCTGCCTTTGGGTATCTGAAAGACTTGCACGTAAGGGTCATAGCTAGTGCTATCTTTAAAAAGATCAATTGATATAGGCTGATTAACTAACTGTACGTCTAAGATGTAATCTTTAGCGCGAGTTGTTGCAAAACCATCGAACGGTGCGGGAGTTTGGATACTCCTGTCACTTGTAGTTAACTGATTTGTCAGTTGAATTGATGCCATTTAAGCTGTCCTATTAACTTTGCTGATAGCAAGTGTTATAAAATCCTGCCTTCTACATTTATAAAACACTCAATACCGATAATCTACCTAACAGCTATTAGTATTTTTATTAGGTATTTTTGTGAAAACTACTCAATTTGGCATATTATACAGAAAGTTTCCGTATAGCTCGTAGTTATACCGATGAGGTAGCTACGGGGCAAAAAAATTATCTATAGGTATTGGAAGGACAGAAAAGAATGCTAACAGAAAGACCTTTAGCTATTGATTATTCTCAACAAGATGCAACTTCAAAGTTTGTTCAGCGCCCGCTCATTCACTCCAGTCATGGCGCGGGATGGAAAAATATTCATCTAGCACACTATCAACTGCCTGCAATGGAAATTCCTGAAATATCTGGTTTGCAACATATAATTTGTCTTCCATCTTGGAAGCAGCCAACAGAAATGGAATTAGCCTTTGATGGTAAGCGTCACCTAATGCAGCATGACCAGGATGAAAGGGGTTGCATTGAAATACTTCCTGCTTACGCACCTATTAAGGCTAGGTGGAGTCAGGAATGTGATATCACTCACTGCTACCTTGAGCCTACATTTCTCAATCATGCCGCCTATGAGTCAGTAAACCCAGATCGAGTTGAAGTTAATCTGACGCTTAAAAAACCCGATCCGCTAGTTGGGCAAATTATCTTAGCACTGACAGCAGTATTGGAAAACAATCCAAATAATAGTTGCTTTTATGCGGATTCAATGGCGACGGCTCTAGCGGCTCACTGCTTAACATATTACTCAACCTGCAAGCATACTCTGAGGGAATATGAAGACGGCTTGTCAAAATACAAACTGAAGCAAGCTATTGAATACATCAACGAGCATTTTAGTGAAAATGTATCGTTAGCAGAAATTTCAGCCGAATTAGCTATGAGTCAATACTATTTCTGTCGATTGTTTAAGCAATCAACTGGAATGACTCCTCATGCCTACTTAATTCAGCAACGAGTAGAGCGATCGAAGCAACTACTAAAGCAGACAGAATGCACAATAAACAATATTGCGATCGAGTGTGGCTTTGCCAATCCCAGTCATTTTGCAAAGTGCTTTCGCCGATACACAGGCATTTCACCTAAAAAGTTTCGCATGATTTAGCAAGAATATGTTCAAATCGCAAAGAAGTGTTCGACTTGAACTAGCAAAACAGATTAAAGTCTTACGTAGAAACTCGGATTCAGCTTGTTTGCTTAGTTCTGAGTAGAGGCGCGGTTGCAAGGTTACATCAGGTGCATCTAACTTTTTCCGACTGACAAAGTAGCTGTATCGAGTTGACGGGGTGTTTACTTATTATGAATATACATGACACAGCGAAATAAACCTTTACAAATACCAGCACAGAAGTTTATAGAGGCGGCGGCTTGCTGGAATCTCGAACAGTTATATGCAGACTTGACAGCAGCCAAGCAAGAATATGCCACCAGTAGAAAGCAGCGACTCACCCCTTTAGAAAAAACTTACTTGCGAGGATTGCTTTGCAATTATAGCCCGCCGGAAATTGCCACCGCACTCAACCGCGAATGCTCCGGTATTAGAGTAGACTTATCGAGAGGGCTGTATCGCTACATTCAAGTTTTGACGCTGCAACAACCGAAAGACTGGAAAGAAATCCCAAGTATACTAGAAATATTTGGTTATAAACAAAAGGGGAATGGAGAAACATTGCATCCTACATTGCTAAATTATACCCAAACTCCCCAAACTCCCATTGAAAATCGAACTGAATGGGGGATGGGGGTGGATGCGTCTATTTTCTACGGGCGTACAACAGAACTAGCTAACTTAGAGCAATGGATTTTACAAGAAAACTGTCGCTTAGTTGCTATATTGGGTATGGGGGGCATTGGCAAAACTGCTTTAGCATCTAAGCTAACAGATGTGATTAAACACGAGTTTGAGTGCTTGATTTGGCTCAACCTCAGTCATGCACCTCTGTTGGCAAATACTCTGGTAAATTTAATCGAATTTTTATCTGATAAACCGCAAAGCGATTTAGATAAATTGCAGTTAATTACTCAGGAGAAAAAATTTTTTCAAGCTGCGATCTCGCAGCTTGAATTTTCCCTGGATAACATAATCGCTTTCACAAATGCAATAGAACCGACAATCATCGCTGATGGTATCCAGCGGCTGATTCGGTGTTTACAAAAGCGTCGATGCCTGATAATCTTAGATGAGTGGGAAGCTGTTTTCAGCACTGAGCAGTTAACAGGAAATTATCGAGAAGGATATCAAGTATATGGGGAACTTCTGAAACAAGTAGGAAAATCGCAGCATCAAAGTTGCTTGCTGTTGACTAGCTGCGAAAAACCTAAAGAAATTGCAGCGTTAGAAGGTCAAAATCAATCTGTAAGGTCATTAAAATTGGGTGGTTTGGGAGAATCGGCTGTGGAAATCCTTAAAAACAAGGGTTTGTCTGAAGAAGGTCAATTCTCAGAACTAATAGAGGCATACAGCGGCAATCCTTTAGCGTTAAAAATAGTAACAACAACTATTAAGGATATGTTTGGCGGAAGCATTGCTAACTTTTTAAGAAATGGGCTGTTTCTGGGAGATTATAGCGATACGTTATCTCGGCAGTTTAATCGCTTATCATCCTTAGAAATCCAGCTATTACACTCCATGGCGAAAGAAGTCAAGCCTGTTGATATTGAAAAATTGTGTTCAGATATTCAGCAAGATCGGGACTCCGAATTTTTTAAGACGCTGGAATCGCTTTTAAGGCGATCGCTAATTGAAACAGTCCCAGCAGAAAGTGAAACCCTGTTCGCGCTTCAACCTGCGGTAAAGAAATATCTGATGTCTGTGGGAAGATTTCCTAAGCCATAAATAATATGCCGAGGTTTTATTTCCAGTCGGTTTCGGCTTGGGATAGTACGTAGGCTGAGACATCGATAATTTGTTGTTGGGACAAACGATCTTTGTAAGCGGGCATGATATTTTTACCGTTGGTTACTAAGTTGGAAATATTGGCGATTGAATCCATGCCGTATTTTTTTAAGGCTTTTTGTTTCAAGTTTTTGCCCCGCCTGATGATGTTGCTACCGTTGATGTGACAGCCTGCACAGTTGATGCTGAAGACTTCGGCGGCGGTGGCGGTGGCGGGTGTTGTTGCTGGATCTGCGATCGCACTTTGGGAGTTAGTGGCGATTTCGACAAATGCCAGTGTCAGTATCAATAGAGTGGTGGCAAGAATTTTTTTAAATGGAATCGGCAAAATCATTAATTTACAGGTCAAGCAATAGTGTATAAATTGATGATATCACTAAATACATATTTGGGATTAACTTAGGAATAAAAAAATTAAAAACTTAAACACCTCGTATAGTTTTTTTCTCCTATAAGCTGGGAGGTAAAACGAGGCAGAGCCTCAAGATCTGCGTTGCCAGGCAGAGCCTGGTAACGAGCAAACAAGCAAATCGCTTAAGTTATTTAATTTTCATTCGTTATACAAACATAAATCTTGAGTCGGTTTTAACCGACTGTCTTCTATGAGGCAGGGGTTTAAACCCCTGCCGGACTGCGGTACTGCGGCAGATTAAGCTAAACTGTTAACAAACTGTATTCGTGATTCATTCTTCCCAGTCGAAGGTGCGGGAAACTGCTTTTTTCCAAAAGCGGTATTTTTGCTCCCGAAGTGCGATCGACATTTGCGGTTCCCAAGTACAATCCACAGCCCAATTATCCCGCAATTCCGTTAGTTTGCTCCAAAAACCCACCGCCAAACCTGCCGCATAAGCAGCACCCAGTGCAGTGGTTTCCGCTACCACAGGCCGCACCACAGGCACTCCCAAAACATCGCTCTGAAACTGCATCAGCGTGTGATTTCCCACCATCCCACCGTCTACTTTTAAAGACAAAAGCTGCACGCCAGAATCCTGATTCATCGCATCCAATACTTCCCGGGTTTGCCAAGCTGTCGCTTCCAATACTGCACGAGCAATGTGTGCCTTAGTCGCGTAGCGAGTTAAACCTGCAATTACGCCGCGGGCGCTGTCTTGCCAATAGGGCGCGTAGAGTCCAGAAAAGGCGGGTACAATGTAAACTCCGCCGCTATCTGCGACGGTATTTGCTAATGTTTCTACTTCCGCAGATGTGTTGATGATACCCAAGTTGTCCCGCAGCCACTGGACTAATGCTCCGGCGATCGCAATACTGCCTTCGAGAGCATACACAGCGGGCGATTCTCCCATCTTGTAGGCGACTGTTGTCAGCAACCCTTGCTTTGAAGGGACGATCGCCTCACCGGTATTCAGCAGCATAAAACAGCCCGTACCGTAAGTATTTTTCGCCTCCCCAACACTGAAACAAGTTTGCCCGACCAAAGCGGCCTGCTGATCTCCCAAAGCAGCAGCAATTGGAACACCATCTAACAATCCTTTTGCAGTCCCAAAAATGTGACTCGAAGGGCAAATTTCCGGCAACATCTGGCGGGGAATTCCCATGATTTCCAAAGTTTCGGCATCCCAATCGAGGGTTGGCAAATCCATCAGCATTGTGCGGCTGGCGTTGGTAACGTCGGTAACGTGCGCGCCGCCGGTGAGATGCCAAATTAGAAAAGTATCGACATTGCCAAAAATCGCATCACCTCGATTTGCAGCTTCCCGCAATCCTGGGATATTGTCCAGCATCCACTTAATCTTTGGCCCGCTGAAATAAGTTGCTAGCGGCAAACCGGAGCGATCGCGAAATCGGTCTTTGCCGCCAACTTCTGCTAAGCTATTACAAATTTGGTGAGTGCGGGTATCTTGCCAAACAATAGCATTTCCGTAGGATTTGCCCGTCCTTTTGTCCCAAACAATTGCTGTTTCCCGCTGGTTGGTAATACCGAGGGCTGCAATATCTTTAGTATCGATATTGCCGATTTCCAGGGTATTTTGAATCACGCTTTGGGTGCGCTGCCAAATTTCCTCGGGATTGTGTTCAACCCATCCCGGCTGCGGATAAATCTGCTGGTGTTCTTGCTGGTTGCAGCAAATTATCTGTCCCAGGCGATCGAATATAATAAATCGAGTGCTGGTGGTTCCTTGGTCGATCGCAGCTACGTATTTTTGCGACAAGTGTTTAAAACCTTTTTAGTAATCAAGTCTTTAACATCTATGATAATATGTCAAGGTCACATTAATCTCAAAAACTTTAGTTTAGGGAACTCCCTACTTTGAAACTAGCAGAATTGCTCAGACTCGATCGCACAATTAGGGCGATCGGCTTTGACGACGCTCCATTTTCGCGCACCAGCGGCAGTCTAGTGTCGATCGCCGGAGTAGTCTGCGGGGGGACTCGATTTGAAGGAATGGTCTGGGGACAAGTCCTCCCGGACGGGTTAGATGCCACAGATGCGATTTGTCAGCTACTGCTCGGAGGCAAGTTTCTGCCGCAATTGCATCTCGTTTTACTAGACGGAATTGCTTTCGGCGGTTTCAATATTATTGACCTTCCCGAGTTAGCATCGCGGCTGCAAATTCCGTGCGTTGCTGTCATGCGCCGCCAACCAGATTTAGCTGCTATTGAAAAAGCCCTCGGCCATTTACCAGATTTGGAATACCGTTTAGAATTGTTGCGCCGCGCTGGTAAAATTTACGCTTTTGAACCTTTCTTTTTTCAAGTGTGCGGCGAACAACCGGAAGTAATTGCCCTGGTACTTCAGCGTTTGACTGATACTGGTAAGGTTCCTGAAGCTTTGCGTTTGGCTCATTTGATTGGTGCGGCCGTGATTACTGGTGTTAGCAGCAGTTCTGCTTAAATTTATCATTGGCTATTTGATTTACCACTATCAAAAAGGTTCGTAGTGAGGACTTTAGTCCGCATCCAAATTAGCGGACTAAAGTCCTTACTACGAACCTAGAAAGATAGGGGATTTTAGTTCTATTTGAAATTAGAGGACTTGCATTCAATGTTCGTAGTGAGGACTTTAGTCCGCATCCAAATTAGCAGACTTGCATTCAATGTTCGTAGTGAGGACTTTAGTCCGCATCCAAATTAGCGGACTCAAGTTCTCACTACGAACCTAGAGAGATAGGGCATTTTAGTTCTATTTGAAATTAGAGGACTAAAGTCCTTACTACGAACCTGTACAGATTGGGGATTTTAGATTATTTAGCTTCCGACAATCTCGCCCTCGATTTCACCGAATTCGATTTTAGTTCCCACGGCTAAAGTCAGGGTGCTTTCAGGTTCAATCATTTTCATATCGCCTTGACTGTCTGTCGCCCACCAAGAACGATCGCCCAAATTGGTCAATCCCAAGGATAGCTCGTTTGGCGATCGAGAATTCACCACCGCTACCACACCGTTAGACGCCGTAGCCGTTAAACTCGGGATGTCAGAGGCGAATAGCTGAGTACCCGCACTCAGCGGGATAACTCGACTTCCCAATTTCAGCAAAAATTGACCGCTACTAACAGCATTGGCTGGGGATGCTTGTGATAAAATAGTCGGCGTAACCCGAGCAGAAGTCGCAGCGGGCAAATCGGAGTTACCAACTGTAATTGTACAGTTGCCGATTCTCTTTTGGTCGCCCGATCGCAAATAACTCACCGCCCCGCTATCAAAATTCTCGCAAACAATTTGTCCGGCTTCCAATTGAAACCGCATCGCTAAAGGCGAAACATGAGGAATGTAGATAATAGACTTATTTTCATCGCTACCAAAAGTCACCGGTTCCGCCCCAATAGTCAGAGTGCGATTTGTTCCAGTATCATAACTAATTACCAGCCAAGCTTTGTTAAACAAAGTTTCGGCCACAACTAGCATAATTCCAATCCAAAAGCCGATCGCAGCACACCCAGCTAAACGGCCCGCCGTCCCCGATAAAGTATAAGCAAACAGAATAAACAAACAACCGCCCAACAGGCCTCCGACACCGCCGCCACCCATCCCGCGCAGGGTTCCTAAATTGGGAATGCGTTTGGAAAGTCCAAGCCCTAACAAACCGCCAGCTATTCCCCAGCAAATCACTCGCAATATTTCGTTTTCGCCGTCGCCAATCCCGCTAAAAATACCTTCGGCTATCGCCCCAGAAATTGCCCCGAATATAACACCAAACAATCCGCCATTTTTTAAAGATTGTTTGATTTGGGGCTTGCCTTTGATATAGTAATAATAGCCGAACATAATTGCCGTAGCAATGCCGCCGCCTACCAATCCAAACCAGCGGCTTGTGGACAATACACTGTCAAAAACAGATGTTGAATCGTTGAGATGGTGCATGAAAGGTTCAGTGACGAGATTGCCGGCGAAACCGCCGACAGCACCGCTAATCCCAAACTGCAAAGCTTTTTTTAGGGCTGATAGATTTCTTTTCACGGCGCACCTGGTTAAATAAAATTAAGAGTCGATCGATTTGGGATTTTAGATTTTAGATTGATTTCACAGATGAGTCTGGGAATTTGCACCTGAATCTAAAATTTTGGTCGGCCCGCGTCCGAGTGCGGGAAACTGGTATCCGTTTTTGGACGAGAGTCAAATTTAGCTACAAGCTTAAAAGTCACCATTTCCGATCCGCACCTGTCTCTCCCCTGTATCCCGCACCTCTCTTTGACACAGAAGTTTTTTAGCCTCGCGCCGTCGCCTTCGGGATAGACATTTGAAGGCTCAACGGCTGTAATCTTTGCTGATATAAGATTTTAGCGATTTTAAGACTTTGATTTTTTAACGATTCAGACCCCACCGAGGGCCCAAAAATGAAAAGGAATGTTACAAACTATTACGGTAACACTCAGAATGTGAACATAATGCCTCAAAATACTTGCGAGAGGTAGTTGCGTTAGAGAAGCAATATTCTGACTAACTGCCGGACAGTCACTCGATCGCCACTTAGGGATCTGCTGCAATCTCGATCGTAGATTAAAGATCGCATCAATCATTTGTGGTATTCTAAGCGACAGGCTCAGTGCAGGCACTCACAACCGCACCGGCGTGAAGAACGAGCGCCGTTAAACAGCGAAGGCAGACACCCGGTAACAACTTCAACAGTTGCAGGCTGTGGAAAGTCCACCCTTCCCCGTCAAAGCTCCAGCCACCAGCGAAGCGAAAGGTACGGGATGAAAGCGCCCGCCATCGCCCGTTCAAAGCGGAGCAGTTCGCAATTGCAAAATATCCA
Organism: Microcoleus sp. Aus8_D2; assembly: GCF_036702665.1. Classification (NCBI taxonomy): domain Bacteria; kingdom Bacillati; phylum Cyanobacteriota; class Cyanophyceae; order Oscillatoriales; family Microcoleaceae; genus Microcoleus; species Microcoleus sp. Aus8_D2. The sequence continues at coordinate 98,046 of NZ_JAUBUN010000014.1, forward strand.
GCGGGTACACACAAGATGAGTATCGTCACCAAATCAATCGTCAACGCAGACGCTGAAGCTCGTTACCTGAGCCCTGGCGAATTAGACCGGATCAAGAGCTTCGTCACCTCTGGTGAACGTCGCGTCCGCATCGCCCAAATTTTGAGCGAATCCCGCGAACGCATCGTCAAGCAAGCAGGCGACCAACTTTTCCAAAAGCGCCCTGATGTAGTTTCTCCCGGCGGCAACGCTTACGGCGAAGAAATGACCGCAACTTGCTTGCGCGACTTGGACTACTACCTGCGTTTGATCACCTACGGAATCGTAGCTGGCGACATTACTCCGATCGAAGAAATCGGTATTGTCGGCGTCCGCGAAATGTACAACTCTCTCGGAACCCCGATTGCAGCAGTTGCCGAAGGCGTCCGCGCTATGAAGAATGCAGCTTCTTCGTTGCTGTCTGGAGAAGATGCTTCCGAAGCTTCCTCTTACTTCGACTACGTTATCGGTGCGATGCAGTAAGGAATTTAGGTTTTTGATTATAGATTTTTGATTGAACAATCGAGAGTTGCTGACAACAAGCCAAAAGCTTTTTCAGATAATCAACTACTTGTAAATCTCAAATCCCCAATCCCAAATCTCAAATTCTCGCTCCAAAATTGGACTGACTCAGCCACTTTCAAGGAAACAAGACAACCATGCAAGACGCAATTACCGCCGTAATCAATACCTCTGACGTTCAAGGTAAGTACCTGGACAGCAGCGCATTAGACAAGCTCAAGAACTACTTCGCTTCTGGTGAACTGCGCGTCCGCGCCGCTACCTCCATCAGCGCCAATGCAGCCACAATCGTCAAAGAAGCAGTTGCTAAGTCTCTGTTGTACTCTGACGTAACTCGTCCCGGCGGCAATATGTACACCACTCGTCGTTATGCAGCTTGCATTCGCGACTTGGACTACTACCTCCGCTACGCCACCTACGCCATGCTAGCTGGCGACCCTTCCATCCTCGACGAGCGCGTGCTCAACGGTTTGAAAGAAACCTACAACTCCTTGGGCGTGCCCATCGGTTCTACCGTACAAGCAATCCAAGCAATGAAAGAAGTCACCGCCGGTTTGGTCGGTTCTGACGCTGGTAAAGAAATGGGCGTCTATTTCGACTACATCTGCTCTGGCTTGAGCTAAATCTAAGGAAGAAGGAAGAAGGAAGAAGGAAGTTCGGCAACGGATTCTGTAACGGATGTAACGGATGTAACGGATGTAACGGATTTCGGTTCGATGGAAGTCGGAAGAAGGAAGAAGGAAAAAGATTTATTTCTTGCCTCTTTTAACTTTTAACTTTTAACCTTTAACTTTGGACTTGTTACCTTTAGCTTTGAAAGAAGTCAGGGAAGTTGAGAGTGATTGCTAGACCGTCAAAGGCCAGTCGAGAAAGCCCGACGAGTTTTAACGAGCTAGTTTTGACTCCTAACTCCCTGACTTCAATCTTTTTAAAATCCATCTAAAAATCTGTAAACCTACTCAGGAGTTTGTTTCCCATGAGAATGTTTAAAGTGACTGCTTGCGTCCCCAGCCAAACTCGCATCCGCACTCAGCGCGAATTGCAAAATACCTATTTTACTAAGCTGGTTCCCTATGACAACTGGTTCCGGGAACAGCAAAGAATTATGAAAATGGGCGGCAGAATTATTAAAGTGCAACTGGCTACCGGTAAGCCCGGAGCTAATACGGGCCTACTTTAAAATCCGAGGCTGGATTGATGTAGGGTTAAGAGGTCGATCGCGACCTCTTTTTTTGTTTGTTATGATTTTATAGAAGAAGGAAGTTCGGCAACGGATTTTTTAACGGATTTAACGGATGTCACGGATGTCACGGATGTCAGTAGTTGTAGGGTGTGGATCCTGCGATAAATCCTCAAAGAAATATCGACAATCTGAAAGCGACGCACCTGATAAATAGAGCAGTAGGGTGCGTCGCCCTTGACAATCCCTGAATTTGACAGACAATCAATTCAGCGGCATACCTGACAAACTCTCGACCGTGGAAACAAACCCAACACTTATTTTGCAGTAGTTTTTGCTTGTTACCAGGCTCTTCCTGGTAACGCATATCTTGAGGCTCTGCCTCATTTGAACTCGCACCTTATAGTAATACCATTTAGAAAAGAGCTTGCTACAAGAGAATTGTTGGGTTTGTTTCGTCCGCCCAATGTGTAAGGTGCGGATCGTTTGATATCTGGCGTGAAATGCGAGGAATTTTTACAGGGCGACGCACCCTACAACTGTCCGGAATGCATAACTCCCCGCCGGACACGGCAGTGCCGTTTCCCAGCAGATGAGATCAAATTGTCAAAATACTTGACTACAATTATTGATTCTAGAGAAATTATCTGTCCCGAAGGCATAACTCCCCGCCGGACACGGCAGTGCCGTTTCCCTACAGATGAGATCAAATAATTTCGGTAGTAGCAATGTTTTTGATAATTGGTATTACAATCTTGTTTCTCAAAACTATTGTGGGATGGGCTTTGAGCAGCACCTCGAAAATAAAATTGAAATGCAGTACAGTTTAGACAACTGACTAATGACTCCTAACTAATGACTCCTAACTAATGACAACTGACTAATGACTAATGACATTCGACGCTTCATTCCATTTTTAGACCCCAGCGCGTCGCAATGGGGCGCTGAGGCCCGGTGGCTGCGGTGGTTGACTTTTCTGTGGCTGTTTGTAGGGCTGACAGCTTTGTTTTCGGCTTCCTATCCCATTGCCAATTCTGAATATGGAGACGGCCTTTATTATTTTAAACGACAGTTAATCGCAGTGGCGATCGGGGTGGCAGCTTTTAACTTGATGGTTTACTCCCCCCTCCGTTACCTCATGAAAACAGCTCAGTTCGGCATCCTGATGCTGCTGGGATTGCTCTGGTTGACCTTAGTTCCGGGAGTGGGAACCACCGTCAACGGGGCGACTCGCTGGATATCTCTGGGCCCGGTGCCGATTATTCAACCTTCTGAATTGATTAAACCATTTTTCGTTCTCCAAAGCGCCCGCATTTTCGGCAACTGGCCCCGGTTGACGAATAAATTTCGGTTTACTTGGCTGTTAATTTTCGGCGCCATGCTGTTGGGAATTTTGTTGCAGCCGAATTTGAGCACAACGGCTTTGTGCGGAATGACTTTGTGGTTGGTGGCTTTGGCGGCGGGCTTACCTTACTTGCAGTTGAGCGCAACGGCTATGGGGGGAATGCTGTTGGCGATTTCAAGTATTAGTTTTAGGGAATATCAGCGCCGCCGGATTATGTCTTTTCTCAATCCTTGGGCTGATGCGATGCAGGATGGCTATCAGTTGGTTCAAAGTCTGCTGGCTGTGGGTTCTGGCGGGATTTGGGGCGTTGGTTTGGGGATGTCGCAGCAAAAGTTATTTTATTTGCCGATTCAGTACAGCGATTTTATTTTTGCTGTGTTTGCTGAGGAGTTTGGTTTGGTGGGTGGTTTCTCGCTGTTACTGATGTTGGCGGCTTACGCGACGGTGGCTTTGAGGGTGGCGATGCGGGCACGGAATGCTGAGTCTCAGTTGGTGGCGATTGGGGTGATGGTGGTGATGGTGGGACAGTCGCTGCTGAATATTGGGGTGGCGACGGGGGTTTTACCGACTACGGGTTTGCCGCTGCCGTTTTTTAGTTACGGTGGTTCTTCGATGGTGGCGAGTTTCTTGTTGTCGGGGTTGCTGATTCGGGTGGCTAGGGAGAGCTCTGAGGCTGAGGTGGTTTCTCTGGATGGACGCAGGGGACAGCCGTCCAAGCCGAAGTTGCGATCGCCCAACGGCAATACACAAGCCGAGTAATTTGTCAAGTTATTTCCTGGAGGCGCGGATAACTAGAAACCGGGTTTTTTCCAAGATATTTGCTTAAAACCTTCAATTTCCGTCAAAAACCCGGTTTCTTGAGCTTCTGCTGGGGTGTCGTGGCGGGCGATCGACTGTTACCCTCGCCCGTCACCCTTATTCGGCGGTTCTTCTTCTTTTTCTTGAGGTTTAGGTGTGATGTCAATTAATTCTTTCTTGTCTGGTTGAGGTGTTTCTGGAGTTGAGTTAGCCATTGAGTTTTGTCCTAAATAGATGCACTTAATTTCCATAGTCCTGGATGCACGGGTGGTCAGAAACCGGGTTTTTTTACGAAAACCCTTCGTCGCAGCCCGCAGATTGAGTAAAAAACCCGGTTTCTCTAGGCTTGATGCGTCCAAGACTATTCAATTGTCATTTAAAATGATGGCATAATTACCAAGACTTTGGACAGTCCGAAGTCTTGTTGTAAGATAGACTCAATTATATTCATCACGCCGTCTGTTAAGTTCGTGTGTTTTTTTGAGCTTCACCTCAAAAGTGCCTTTTTTTCGGTTTTTTGGGGATTAGATTCCACTCATTTTTTTGATGACCGCGCTCCGTGCCCATGTCAAAGCTGTCCGCAATATTGCAGTAAGGTGTTATTCATATACCGAAGGCCAGTCAAAAGTTATGAAACTGCAAAAAATTGGATTGTCGGCACTCATCTCAATCTTAGCGGCGCTGACTGTAGGCGAGTTTAGATCGCTACCTAATTATCAATTTAAAATCATCAATTCTCAAGCCTTGGCCCAAACCCAAGCTGAGCGGAAAGCCGCAGCAGATCGGTTTTTCCAGCAGGGCCGCGAGCAGTATCAGATTAGTCAATTTCAAGCTGCAATCCAGTTTTGGCAACAGGCACTAATAATTTCTCGATAAATTAAAGACCGCAAAGGTGAAGGGTGGGCTCTGGGAAGTCTGGGACTTGCTTACTATTCCCTCGGCGACTACGCCAAAGCGATCGAGTACCAACAGCAGTGGTTGGCGATCGCCCGAGAAATTAAAGACCGCAACAGCGAGGGGAAAGCTCTGGGAAATCTGGGAAGTGCTTACTATTCCCTCGGCGACTACGCCAAAGCGATCGAGTACGCTCAGCAGTTCTTGGCGATCGCCCGAGAAATTAAAGACCGCCAAAGCGAGGGGAAAGCTCTGGGAAATCTGGGAAGTGCTTACTATTCCCTGGGCGACTACGCCAAAGCGATCGAGTACCAACAGCAGTTCTTGGCGATCGCCCGAGAAATTAAAGACCGCAAAGGTGAAGGGTGGGCTCTGGGAAGTCTGGGACTTGCTTACTATTCCCTCGGCGACTACGCC
>NZ_JAUBUN010000014.1:103319-117549 GCF_036702665.1 Microcoleus sp. Aus8_D2
AAAGCGATCGAGTACGCTCAGCAGTGGTTGGCGATCGCCCGAGAAATTAAAGACCGCGAAAGCGAGGGGAAAGCTCTGGGAAATCTGGGAATTGCTTACTATTCCCTGGGCGACTATGCCAAAGCGATCGAGTACGAACAGCAGTGGTTGGCGATCGCCCGAGAAATTAAAGACCGCCAAAGCGAGTGGAAAGCTCTGAACAATCTGGGATTTGCTCTCTACAAATCTGGCAATCTCCCAGCAGCCGAGAAAACGCTACTTGATAGTATTAAAGTTTCGGAATCTCTCCGAGCTGGATTAGAGGATGCCAATAAAGTATCAATCTTTGAAACCCAAACTAACCCCTACGTCAATTTACAACAAGTCCTCATTGCCCAGAAAAAAACTAATGACGCTTTAGAAATAGCCGAACGGGGTAGAGCCAGAGCTTTTGTCGAGTTATTGGCATCTCGCCAAGCCCTATCTGCATCTGTCCCAACTACTATCAACCCGCCCAATATCCAGCAAATTAAACAAATTGCTCGAGAGCAAAACGCTACCCTCGTCGAGTATTCAACTATTGGGAATGAATCCCTCTATATTTGGGTCATCAAGCCGACTGGCGAAATTGTTTTTCGCTCAGTTGACATCAAATCTCCTAACATCAATTTACCCGAAGCTACCGAAGGGACAAGAGTATCTGCTGCTACCGGGAGGAGAGGATTAAACGAGCAAGATACCGCCATTTCTGAGATAATTCGCGGCACTCGCGATGCTCTGGGTTTGTCGGGGGACATTGCCACTCAACAAGCAGCTAATCGCCCTAATTCTACCCCTGCTGAACCTCGCATAGTCTACCCCAAATTACAGGAAATTTATCGATTACTCATTCAACCAATTGCCGACCTTTTACCCGCCGATCCCAATGCTCCGATCGTCTTCATTCCCCATCAATCCCTGTTTTTAGTTCCCTTTGTCGCGTTACAAGATCCGGCAGGTCAATATCTGATTGAAAAACATACCATCCTCACCGCTCCCGCCCTTCAAATTTTGCAGTTAACCCGCCAATCACGGCAAAAAGTTCGACAACTTTCTCTCCAAACTAACTTAGTTGTCGGCAATCCAATTATGCCCAAAATTGGCAACCCGCCGCGCCAATTACCTCCCTTACCTGGCAGCGAACAGGAAGCAATTACAATTGCCAAAATTCTGAATACTCAAGCAATTACAGGCTCTCAAGCGACTAAAGCATCGATTGTACAACAGATGCTAAAAGCCAGAATTATTCATCTGGCAACTCACGGATTGCTCAATGAAGTGAAGAGGCGAGATTTACCGGGCGCTATTGCCCTTACTCCATCAGGAAATGATGATGGATTGTTGACTTCCCGTGAAATATTGGATTTAAAATTAAATGCTGAATTAGTGGTATTGAGTGCTTGCAATACTGGCAGAGGAAAACTCACAGGCGATGGCGTGGTTGGGTTATCTCGTGCTTTAATTAGTGCTGGTGTTCCTAGTATTATCGTTTCTCTGTGGTCAGTGTCCGATGATTCGACAGCGGAATTAATGGCAGAATTCTATCGCCAGTTACAGCAAAACCCGAATAAAGCTCAAGCTTTGCGGCAAGCGATGTTAATTACAATGAAGATGCACCCAAATCCAGAAGATTGGGCGGCGTTTACGCTGATTGGCGAAGCAGAATAAGATGGTTATCTTCGCTTGCTACACTGCTTGAGGATTGCAGCCAAACAAATCGGAGGTAGAGGCAAAAACATCTTTGTTAAGTATTAAATGCCGATCGCCATCTCGACCGATTAAGCCTTGCTGGTGTAATTTTCCCAACATTCGCGTTACCGTTACCCGCGTCGTACAAATAGTATTAGCAATATCTTGATGTGTCAAGCGGATGCTCAAACGAGTTCCCTCAACTACAGGCTGACCGAAGTCCTGTTGCAATAATAGCAGAAGCTGATACAAACGATCTTCTACTCGGCGCTGTCCGGCGATCGCCAAAATTGATTCCATTTGCCGCAGCCGCCGCACCATTTGAGGCAGCAACTCGTGAGCCAATTGAGGAGAAGCTTCGATTTCCACCATAGAATACCACATCAAATAAACATCTGATGTTGCCGTAGCTCGGTAAGTCTGCAAGGAAGTCAACCACAAACCGAAACACATCGAAGGCCCCACCCAACCCAAAAGTCCTTCTTCTCCGGTGGGATAAAGGGTACTCAGTTGTGCTAAACCTTGACAGACGCGCCAAAGGCCTTGGGACATTAAAGGAATGGTTTCGCCCTTTGCATAAAAATGCAAATTTCGAGTCGCTCCTGTGTTATGCTGGACTTCCGCTAAAAGTGCTTTCGATGTTGGTGGCATATCCGTTATTTCCAGCTAAAAAACAATACTCTCAGACCTAGCGCTCTCACTCTAACCGACCAAGGTAAAGGTTAGGTAATCTTCTGGTTAGCGGGAGTATAAGCTTTTCTACATGAAAACTCTGTATCAACAATTACTCAAAGCCTGACTGGGACATTGCTCAGAGTATCGTCCGATGTTTGTGCTAACAATTCATCTAATTCTAAGTGGCTAAAAGTTCGATCGCCATTTCTAGGTTTGGAAAGTTCCACAATCGCCCAGTTTTGCCAAAATGCGAGTCTTCGCACCGGGACAAAATGCGATCGCGCCAGCCATCTCTAACATCCGACTGACTGGATGCCGTGAGATATTTGGGTGTTCCGTCCACCATTGCTAAATCGACTGGTTTGATAGGTGGTGCAATCGAGGCTGATTTTTGGTTGGGTTAGCTAAGGAATGAAAATCGCGATCGCTAGTTCTGCAATGATATTAGCCTTTGGTAGAGAGATCGGATGTGCGATCGCCCTGACGTTAGATATGTGGTCTATGATTGCTATACAGAAAAAATCACAAGCAAGTATAAAGTTTTACTAAATCTCCTTGACAGAATTTCACTGAACTGAGTTAATTAAGCAACGAGTGCTAATCTGCTAAATTTCATGCAAGAAGTACATAGCAAAGATAGGGACACGGCAGTGCCGTATCCTACGCGGGTTTATGGATCTGGGATGTACTTCATAAACGTGGAATCTGCTGTATTTACCAAAAATAGTAGATTAGTAAAAAAATGTCACACACCACATTCACACTCAACACACCTCAAACCACCGCCACAAATCGCGAACACGCATTCATTGCAGCCGACATTCCAGATAGACAAACCCTGATTGACGGCATCCACCCAAGAGTTGAAGTTACCATACTTGATTTGAATTGTGATGCCGTAGCCCAAATCACCGAAACCCTCAAAGGCAAACAATATTCAGTTATTCATATTATTTCACACGGCGCCCCAGGCCACATACAGTTAGGGAAAACACCATTAAATCTTGAAACTCTTCCCCAATATATTCAGCAGCTACAACAATGGCGAAAAAGCCTCACAGAAAACGCCGAAATCCTAATTTACGGGTGTAATGTTGGCGCAACAATCGATTTGGCAACCGACAACCAAAAGCCAAACCACCCACCAATAACCCATCCGTTACATCCGCGGAGCGAATCCGTTGCCGAACTTCCTCCAGCGCCTCCACCAATTCACCGGGGCGAAGATTGCCGCCAACCCGCACCCCACGGGCAATGCAGCACTAGGAGGAACCTGGAAACTCACTGCATCAATCCCCCCATCCCCCTCTCAACCCAAACTCCCATTCACAGAAACCGCCCTCAAAACCTACAGCGGCATCCTGAGTTTCGCCCCCAAAGTTGACTTCGTAATTGGCATTGCCCCCCCGTCGTCAACAGCAACCTCTTCAACGGCGATGGAAAAATCGGCGACTTCAACAGCGATGGAAAACCTGACGTAGTTGTGGCGAACCTCAATAGCAACACCGTCTCCATCCTGCTCAACACCACCGCCGCTGGAGCCACCACCCCCACTTTCGCAACCCGAGCCGCCTTCCCAACAGGCACTGGCCCCATCTCCGTCAGCGTCGGCGACATCAACGGGGACGGAAAACCTGACTTAGCAACGGTGAACCTTTACAACGGCACCGCTTCCGTCCTGCTCAACACCACCACAACAGGAGCCAGCACCCCCACTTTCACCACCCAAGTTCCCTTCGCAACTGGCCCTGGCCCCAGAAGCGTCAGCCTCGCCGACTTCAACGCTGACGGGAAACCTGACTTAGCTGCGGTGAACTACGACAGCAACAACGTCTCCATCCTGCTCAACACCACCGCCACCGGAGCCACCACCCCCACCTTTGCCCCTCAAGTTTTGTTCGTTACTAACCCTCGCTCCTACTTCGTCGGCATCGGCGACTTCAACGCCGACGGGAAACCTGACTTAGCTGTGGGGAACCTCTGGGACTCCACTGTTTCTGTACTGCTCAACACCACCCCCGCCGGAGCCACCACCCCCTCTTTCGCCCCCCAAGTTCCCTTCCCTACTGGCAGTGGCCCCTGGAGTGTCAGCATCGGCGACTTCAACAGCGATGGGAAATCTGACTTAGCTGTGTCAAACGTCAACGACAAAAACGTCTCCGTCTTGCTCAACACCACTACCGCCGGAGCCACCACCACCTCTTTCACCACCCAAGTCACCTTCCCAACTGGCAATTATCCCTTTTCCGCCAGCATCGGCGACTTCAATGGCGACGGGAAACCTGACTTAGCTGCGGTGAATGCCAACGACAACAACCTCTCCATCCTGCTCAATACCACCGTCGCCGGAAGCACCACCCCGTCTTTTGCCCCCCAAATTCTCTTCCCTGCTGGCGCTTACCCCTACTTCGTCAGTATCGCCGATATCAACAGCGACGGGAAACCTGACTTATCTGTGACGAACTTTGGCAGCAGCACCACCTCGATCCTCCTCAACAGCACCCCCAAAATCAGCATTGCAGCCGGCACCACCCCCACCGAAACAGGCCCCACCACCGGCACATTTAATATTACCCTCGACACTCCCGCCCCCGCAGGCGGTTTAGTCATCAACTTCGACACCACCGGCAGTACCGCCGCCAACCCCACTCACTACTCCCTAACTGCCGGCACGAATATCACCGCTGTGACTGCCAATACTTTCACCATTGCCACCGGTCAAACCACCGCTGTTATCAATGCTATACCCATCGATGATACTATCATCAACCCAGGGGAAACAATCAAAGTCAACATCACTCCAGATCCCAGCAATTTCAACTACTTTATCGATCCAGTTGCTGCTAATAGAACTGCGACACTGACAATTACCGACAACGACATTCCTACAGTCAACCTCTCAGTTTCTCCCACCACAACTACAGAAACCGGAAGTCCAGCGATTACCGTCACCGCCACTGCATCAGGCGCAGTTGTCGGAGTTAAAACCGTAAATGTTGCTCTTTCAGGAACTGCAACTGCTGCCGACTTCACAGGAACAATTCCGAATAGCATTACCATTCCTGCCGGTCAAACCACAAGTTCATTTACTGTCAATATCAATGATGATGCACTGATAGAAGGAACTGAAACAGGTACTTTCACAATCTCCAATCCTTCTAGCGGTATTGTTTTGGGAACTACGACAACTGGTTCAGTTGCAATTACCGATAACGACTTCCCCACAGTTAACCTCTCAGTTTCTCCCAGCACAACTACAGAAACCGGAAGTCCAGCGATTACCGTCACCGCCACTGCATCTCAAGCAGTGGTTGGAGTTCAAACCGTAAATCTTGCTCTGTCTGGGACTGCAACTGCTGCCGACTTTACTGGGACAATTCCTCCTAACATTACCATTGCTGACGGTAAGACAACAGGTTCATTTACCGTCAATATCAATGATGATGCACTGGTAGAACCTACTGAAACAGGTACTTTCACAATCTCCAATCCTTCTAGCGGTATTGTTTTGGGAACTACGACAACTGGTTCCGTGGCAATTACCGATAACGATGTCACACCTGCACCGGAAATTCAAGTATTAGACGGGACAACGGATATTGTTGATGGTACGGTAAGTGCGATCGACTTTGGTAGCATTACCGTTGGCAGCACTCTCAACAAAACCTTCACCGTCAAAAATCTCGGTACAGCGGATTTAAGTCTAGGGAAAGTGACTTTACCCACAGGATTTAGCCTAGTTGGAACTTTACCTGCAACTGTGGTGGCAGGCAATAGCGCTAACCTGCAAGTTCAAGTAGATACGACAGTAGCAGGAAATAAAACAGGTAAGTTGGAATTTGTCAACAATGACAGCGATGAAAATCCCTTTGATTTCCCGATTTCAGCGCTGGTAAATCTCGCACCGACTCCAACGCCTACACCTGTACCGGAAATTCAAGTTTTAGACGGGACAACGGATATTGCTGATGGTACGATAAGTGCGATCGATTTTGGCAGTGCAATAATTGGCGGTACTCTCAACAAAACCTTTACCGTCAAAAATCTCGGTACAGCGGATTTAAGTCTGCCGAAAGTGACTTTACCCACAGGATTTAGCCTAGTTGGAACTTTACCTGCAACTGTCGCCGCCGGTGCAAATGCTAACCTGCAAGTTCAAGTAGATACAGCAACCGCCGGAAATAAAACAGGTAAGCTGGAATTTGTCAATAATGATAGCGATGAAAATCCCTTTGATTTCCCGATTTCGGCATCAGTCACAGCAACGCCAAGTCCAACGCCAATTCCGACTCCAATTCCAATTCCAACACCAACGCCAACACCTGCACCTGTAACAACTCCAACACCTGCACCTGTAACAACTCCAACTCCAACCCCTGCACCTTTAACGACTCCAACGCCTGTTAACACTCCAGATCCAAACTGCATTTGCGACAAAATTGAGTATCCCAATCTCAATCAACCCAATCAACAAATTGATAATATTATCAATGGTGGCGATCTACTAATTGGCACTCCCAAAAACGACGCATATTTTGGCAGCAACAACCCCAATAACTGTAATGCTTTGACTGGCAACGACAACCTGATTGGTGGCGAATTTAACGATCTATTTAATGGCAATGAAGACAATGACTTCATTGACGGCAACAAAGGAGACGACATTCTATTTGGAGGCAAAGGAAGCGACATCATTCTTGGTGGTTTTGGGGAAGATATAATCTTCGGGAATAAGGGCAACGATTCAATTAACGGCAAAGAAGATGATGATTTAATCTTTGGCAATCAAGCCAACGATTTGAGCGACGGTGGCAAAGGAAACGATTCTTTATTTGGCGGCAAAGGAAACGATTTAATGTTTGGTAGCGAAGGCAATGATAGTCTCTACGGGCAACTAGGAGACGATACTTTGTGTGGCGGTGCGGGAGATGATTTCCTCAGCGGTAACGAGAATCAAGACCTGATTGATGGCAGTGCTGGAAATGATACAATTTATGGAGGTGAAGAGAGTGACACTCTCCTCGGTTGCGAAGGCGATGATTTCTTGTCGGGAGATTTAGGGAATGATAGCTTGATTGGCGGTTTGGGGAATGATACTTTTGTGTTAGATTCCCGTCAGGGATTTGACATAATTGCAGATTTTCTTAAAGGTCAAGACTCGATTGGATTAACTGGAAAATTGAGTTTTAACCAGTTACAAATTAGTCAGAAAAATAACAACACTATGATTAAAATCAAGGGAAGTGAAAAAGTATTTGCTTCGTTAAATGGAGTGAATGCCAGTTTAATTGGTGTTAACGATTTCCGAATAGTTTGAGCCTAAAACAATACCAGTTTTGAAAGGTAGGGAGACGGTATTGCCGTTTCCTCCGGGGCCGGACTTAGGCTGGGCCCATTCGTGTCAACTTGAGCTGCGAACGTATTCACAGACTGTTGTTTACCGCCTAGGCCAGATCCCCCCCTAGCCCCCCGACCTAAGGGGGGGACAGGAGCATTCTCTTTCGTCAACCCCTACTCCCCTTCGATCGGGGGGATGCGAGGGGGATCGGGCAAGAGGATCAAAGCGAGATTTTTTAATGCTTTCAGGCGATTGTTGACACGACGAAAGGCTCAGCCGTTTCCGTACAGATGTTCTCTCGGTAGGGAGACGGGATTGCCGTTTCCTCCGGGGCCGGAGACGGCTGAGCCGTTTCTCTACAGATGCCCCTATCTCCTGCGACAACCTTCTAAAATAGTTCCAGCAGTATCAAAAGACAAGTCAGGTTTTTCATGGCCGATCAATTAATTCGCGCTACAGCCGCAGACGGTGGAATTCGCGCTGTAGCCGTCATTACCACCCGCCTCACCGAAGAAGCAAGACAGCGGCACAAGCTCTCCTACGTCGCTACAGCAGCCCTCGGACGCACAATGTCGGCAGGGCTGTTACTCGCTTCCAGCATGAAGCGGCCCGAATCGAGAGTCAATATTCGCATCAAAGGAGATGGGCCCCTCGGTGGACTGCTGATTGATGCGGGACTTGATGGCACAGTTCGAGGTTATGTCAGCAATCCCTCAGTGGAATTGCCGCCCAATGCTAAAGGCAAACTTGATGTCGGTGGCGCCATTGGTGACGGCTATTTGTACGTGGTGCGGGACGCTGGATACGGCTTCCCTTACTCAAGTACGGTAGAATTGGTTTCCGGCGAAATAGGCGACGATCTAACTAACTATTTGGCAACCTCCGAACAGACGCCTTCGGCTCTGGTTTTGGGCGTGTTTGTCGGGGCGGCGGGGGTGCAAGCTTCTGGGGGCGTGCTGTTGCAGGTTCTGCCGAAGGCGGCAACGGATGAAGAATTGGTGCAAACTCTAGAATCAAGGGTGGCTGCACTGTCGGGCTTTACGCCGTTGCTACAATCGGGGAAAACGCTGCACCAGATTCTGGAAGAGTTGCTGGGTGATATGGGCCTGGAAATTTTCCCGGAAACTCAGATGGTTCGCTTTCACTGCGGCTGTTCGTTCGATCGAGTTTTGGGAGCTCTGAAAATGTTGGGCGAAGCGGAACTCCAAGACATGATCGAAAAAGATGGCGGGGCTGAGGCTACTTGCCATTTCTGCAATGAGGTTTACAAGGCTAACAGCGATGAACTTGCCGAACTGATCGGGGATTTGCGATCGAACTCCGGTTCTTGAGACGATAATGTGTAATTGGCTCTATTGACTGCGAGTTGGGGATGACGGCCTTGACCAATTGCCAATTACGCATTATCAATTACCTAATCACGAAATTTTGATTTTGGCGGCGCAGGCGATCGGCCCAAAGCAGTCTTGAGCCGGCGGGAGTATGTAAAAGTCATGAATACATTTTATAGAGCAGTTGATAGCAGCGCTCGCAGTTTTCCAATAACTAACACTGGCTGGTTGCTGTTTGTGGTAAGCACGATATGAGTCAAGATCGCAAAACACCAGGCCGTTGGTCTGCATCAGAATCCTTGGAGCCAAAAAAGGATATTTCCTCGCTAGTGCCAATTCCAGCTAGGAAAAATCGCGCTGAGCGACTTAGAGAGATCCGAGATTTGGTTACTTCGGGAAAACTGCGGGGAGGGCATCTGGAACAGCCACCGCAAGAGTCTGGGGAAAACTCCCAGCCGCCGGGGGATCGCTATCGGCTGTGGCGGAGCTGGTCGCATAAGTGGCAGTTTTGGCTGGCGGTGAGTTTGATGCTGTCGGTGGGTATGGGGTTTGTGGCAATTTCGTCTTTGCTCAACTTGACTGCGCAGTCGAATTGCTCGAAGATTTTTTGGCCGACGGCTTCTGCTAACGATCGCTTTTTTTGCGCTCAAGAAGCAGCTAGCAAGCGGACGGCGGATGATTTGCTGCACGCGATCGAATTAGTGAATGCTTTGCCCCAAGACCACCCGCTGCGACCGAGAATTAACGGTCAGATCGATCGCTGGTCGCAGGATATTCTCCGGTTGGGAAATTCTAGTTTCCAAGAAGGAAAGCTCCAGGAGGCGATCGCGATCGCTCGCAAGGTTCCTCAAGACGTTCCCGCTTACCCGACGGTGGAAAAGCAGATTGAAAAGTGGCAGTCAACCTGGAAGGATGCAGCGAAAATTTACAGCACCGCAGAAGACCACTTGCGTCAGGAAGAGTGGGGGCTGGCTTTCCGCGAAGCTACTCTGCTGTTGGATACGGGAAATACTTTCTGGGAATCGACTAAGTATGAGGAACTGACTAAGGCAATTCAGGTGACCAAGACTGAGGGCAATAAGTTGATCAAAGCCCGGAATAAAGCGTCGGAAGGAGGCCTCGACAATCTGGTGACGGGGATTAAGCTGGCTCAGGGAATTGAGCAAAAAAGTTATTTGTATCAAGCTGCCAATAAGCTAATCGCGGAATTTAGCAAGAAAGTTATGGAGATCGCCCAAAAACGCTTGCTCTCAGGCGATTGGCAGCAGGCGATCGCGATCGCTAACAAGATTCCCTCCGCGGCAAATTTAAAGGAACAAGTTCAGGATTTTAACGAGTTGGCGACGGCTACTGCTCAGGCTTTGACAGGCCGGGTTGAGGGTTTGTCCAAGGCGATCGAGATTGCTCAAAAGTTGAATTCCGGTCGCCCTTTGTACAAACAAGCTCAAGATTTAGTCGGCCGCTGGCAGCAAGAAATGGCTGATGTGAAAACTTTGGATTTGGCCTTCAGGCTGGCGGCGCCGGGAGGGGTAAATGATTTGAGGGCTGCGATCGCCCAATTGCAAACAGTCCCGGAATCAAATCCCCGCTCTCTGGAAGCTCGCAGTCAAATCGGTCGCTTGAGCCGTCAAATCGAGTTCCTAGAAGACAGTCCGTACCTGCAAAGAGCTAACGATTTGGCGACTGCGGGCGATCCGAATGCTCTGGAGGCCGCCGTTGCTCAAGCTTCTCGGATCGGTCAAGGTAGAGCGCTTTACACGGAAGCTCAAGCCAAAATTCAAGCTTGGATCGAGAGGAGACAGCGGCTTCAAGACCAGCCGTTTTTGGACAGAGCTCAGCAGCTAGCAGCGAGCGGCAATTTGGCGGGGGCAATTGAGATGGCCCGCCGGATTCGATCGGGAAGGGTGCTTTATGAGCAAGCTCGATCGAACATTCGGACTTGGGAGGCTCAATTTTTGGGCGAGCAAGGTTTGCAGAATGCCCGTGTGGCAGCCCAAGCGGGGACTGCGGAGGCTTTGCAAACGGCAATTACCCTGGCGCTTCAGGTGCCCGATTCTAGTTCGCTCCGGTGGCAGGCGAGTGAGGCGATTGAGGAGTGGGCCCAGCGGATTTTGGCGATGGGTGTGGAACAGTCGTCGTCGGATCTGGCTGGGGCGATCGCGACTTTGAAGAAAATTCCCTCGGGTTCTCGGGCTTTCGAGCAAGCGCGATCGCAAATCCAAATTTGGGAGCAGTCGCTGAGTCCCGCGGTTCCCGAGTCTCCGTCTCCGGCTCCCGAGCCGCCAGAAACCGAGCCACCAAGTCGGTCTCCGAGCCGCTAGGTTTGAGCGCGAGAATCTGCTACCTAATATCTTTAATTATCTGTACAAGCAAGCGTTAATTTGTACAGATTTTTTTGCGGTTTTAGTTTTTATTAAAAATGAATATCATAAATAATTGTGGTATGTTTAAGAAATAACTATTTTGAGAAACCAGATGGGTACTTTATTTAGCCAAAAAGAGCGAAATTACTGCACAGTAGAAGATTCACATTTGGATGGTTTTATTGCAGTGATCGTGAAAATATCCAAGAAGCATGGCATTAGTGTCGCAGAAGTTATAGCTGCAAAGGAAGTGCTTGAAAGTGAACGAAAGAACGATCTTTATGTAAAGAATGGCGATGCTTTTGATGAACAGATGGGTGGGTTTGGTGAGCTACTGCAACAACTCATTTCCGCGATAGAAAATTTGCAGTCTGATACATAAAACTATTGTGATAAATTTAAGATAGAAAGAAATGGTTAAAGTTTATGGCAGTCGATATGGTTTGAGATATCCGATCGTTAATTGCCAATTTTCAACAAACAGAAGACCCCAAACCCGGACTTATTAAAGAAGCCGGGGATATAACCGCGAACACATTTTAGGTGTAAAAGGTGCTTTTTTCTATGCTTGCAATCCCATTAAAATGACTAATTCCCGAGCCTAAACATCCGCTGGATTGAGGTGCATCATCGCCCAAGTCGTGTAAGTGCCGATCGGACTCCAGAGTATGTAAGGCAGCAATAACCAGGTCGCTGATTCAGAAACTGGCAACACGCTCAAAGCTAGCACCACGCTTAAAATTGCGCCACTTCCGCCGATTATCGTACCGACTTTTAGACTCCTAACTTTGCACATAACCGACGTGTAAGACATAGTTACTATTTCTAAAAGCAGGTACAAACCCATTCTCAACCAAGTCTCCTGAGTTCCCGGTGCTTTTTCCCAAACAATCACTGCTGACCAAGCTAAACAAATAAAAATTACTGTCCAAATTATAGGAATTGCTTTTTCAAATACGAGCCATCTCGGACGCTGCAATCGGTTGAACCACTGGATGTCGCTGGGCGGGATTCTGTTAATCGCCAAAGCTACTATCAAGACGACTGCTGCAATTACCATCCATGATTTAATCATTTCTCTACCTTGAGTTAGATTAACTGTTTCGATTAAACGTATATTTTAGGTAATTCCGGGGAAAACTACATCTCTCTCCAGTCTTAAATTGATAGTTGCAAGGTAAATTAGGCTGTTAAAAACAGCAAGTTTATGGCCTTCACAATCCCGGACACCTAACCTAATTGTGTAGGGTGCGCACCGCGCACCTTACCGCTACAAGTAGCGTTTAGCCTTGCCAATCAATCGGCTAGCCGAGCCGGTGATGGTGTTCTAATTCTAAACTAGAGTCATCATCTTTTTTGGGAACCAGAAGCGTATTTTCGCTGCTCGGTTCCAACACAGCTTTAATCACTTGGAGAAAACGGTTGGGTTTTTTAGTTTGACCGTTGAGAGTGCGACGGTCCTTAACTTTTTGAGAAAGGTGTCGCATTACAGATAAATCGAGTTCATCGATGAAATGATCTGCTATGCGTTCTCCCATTAAATCAATAGCTTCCGAATACTGATCTGTGAGCATTTCTATGGCATCGTATGCTTCGTCAGCAACTTGACTTGCTAGTGTTTTATTTTGGTCGCCTGATGTCTGAGAATGACTGCGACGACGGTCTAAAAGACTTTGATACTCAGCAACACTCATTCCTAAATTGTATAGGTGATGGTGAGCATGATCCATCAAATCTACTTCACTGGGATAGAAAAAACCGCGAGAGCTGTTGATGCCGTGCAGTTTTGCCCAACGCCGCAGAATAATCTCATCTTGCAGTTGGTATCGCTCCAACATTTGAGCTGTACTTAGCTCTACTTCTGGCGTAACCTTGAAATCGCTCATCGGTAAATCCTCGCTGGTGATGATGAATAAACTTGAAACTTAGAATCAGTAGTTTGGGCGCAGTCTGAAAATGACGATAAATCCTTTGACGGCATTCAGATAAGTCTTGGGGGCATTTGCTAGCCGTCGATCGAGTCAGGGGATTTCAGGGTAGCGTACTATTGGGCTTGGTCTCGATCGCATTCGGAAGCAACTGCACAGGGTTAATAATATAGCTGATTTAGTGTTTCAACAATCATTAAAAATAGTAAACTTTGCTTTTTTGGCTTGAATTGTTAGTAATTTTGAGTTATAATACTCACAGTAACAGTGCAATTAGTAGTTTTAGTAGTTGCAAGCGAGATTCTTAGTATGCCTGTATACGATTATTTTTGTCCCAAAAACAACCAGCAGTTAGAAGTTTCGCACAGCATGAACCTGGAAGTTTCAACTTGGGGTCAACTATGCGAGTTGGCTAAGTGCGAACCTGGGGATACTCCCGCAGATACTCCGGTACGCCGAATGCTCAGCGCTCCGAGGTTGATGAAGCCGACATCTGACACCGATTATAAAAATTCTGGTTTCAGCAAGTATGTAAAGCGGGATGAGGGGGTTTATGAAAATGTCACGGCTAAAGATGGTGAAAGCCGCATTGTCAATCGAGAAGGTAAGCCACTGAAAGACTGAGAATCCATAATAATTAAGTTCGTAGTGAGGACTTCAGTCCTTCTTAAAAGTTCGTAGTGAGGACTTCAGTCCTTCTTAAAGGTTCGTAGTGAGGACTTCAGTCCTTCTTAAAAGTTCGTAGTGAGGACTTCAGTCCTTCTTAAAAGTTCGTAGTGAGGACTTCAGTCCTTCTTAAAAGTTCGTAGTAAGGACTTCAGTCCTTCTTAAAAGTTCGTAGTGAGGACTTCAGTCCTTCTTAAAAGTTCGTAGTAAGGACTTCAGTCC
>NZ_JAUBUN010000014.1:117649-151079 GCF_036702665.1 Microcoleus sp. Aus8_D2
TTCTTAAAAGTTCGTAGTAAGGACTTCAGTCCTTCTTAATTTTTAAGTTAATCAGGACTAAAGTCCTTACTACAAACCTGTTAGATCGCGAGTCATGAAACGCCGCTAAAATTATTTACCAAACCAATCACTCATTTTCTGCTGTGCTTGTGCTTTAGTCTCAGCATTAATATAGACTGAAACAGTCGCAATCGCCGCCAGCAACACCCCCAAATCGTCCGTAAATCCAATACCAACTAATACATCTGGAATCGCGTCAACCGGAGATATAAAATAAGTCAAAGCTCCCACAACAACCGTCTTAGCCCAAGCCGGGACGTTGGGATTTTGAGCTGTGTAGTAAAGCGTCAAAGCTTTTTCAACTACTTCTTTACCTGCGCTTAAAGCAAATTTTTTAAGTTTAGCCCAAAAACTTTCATCGGAATAGTCTGTTTGCGAATTGCTGAGGTTTGTTGTGGTTCTTTTGGGGTCGATTAAATCGAGAGGAATGCCCTTATTTTTGAGCTGGGAAACAGCAGTATTAAATGATGCTGATGCTTGATTGTTTTTGGGCGCCGACTCCTGGATTTGTTTCATGTCTGCGAAGAATTATTGCATGGCTTGAATTTGCAAGTCGGAAACTGCGAGCATTTTTTTCGCGGATTGAATCGCCTCGCTTTCTGTGGGATGCAGCGTATTATTTGCCAAAGCAATGCCGATTAAAAAATACATGACTCCCAAACGCAGCGGTTCTTTTGACTGACTGAGTGTTTGCAAACAATCGCTCAGAGATGGCGGATTCGCGGTGTAGGATTGGATTTGAGCTTTGGCTGAGTCGGAAAACTTGTCTAAATTTATGGTCTTAAACAACAAATTTAGTTCGTCAATATCAACGGAACCGTCGGCGGCTGCGATCGCAAATAAAGCTCCATAAAAAGCTAAAAGTTCGGTTTCTGAGGATGTAGCAAAAATATCTGCTTCGGACATGATGCAACTGGGATCGCTCGCGACGATCTCGATCGTACCACAAACCTGACCTTGAATCTTTGCAAAAACCGGCAATAATCTTAGAAGCTAGGACAAAATGGAGAATTTTTGATGAAAGTTGCGATCGTCGGGTGCGGCTATGTGGGTACTGCGACAGCCCGACATTTACGCGGTAAATCTGATTGTACTGTGACAGCGACAACTACCACGGCAAGCCGAGTCAGTGAATTGGAGGGTGTCGCCCAGCGGGTAGTTGTGGTTAAGGGAAATGATGCAGGTGCGATCGCGAATTTGCTGCAAGACCAAGATGCTGTTATGCTGTGCGTCGGTGCTCCAAATCCTCAGGCTTATCGGGAAAGTTACTTAGAGACGGCCACAACTTTGGTATCGGTTTTACAGCAGATACCGACAGTCAAGCAGGTGATTTATACGGGTACTTATTCTGTGTATGGCGACTGTCAAGGTAAAGTGGTAGATGAAGATTCGCCCGTCGCGCCAGCCAATCCCAACGGTGAGATTCTCGCCGAAACCGAACGAGTTTTATTAGCAGCATCGAGTCCAAATCTGCACGCGTGCATTCTGCGCTTGGGTGGTATTTACGGCCCAGGGCGAGAATTAGTTAAAATCTTTGGAGGCTGGGCTGGGACGACTCGTCCCGGTGCGGGGGAAGATGCTACAAATTGGGTGCATCGGGATGATATTGTTGGGGGATTGACCTTTGCATTGGACAATCGATTGCAGGGAATTTACAATTTAGTCGGGGATGTGTCGCTGTCTAGTCGCGAATTGCTCGATCGCATTTTTGAAACTCACAATCTACCGAAAGCTACTTGGGATACATCTGTTAGCAGCGTGCGGCCTTATAATGCGAGGGTATCGAATCAAAAAATTAAGGCGGCTGGTTATCAATTTATCCATCCTGAAATTAGGGAGTTTTAAGTAGAAGGAAGAAGTTCGGCAACGGATTTTGTAACGGATGTAGCGGATAGAAAGAAGTTGGAAGAAGGAACAAATAAAAAGTATAAATTCTCCCCCTCTCCCAATCTTCCCCACTCCTTCTCAATTACCTGATTATTTCATATTTTCTGTAATCGCTTTTGCTACAGATATCAACTGATGGGGAGTTAAATCATCCTCTGGATTGGCAACTGGGCCCCAGTTTGTATAGCGAGTGGATCTGCCTGCACCTATTGCCACAAAGGCTCGAATAGATTCCAAGTTACCGCGAGCCATTTCAAAATAAGTGTAGGTAGCTCCCCAGCACAGATATTTGTTGGTAATTCCTCCGATTGTTCCCTTGCCTAAATCCATAATTTTCACCAAAGAAACAGAGACATTCCTTTGACAAGCTTTGTCATAATAAGAATAAGCTACCGGAGCCTTCTCATTGTATTTATAGTTAGTTGCAAATATTGCTAGCTCAGAGGGAGTCATAGCGAAACAAGGATTTGCTGCGGACAGAAAAACAATTGTAGTAGTTAGTAATTTTTTCATGATGTGAGATTTTTTCTATATTTTATCCTTAACCCAAGTTCTAAAAGATTTCAGCAAAGCCATTTCCCCCATCGTTTGAGTGCGAGTGAAAAAAACAGCCATTTCCGCTGCTGATACAAAGGGAAAAGCAATACTAAAGTCTCGCTCAATATATTCTGTTTCTACCAACTGATAAAATTTCAAAACTCGCCCGTTATACAGCCAGAGTTCCGGGACTCCAAGTGCGGAGTAAATGGCCAACTTATTAATTGAACTGTTGGTGATATCTATTTCAATTGCTAAATCTGGCGGTGGGGCAGTTTCTAAATCCAGTTCTTCCCTGTCTCTGACTGCTGGTTCACTTTGGATATAATAGCAATTGTCAGGTTCTATGCCTTTTTTAGCTTGTTCTCGCTTGAGAGTCATTGAGCCAGCACTTTTGATTTCAATTCCGAGTTCTTCTGCTAAAATGAAAATGAAACGATCGGATCTGATCTTGGGATTTTCATGTTCGTATAAAGGACTCATAATTTCCAGTCTCCCTTCATCGTAAGCTATGCGATAACCTCGCTTATCGCCTATTTCTTTGAGCAGCGTTTCAAAGGTTGACCAGCTAATATTTTCTAGCAGGGTTCTCTGTTCGGCTAAACTTGAAGTGGTAGCAATCATCTCAAAATCTCCTTGAGCTGAGAAAACTCTAGTTTTATTTTACCACGGGCAAAGCTACTATCAAAAAGGGCTATTTCCTACGGCATACCTGCGCTTCGCGCTGTTTTTTTACCGCAGATGCAGGCGGATGAACGCGGGTTGTGTCAAATCTTATTTGATGACACCGCTAATTCTTTCTCTTCTTCCCAAGACAGCGATCTTTGAAGTTCTCCTGATGCTGTAAATGTTTGGGCTGCCAACAGTGCAGTCTCTAAATTAACACACATTTTGGCGGAATAATTGCCTTCTTGTCCGCCGACAACTAGCTTTTCTATTGCATCTGGTTTTGATGGCTCTACTAAATTATAGAAGCTAACGTTATCAAAAGTTATGTTAACAATATATTTGCCAGATTCACCACCACCAATACTCATATAAGACTCGTCATCTGCACCCAAGGTAACTAAAGTTTTAGTTTTCCCATTTAAATCGCGAAGGGCTTTTTCTATTTGATTCCAAGTAGGACTTTCTATTAATTCACATTCATCCTGGTTGCCAACCCAATTTTCTGCTGATAGGTTTAATACAAACATTATTTCCTCCTTCTATTTGGCGGTTTAACGGTTATTGTATTACTTCCACTGGGAGTAATAATTTCTAATTCTTCTATATTTAACTGCCAAGCCATAGAGTTTACTCCACCTCTTAAGCCGCAGGCGGCACAAAGTTCGCGATCGCAAATCAAACGTGCTTTACCTCCTCTAATGCACGCATCGGCTGCTTGTTGAAAAGCATCGGCTTCAGCGTGGGTTTTGGTGATAGGATTGACATTAAAAGTTATTTGCCGACGATTGGGGTTGCTGCCAGAGTTGATACCAAAAAAACTTTGACCAGCTATTTCTAGTTTAGCTATGGTTGATTTATCGGTTTCGCTGCCAGCGGGTGGTAAACCTAGGCTTTGTCTGTATGCACCTAGTTCATCAAACACATTTTGTATTTTTGCCTTTCCTGTGGGTTGACAGCCCAATTTTACCAGGTTGCCTTCTGGTTTTGGGATTTGGGATTGCGATCGATCTTTCTTTTACCGTAATGAATAAAGATACTCGATTGAGATTTACTTCTGAGCTTAGTTATGCTGAAATAGACTCAACTAAGTAAGGGGTGGGCAAATGCCCGCCCTCTAACAACTTATCCCATCATCTCACCAAAAAAGTCGATCGTCTCTTTCAGCGCTTTGACAAACACATCAATCTCCTCAGGGGTATTGTAAAAATACACACTTGCCCGCGCCGTAGATGAAACGTTCAAATAGCGGTGCAAAGCTTGCGTGCAGTGATGCCCGGAACGAATCGCGACCCCCTCCTGATCCAACATTGTAGACAAGTCTTGAGGGTGAATTTCTCCGGCGCTAAATGATGCTAGCGCTGCCCTACCTTCACCGTTGCTGTCTGGTTGTGGGCCGTAGATTTTGATCTCGGGAATTTGCCGCAACTGTTGGAAGAGATAAGCAGTCAAGTCGGCTTCGTAAGCGTGAATCTGCTCCATGCCTATGTTACTAAGATAGTCGATCGCAGCACCAAGGGCGATCGCCTCACCGATTGCCGGAGTCCCCGCCTCAAACTTGTGCGGCAAATCAGCATAGGTGGAATATTCGAGAAACACATCAGCAATCATCTCGCCACCGCCGAAAAACGGAGGCATTTCTCTGAGCAAATCCAGTTTACCGTACAGAAAACCGATACCAGTCGGAGCGCACATTTTATGACCGGAAGCAACCAGCCAATCGCAATCGATTGCTTGCACGTCTATTACCATGTGCGGTACACTTTGGCAAGCATCAATTAAAACTTTTGCGCCGAAACTGTGGGCGATTGCGCAGATTTCTTTGACTGGATTTATGCAGCCCAAAGTATTGGAAACGTGAACTACAGACACCAACTTAGTTTTGTTTGAGACTAGCGTTTTGAACTGTTCCAAATCAAACTCGTAAGTTTCGGTTAATTCCACAAATTTTAGCACCGCGCCCGTTTTTTGAGCAATCATTTGCCAGGGAACGAGATTGCTGTGGTGTTCCATTACTGACAGGATGATTTCATCTCCCGCTTGCAGGTTGTTCAAACCCCAAGAATAAGCAACTAAATTAATCGCTTCGGTAGCATTGCGAGTGTAGACAATTTCTTGCCGCGAAGCCGCATTGATAAAAGCAGCAACTTTATCTCTAGCGCCTTCGTAAGCATCTGTGGCTTTGGCGCTGAGAGTGTGCGCGCCGCGGTGGACGTTGGAATTATATTTTTCGTAGTAGTCGCGCCAAGCGTTGAGTACAGCTAGGGGTTTTTGAGATGTAGCTGCATTGTCGAGATAAACTAGCGGTTTACCGTTGACTTTTTCCTTGAGAATTGGGAAGTCACCGCGAACTTTTGAGGCTAATGTTTTTTCTTGAATAAGTGTCATATTTTCTGAAGTTAATAATGAGAAGTTAGTTGTTTACAATGTGATGGCACAATTCCATTTTAGGTGATATTTTATTTTTCACCAACAGCAATCAGGGGTTTTCGGGTGGGTGGGGGCGGGTTTATTTAAGCTGTTTGTACTATTTGGGGCTATTGGTGAACCCGCCCCTACAGGCTTGTTTAAAATGGTACGAAATGTGAGAAAGAGTGGACATTTTTTATTTAGTTCACTCTTTATCTTCAGTCGGCGTCCGGCGGACTTTGTTTGTGTAGTCGCGAATTCTATTCGCCTTCTACTTGGCGTTCTATTCAGTTATTCTTGCACAGCCACACAGGTAGAAAGCATTTTCGCCACTCCCACAATCGGCAATAGATTGAGAATTTCCGCCGCAAAAGCATCAATCAGCAAATAGCGACTTCTTTCTAAATCCAAACCGCGACTTTGCAAGTAAAAAAGTTCATCATCTTCTAACTGACTGACAGTTGCACCGTGGGAACATTTAACGTTATCCGCCACAATTTCTAACTGCGGTTTTGTGTCTACCCGCGCCCTCGGCGATAGCAATAAATTGCGGCTCAACTGTCCGGCGTCTGTTAATTGTGCGGCTTTGCGAACAAAAACTTTACCGTTAAATACTGCACGGGCTTTGTTACCGACAATGCACTTGTGCAATTGCCGACTTGTGCCGTGGGGGTGATTGAAATCGATTAAACTGTGAGTGTCCGCTAACTGTTCGCCAAAGGCTACGGTTAAGCCGTTTAAAGTTGTTTCGGTGCCTTCGCCGCGCTGAAATACTTCTAAATTGTGCCGCGATATTTTGCCGCCCAAGCTGATAGCATGACAAGTATAACGACTGTTGCGCGCTTGCTCGATCGCACTTTTGCCCACATGAACCACATCCAAACCTTCGCGCTGAAGCCGAACATGGTTCACTGTGGCGTTTTCAGCAACAACAACATCCGTCACAGCATTCGTAAATGCGGGTACATTGCCGATAGTTGCGTAATCCTCAACGAGAGTGATTTTGCTTCCAGCCTCAGCTATGATTAAGCAGTGCGGCTGACACATCGTCCCAGATGCACCTGGTGCGGTCAGGAACAGCAAATGAATCGGAAGGTCGATCGACATATTAGCCGGTACGAACACCACCGCAGCATCGACCAAACCCGCAGTATTCAAGGCTGTGAACACTTCAGTTTGCTGTTTGTGCTTGCTCAAAACATCGGTGATGCGCGATCGATATTTTTCCGGTACGTTAGATAGATTACCTGCATAAAAGTCGATCGGCCAATTCGGCAAAACCGACACATCCATCGCCGACAAATCCGGCGCATAAAAACCGTTAACAAATACCAATCTCAACGGTAAATCATCCCGATTTTTCACAGGCATAATAATATCAGTCAGCTTAACAGTTGACTGATTGCTCTGCGGTACATGAAAAGGAACTTGCAAAACCGGCGACAAATCAGTAAAGCGCCATTCCTCATCCCTCACCGTCGGAAAACTCGCAGCCAGAACGTATTCAGTCGCCGCATCCCGCAAATCCTGCAACCCGTAAGCCGAAGTATTAGTATTAGCAGCCTCCAACTTACCGCACTGATTCACCAAATCAGCCAAAAACATTTCCCTAGTAGCAACCTGCGTATTTATCATCGCGCGCCAACTCCTGCTGCTGCTTCCTCTTCTACAACCCAGTCATAACCGCGCTCTTCCAATTCCAGCGCCAACTCTTTCGGGCCAGTCAAGATAATTCGGCCAGCTTCCATGACATGAATAAAATCAGGAATAATGTAATTCAACAACCGTTGATAGTGAGTAATCACCAACATCGAATTTTCAGCAGTTGACAACTGATTCACACCACCAGCGACAATCTTGAGAGCATCGATATCCAAACCCGAATCAGTCTCATCCAAAATAGCTAACTTCGGTTCCAGCAGCGCCATTTGCAAAATCTCATTCCGCTTTTTCTCACCGCCGGAAAAACCCTCATTCACGCTGCGTCCCAAGAAAGTCGGATTCATCTTGACCACATCCAGCTTATCCTCGATTAAATCTTGGAAATCAAAAGCATCCAACTCTTCCAAACCGCGATGTTTGCGATGAGCATTGTAAGCCACACGCAAAAAATCGACATTACTAACGCCCGGAATTTCCAAAGGATATTGGAAAGCCAGAAAAATCCCCGCCAAAGAACGTTCTTCCGGCGGTAATTCCAGCAGATTCTGTCCCAAAAAAGTAACTTCCCCGCCCGTCACCGTATAAGCAGGATGGCCAGCTAATATTTTGGACAAAGTGCTTTTCCCTGAACCGTTCGGGCCCATAATCGCGTGAATTTCACCCGATTTAATTTCCAGATTCAAACCCTTAAGGATTTGGGTATCTTCCACATTCGCAGTTAAATCGCGGACAGATAACACCACTTGACTATTTTCAACAATCATCTCTTTTTTTCCTGACTCCTCTAATTTTTGTGTCTTGTTCCAATTCAACAATCAAGGTTCGTAGTCAGGACTTCAGTCCTTCTTAATCAAGGTTCGTAGTCAGGACTTCAGTCCTTCTTAATTCAGGTTCGTAGTGAGGACTTCAGTCCTTCTTAATCCAGGTTCGTAGTGAGGACTTCAGTCCTTCTTTCGCTCCAGAAAATTAGCGCATCAAACCATTTTTTGCCTGACTCTTGAAGAAGAAGGACTAAAGTCCTTACTACAAACCAAATTATCGGCTATAAATGAGAACTTTGTAGTCAAGAAGAAGACGGACTAAAGTCCTTACTACAAACCTAATCTTAAGTTTTTTACCCGACACTGCCTTCCAGCTTCAGGCTCAACAACTTATCAGCTTCCGCCGCAAACTCCATCGGTAACTGATTGAAAACATCTTTACAGAAACCGCTAATCATCATCGAAATAGCATTTTCTGCGGAAATTCCCCGCTGGGCGAAGAAGAACAATTGCTCTTCGCCAATCTTAGAAGTCGAAGCTTCGTGTTCCACTTTAGCCGTGTGGTTCTGCACTTGAATGTAGGGGAAAGTATTCGCTTGGGCGTTATCGCCAATCAGCATCGAATCGCACTGAGAATAATTGCGAGCGCCCTTAGCATTCGGCCCCATTTTTACCAAGCCGCGATAGCTGTTGGCAGAATTTCCCGCCGAAATTCCCTTGGAAATAATCGTGCTGCGAGTATTTTTACCGACGTGGATCATTTTAGTGCCGGTGTCAGCTTGCTGCTTGTTATTTGTCAGCGCTACAGAGTAGAATTCGCCCACCGAATTGTCGCCGACTAACACGCAACTGGGATATTTCCAAGTAATCGCCGAACCTGTTTCTACTTGCGTCCAAGAAATCTTAGAATTAACTCCTTGACACAAACCGCGTTTGGTAACAAAGTTGTAAATTCCGCCTTTACCGTTGGCGTCGCCGGCGTACCAGTTTTGCACAGTCGAGTATTTGATATCGGCATTGTCCATTGTTACCAATTCCACAACAGCGGCGTGCAGTTGGTTAGTGTCAAACATCGGCGCGGTGCAGCCTTCGAGATAAGACACAGAACTGTTTTCTTCGGCAACAATTAGCGTGCGCTCGAATTGGCCGGAATCTCCGTTGTTGATGCGGAAATAGGTGGACAATTCCATCGGGCATTTGACGCCTTTGGGAATGTAGACAAAGGAACCGTCGCTGAATACGGCGGAGTTGAGGGCTGCGAAAAAGTTGTCGCCGACTGGTACGACGCTACCGAGATATTTTTCTATTAATTCTGGATAATCTTTGACTGCTTCTGAGATGGAACAGAAGATAACGCCATCTTTGGCTAACTTTTCTCTAAATGTTGTAGCAATTGAAACGCTGTCGAAAACTGCATCGACTGCGACGTTTCCCAGCCGTTTTTGTTCGGAGAGGGGAATGCCGAGTTTCTCGAAGGTTTCCAGGAGTGTGGGGTCTACTTCTTCCAAACTGTTGAGCTTTTTCGGCTTTTGTTTGGGCGCGGAATAGTAGATAATGTTTTGGTAGTCGATCGCCGGATAGTTGACATGAGGCCAAGTAGGCTCACTCATCGTCAGCCACTTCCGGTATGCTTTGAGGCGGAATTGCAGCATGAATTCCGGTTCGTTTTTCTTGGAAGAAATCAGGCGGACTACATCTTCGCTTAAGCCGCGGGCGATGGTGTCTGACTCGATGTCGGTGACGAAACCGTATTTATAGGGCTGATTGACTAGGGTTGTGACTGTAGAGCTCATTAATTTTGCGCTTTCGAGTGTTCTGGATAAGTCTCTCAAAGATGGCAGACGCTTGAACTGTCGGGGCCCGGCGAGTTCTGGGGGCTGCGGGAGGCGAGTTAAACAACAGATTTGTTGCTTTAGTATATTTTAAGCTACATTAACAACAGCGATCTTGTCAAAGTCAAATAAATAATTTTTTGTGAAGATGATGGAGACGACTCAGCAGACTTCCACGAAACAAGACATTCTGCAATATTTGCTCAAGGGGGGTCAAGGAACGGCTCTTGAGTTGGCGGAGTCTTTGCAGATGAGCCCGCAGGCGGTTCGCCGTCATTTGAAGGATTTGGAGGTGGAGGGGTTGATTCAGTATCAGTCGGTTCAGGCTGGTATGGGGCGGCCGCAGCATATCTATGAGCTTACCAGTATGGGGCGCGATCGCTTCCCGAACCGTTACGGCGATTTTGCCGTTTCTTTCCTCGATACTTTGGCGGAAACTGTCGGGCGCGAGCAAGTTATTACTATCCTGCAAAAACAGTGGCAGCGCAAGGCCACGGAGTTCCGGCGGCTGGTGGGTTCTGGTTCGCTGGAAGAACGGGTGATTAAGTTGGTGGAACTCCGCAGGGCTGAAGGTTACATGGCTGAGTATTATCCTGTAGAATCTGTAGGTGTGGAAATGTGCCCTGATGTTAAGGGCGATCGATTTGTGTTGATGGAACACAACTGCGCGATTTCTAATGTTGCTGAAACTTTTCCGAGCGTCTGCGGCAATGAGTTGGAAATGTTTGCTGCGGTTTTGCCGGATTGTAACGTGGAACGGACTCACTGGATTATTGATGGCGAACATCGCTGCGGTTATTTGATTGCTCGAAAGAAGGAAGAAGGAAGAAGGAAGAAGGAAGAAGGATGAGGGAAGAAGGTTTAAAATTACCAATTACCAATTACCAATTACCAATTACCAATTACCAATTACCAATTACCAATTACCAATTACCAATTACCAATTATCTATTACCAATTTTTAATATATGGAACCATTAGCAGATTTTTTAAAGCCGGAAGAGTGTGCCGAAGTTGATATGGCGTTGCTGTCGTCGAAGGAAAAGTTTTCGACTCGATTGGCAATTTACGGTTTGAGGGTGCTCAAGCAAATTGCTGGGGAGACTGGTTTGCCGATAACTGAGGTGTCTAACCAGCAGGTGATGGATTGGATTAAGAATGATGAGAGCATTCAACAGTCTATTCAGGTTGATGCTAGTTTTGAGAACTTTTTTACTAATTTGGTGGTTTCGTCGTTGCGACCGTTGAGGCAAATTGCGGCAGAATCGGAAAGTGCGATCGAACAATTAACAGTCAAGCAGGTCGTGGCGTGGTTTGTCAA
This sequence comes from Microcoleus sp. Aus8_D2, assembly GCF_036702665.1. Classification (NCBI taxonomy): domain Bacteria; kingdom Bacillati; phylum Cyanobacteriota; class Cyanophyceae; order Oscillatoriales; family Microcoleaceae; genus Microcoleus; species Microcoleus sp. Aus8_D2. The sequence goes on from NZ_JAUBUN010000014.1 coordinate 128,785, forward strand.
GGACGGGAAGATTCGCCGAGAGCAGGGAACCGATGCCGCTTTTTTGGATTTGTGACGCGCTCCGATTCCCAGAAACCGGGTTTTTGCCGAATTTGTCGGCTGTAACGAAATATTTTCAGAAAAACCCGGTTTCTCGCCCCTCATCGGACTCCTAGAAACCGGGTTTTTTCGGTAATCTGTCGGCTGTAACGAAATATTTTCAGAAAAACCCGGTTTCTCGCCCCTCATCGGACTCCCAGAAACCGGGTTTTTGCCGCATCTGTCTGCTGTAACGAAATATTTTCAGAAAAACCCGGTTTCTCGCCCCCTCATCGGACTCCCAGAAACCGGGTTTTTTCGGCATCTGTCGGCTGTAACTCCGTATTGTCGTAAAAACCCGGTTTCTCGCCCCCTCATCCGACTCCCAGAAACCGGGTTTTTTCGGCATCTGTCGCCTGTAACGAAATATTGTCGTAAAAACCCGGTTTCTCGCCCCCTCATCGGACTCCCAGAAACCGGGTTTTTACCGAATCTGTCGGCTGTAACGAAATATTTTCATAAAAACCCGGTTTCTCGCCCCCTCACCCGACTCTCAAAAAAAACTTTTCACAAAGGGGTTGACAGACTGGGGAAAGCTTGGTAATCTAATTAAGTCGAGCGAAAGAGATGCAGCGCATCAAACTTAACGCAGACACAGGATTTAAAGTTTTCAAAGCTTTCCTGGTGCTTATGGTGTAATGGAACCACTCCGATCCATCTCGAACTCGGCTGTTAAACGTTACTATGGCGAAGATACTCGGCGGGTCACTGCCCGGTAAAATAGCTCAGTGCCAGGTTAATAATAAACTAAAGCTCTTTTCCAGCAACAACGGAAAAGAGCTTTAGTTTTTGGCGGAGTTGTTAGTCATTTGCTCGATCGCTCGGCGGTTGAAACCGCTACTACACAAACGAAGTCCGCGCAACGCGAGACTAAAGAATAAACGAGGTATTAAATCAAGATTTGGTATAATCTACTGCAAGCATCGCTCATTAACTAGCCTTGCACAACCATCCGCATTGGACTAAGGTTAGTTTATGAACTGAGTTTTTTCAGAGCATGGAAAATGTAGATATTCATGTGAATCAGCAATTTAAATTTTTAATTTATTGGACAAGAAATAGTCAAACCTATTAGATTAAGTAATCATGCCCAGGAACAAGCGATTGAAAGAGGTACAAATGAAGCAGAAATTATTGATACCATTATGACAGGTAATCGGCAACCTACTAAAAATGGTAGGTACAAATATCAAGCTACTTTTCAGTATAATAATGATTGGCAGGATAAGTTCTACTCTCTCAAAAAAGTAGTACCGATTGTTGCCGAGACTGATACTGAGTTAGTCGTAATCACAGTGTATACTTTTTATTTTTGAGGTAAAAATTTATGAAGATTAGTTATGATTCTGAAGTTGATGCTCTATACATCAGACTTGTAGAAGGTAAGCATCAGTGTCGCACCTTACAGTTAACTGACGAAATTACTTTAAATATTGGGGAAAATGAGTTATTGGTAGGGATAGAAGTTTTAGATGCTACACAGGTTTTAGGTAGTGGAAATATACCTAATGTGGTGCTAGAAAATATAGCTTTTACTGTAGCTTAAATTCGCTCTCTGGCTGATTAGTCGTTACTTCCAAGCGATCGACCTCCTCGAACCATTTTGCCCACCCAAGCTTTAGCAATATCGTCTGCGATTTTGGCATCAGCTATTCTATATTGGTGCTTGTGCATCACAAAGTCGATGAACTCGCTGACTTCTGGTAAAAATGATTCTGGAAGTTGCTGCAATTTGGCGATCGCGATCTCCCGAATAGTCATAATAGTTGCCTCTTTCAGTCGTCTTGATTTTAACACAATCATCACAACATCGTGCTTATAATGTAATGGAACTACCATCATTTGCTCGATCGATCGGCGGTTGAAACCGCTCCTTGTCAAACGAAGTCCGCCGGACGCCGACTGAGGAATAAAGAGCTTGTTAAATCAGGAGCTTAAATAGAAAGAGCGATCGGGTTTACTGTTATCAAACAGAATCGCACTGACAATTGCATTTGTATCAAAAACGTAGCGCATCTTACTCATCAAAAAGAATTGAATCCAAAATTTCTGGGGTCAATCCTCGCGCTTGAGCATTCCGACTCATCTCACTCATTACCTCCTCTAGCGGTCTTTTGCGTCGAATTGCATCACTAAGTTTCAGGCTAAGTAATGCCTCCAATTTACGACGCTGTTCTTCAGAAGCAGCCTCAAAAATTTTAGCAACTTCAGCATTAACGCGAATTGCGATCGTTTTGGTTTGCATGATGGTTATGTGATGTTTCAATGACTGTTTTCAAATAAGCTAGAATTGCCGGGGATTTGAAGCATATTTTAACACAATCATAACCAGCGATCGCCCTTATTTTAGCAGTCAAGAGTGGGCTTTGCCGTTATTAAGAAAATAAGCGATTGCTGCATCCCCCAAACCCTTTGTAGCAATTGTACTAGCTCCCGCAGATAGCACGCTACCCCAACCAGGTACGAACTTCAAAGCGATGTCAGCGATGCCCACCATTCCAGCATCTGCACCAGCAGCTACTCCGAAAGTTACCGCAAAATCTTTGACTGTTTGTTCCGAAAACTCCCGACCACTGAGCCAACCGATATACATCACCATAAAAGTTTGAATAGCCGCAACCACTGGTATTGCTGCACCAGGTATCGGGTTTGCGGAGACAACGCCACTCAAGCCTGAACAGGCGACAACAACTGTATTAGCAGCAGTGAGTTGAAACTCTGCAAGGTGTGCCATTCGTGCGAGAGAGCTGCGTGTTTCTCTTGGCGTATATTTGATCATTGTTTCAACTAATTTAGTGATATTCCATCGGTAGTCCTTGCCAGAAAGTATCAAGCCATTTCTGCCATTTTCATACTTAGCGTATGCAACGGTTGGAACAACCTCCTTTATATGAAAACGCAACTTCTCCCGCTGTTGTAAATAACCATAAAAAGATTTAACTTGTGCGTCAATATTGTGATTTTTCTCCTCGTCATCGGTCGGCAAACGTTCGTAGGGAGGAGCTACTTGATCGCAGTGGGTTAAAACTCCTATCATGGGCAAATCACGTTTATACTTGTTCTTAATTTCCGTGAGAATCAATGTACAAATATCAATATCTTCTTGACTGCCACTATGAACTTCTGTCGCCTTGCAGATAAAAAGAACAACATCTGGACACTCTTTGTTTACAGCTTGCATGATGCTTTCAAATGGACTTTTTGCTGGATCGGCTTTCCTCGGAGCTTCTGCTTCCTGTAAACCGCGTGTGTCCAGAATATGTAGTAAATCAACGCCGTCATGATGATAATCTTTCCATTCAGCCTTGCCTGTCTCTGGCTTTGTATCACTCACTTCTGCAACTCTCAACCCGCATATTGCATTAATCAAGGATGATTTACCAGCTCTAGATCGACCAATTACCATGATTCTTGGCGATCGTAGTCCTTGCATAGCAGAGCGTAAACTGTTCAGTTTCTCTTGAATGTCGCCTTTCAGTGGAACAATGCTGGGGAGATTATCAACAATTTTGAGGATTTCTGTTACTAAAGCTTCATTGCGGTTAATCGCCTTATTTGTCTCGTCAGAAGCAGGCATTTTCAAACTCCCAGTTTAGATAGTAATTATGTGTGAAGCCTTGATAGCAATAATTAAGCGGAAAATATAAATCTTATTTTATCAGGTTCGTCCTCAATTAGCAAGGCAAATATTGTATTTTCATTGATTATGACCATATTCGTTGAACATCATAGGCATCAAAAGCAACATCGCAACTAATCAAAACAAGGGAATGATTCAACTTTATGAAAATTAGTTATGATTCCGAAATTATCGGCTGTATCTGAATTGTTATACTGCTGAATCTAAGCCATATTTTAATAACATATCTCCATAATCATTTAATTCATAAATAATGCCTCCAGAAGAAGGTTCAACCAAATATCCAGGATCTATACCAGCCCACTTAAGTAGTCCAGCACTTTGAAGACTCGCAGCAATATTCGGATTGCTCTGAATACCAAATGTAAAGCTAGTCAGGTAATTTAAGTCAGACATATATACACGATCGACTATGGACGATAATCGCATAGCGTCCTCATAGGATATATTTCCGAGGATATGGTGCTTGAGTAGTCGTCCTAAAATTGATGGTTTTTCGAGGCTGTCTGCACGGTCAATTAGCAGTAATAAAGTTTATTCAAATTCACGCTTTTTCTGGGGATTTTTATTGATAACTTCAAGGAAGCTTTGACGTTTTTCATAGGAGACATTGGGTAGCTCTACCAAGAATCTTATCAGTTTCTTGATGAATAACCCCTGGGAAATTACAACAGTCGCTTTGGCTAAATTATAAATGCTGTTAACAACAGGAATCTCACGCAATACACCTTCATTTACAATCTGGTCAAGTGCCACTTCAACTAAATCACGCCCTAGGGAACTAATTTGCTCACTGGCGATGGAATTGAACAACTCAATACGTGTTTCTTGGTTCATTTGTTGTCTCTTGTTGAAATTTACCGTCCCACTAATAACAGTAAAGTAATCTAATGCTGAGCATCAACATATTCCTTTATATCCTCAAGCGGCTCATCAAAGTCATCAGGTAGTGGTAGAACAAACATTCCTTTCATTGTTCCGGCAACTCGACGCTTCTGTGTCGGCTTTTCTTGAGTTGAGTTTTTAGACTGCTTTTCTAGCAAAAACTCAATATAATGAAGCACTTCTGTCTGGAGAGACTCAGGGAGTTCTTCTAGTTTTTCTAAAATGACTGGCTGTATCATTGTTTCTACTCGCGATCGCCCTATCCACTCCATTAAAGCACCAAAACCCAATGTCAGCAACAGAATAGCCCATTATCTAGCCCGATCGCCCAAAATCGCAATCACACCATCATCATTCTGCAACTTGCCGAAAATCACCCGATCGACTATTCTTCCTAGTAGCAGGAATAACAAAGAAAATATGAAAGCAATATTGCCGCCTTGGATAGTTTTAGACTCGCTGTTGCACAACTGGCTGCTAGAAGATATCGGTAGGGGCGATCGCACGACATCGGCCTTATTCCCCGCAGAGAGCGTCCCAGGTACTGCTAAATGGATTGTCAAGGAGGCTGGAGTCGTTGCTGGATTGCCAATTGCCGATCGCACTTTTAAACTTTTAGACAGCAGCCTCACTTTCATCCCCCAAGTACCCGAAGGGCAATTCTGCGACAAAGGACAAGTAATTGCCGAGATTTCTGGCAATTTCGATGCGCTGTTAATGGGAGAAAGAGTAGCTTTAAACTTAGCAATGCGTTTGAGCGGAATTGCTACTTTAACTCGCAAATATGTTGACAAAATTGCCGATTTACCCGTGCAATTAGTCGATACCCGCAAGACAACTCCGGGATTGAGATTGTTGGAAAAGTACGCGACTCAAGTCGGCGGTGCTTGCAATCACCGGATGGGATTGGATGACGCAGTGATGATCAAAGATAATCATATCGCGGCGGCTGGCGGTATTGGTGAGGCGATCGCCCTAATTCGCAATTCGATTCCCTATCCGCTGACAATCGAAGTGGAAACGGAAAGCCTTGCTGAGGTTGAAACGGCTTTGCAGCACAAGGCTGATATTATTATGTTGGATAATATGTCTTTTGATTTAATGCGGCAGGCTGTGGCAATAATTCGGGGAAAGAGCGATCGGGTAAAAATTGAAGCTTCCGGGAATGTGACTTTAGAAACTATTCGGAGTGTGGCGGAAACCGGAGTTGATTATATTTCAACTAGCGCTCCAATTACGCGATCGACTTGGCTGGATTTGAGCATGAAAATTCAGAGTCATTAGTCATTGGTCATTAGTCATTTTAGCCGAAGAGCGAAGCCGAAGGCTGGTCATTAGTCATTAGTCATTAGTCATTTTAGCCGAAGAGCGAAGCCGAAGGCTGGTCATTAGTCATTAGTCATTAGTCATTAGTAACGAACGAGCCAATTATTGATTGCTGACTACTAATTTCCTACTGATAAACTGAGGAATATTGACTCATAGGATTAAGAGTAAAGAGTGGTTTGACGGACGATGAATCATAGGCATTGCGGTGTGTCGTGCGAAACCTATACATAGAGGTAGGTTCTGTGTAAATCCTTATTAAGGATAAGGTTTGCGAGTTCTCTACAGCAAAACATGACTAATGACCAGCCTTCGGCTTCGCTCTTCGGCTAAAATGACTGATGACCAGCCTTCGGCTTGCTTCGGCTACGCGGTTATCGAGCGAAGTCGAGATACAGCACCAGTCGCTCTTCGGCTAAAATGACTAATAACTAATGACTAATGACCACCCTTCGGCTTCGCTCTTCGGCTAAAATGACTGATGACTAATGACTAATGACTCTTACTTAGAGATAAAATGCACCCAAAAATTCCCATCAGCCATACAAACGCTGCGGATTAAACGATAGGAATAATGCAAGTAAGAACCGCTGACAGTTGTGTCATAACCCGTGGGGAACCATTCGCCATAGGGATCGTGAACGAAGAATCCTTCGCTGTCGTAGCCTGCGACAACTATAATGTGACCGAAAGATGTGAAGTATCCGTGGATGACAGCGGGATTTCCGCTGGCGAGCCAATCTTGAACGTCATCAATCGTTGCATTCTCGGTAAAGTAATCTTGAGCGCCGTAATCTCTAACAATCTTTGCTAAATCTTTGGGTTCCCAGCGACTGTAACCTTTGTCGATCGCATATTGGTAGAGTTCGTCTTCATATTGTCCGGTTTTTTGGCGCCGGGGAACTCTCAAAAAGTCCAGACACATCGCTATGGAAGTGACATTGCAAGTACCTGTAGGATTGTACAAGTTATCCATTCGCGATCGATAAGGAATGCCAAGTCTGACAGTGGGCGGATTCGGTTTGGGATAAAGTAAAACGCTGTCTAGAGTAATTTGAGCGTGTACTCCGTAAACATACCAAATCCCTGAACCTTTGAAAGACTCGTTGCGCAGAGCAACTCTAATGTGGCCCCGAATCGGAGCAAATGCTAGGAGTTCAAACTCTTTTCCCGCTGGGATTACTTGTTTTTCCGCTTCCTGAAGTTGAGATGACGCCAGCGGTTTTGATTTAAAAATGGTGTCTTTGAGCGTTTTCAGGATTAGGGGAGGTGTGGGAATTTCCCCGGGTTTGGTTTCGATCAGCTTTGTGGCTGTGACTGATCCCAAAAAACCCGGTTCGCCACACTTCATCTGGGTTTGAAATCGGTGGAGGGCGGCGGTAGAAAGAGGGCCAAAGATTCCGTCTACTGGAGGTTTTAGTAAACCCAGGTCAATGAGGCGACTTTGAATTTGGCGACTGAGTTCGCCGTCTGCGGCAATTGCTTTGGCGTCGTACCTAATTTTTGACTTGAGAAAGTTTTGTAATTTCATGCTTCCCTGCACACTTCAACGATTCCAAGTTTATAGTCTCAGAAATTTACGGCAATTTTACCGATCGTCCGCACCTTAAGGGCTTTGTATTCATGATTCGATACAAAGCTTTAAGGCGAGAGCCGATCGAACTTGATATCCTGTCCGGTCGATCGATCGCAATAAGATTGGTTCGTAGTGCGGACTTTAGTCCGCAGATGAAGAGCGGACTAAAGTCCGCACTACGAACCTTTTTTTGTTAAGCTCGTAAATCAGACATGATATGACGCAGTATTCTCCTATCAAAGAAGGCGATGATTTACCTTCTTTGTGCTGTGGTAAGTCTTCCTAGCTTGACAAGCAAAGGATTGCGGCTGGGAAGGAAGCAGTCGCGTTTATGCTGCTTCGGGGCGAATTACCACGACACCCATCGCGTCGGGAGATAGGTATTTGACGGCGGCTTCCCGGATATCCTCCGCAGTTTGAGCTTGGATGCAGGCTGCGTAGTTGAGGGCGGGAGCGATATCTCCTACCATCGACTGATAGTAACCATACAAACTGGCTCGATCGCTCGGAGTTTCGTTACCGAAGATAAACCGATTTGCTACTTGGGTGCGGATGCGGGAAATTTCGGCATCTGTCACCAGTTCGGTTTGCAGAGTGCGGATGTGTCCGACGATGGCTGCTTCCACTTCTTCTATATTTTCTGTCGCTAGTTGAGCGGAAATCGAGAATACACCGCCGAGTCGCTGAGTCATGTTGCTGACAGAAATTGATGAGACTAGCCCTCTGTCTTCGCGCAAATCCTTAACCAAGCGAGTTGTGCGCCCGTGGCCCAAGACTGTCGCCAAAACGTCGAGGGCATAAGTTTCGGACATTTCCACAAAACCGGGGACTCGCCACATCACGATTAGTCGAGCTTGCTGAAGGGCTGAGTCTACGAATTCGCGGCGGACTGTTTCGGTAAACGGCGATTCTTGGCCGTAGTTGAGAATTTCGGATTCTGGGTGAAAGCTGCTGACAGCGGGCAGATTGCTGGTGCTGTTTTGTGCTGTGCTTTTGGCGGCAAAACTTTCTGCGACAATTTCAATTAGTCGATCGACCGGCAAATTGCCTACAGCGACGGCTGTCATGGCCCCTGGCTGGTATCTGGTGCTGTGGAAATCCCGCATTTGTTGGGCGGTAAGATTTTCGATGACGGAAGTCGGGCCGAGTACCGGTCGTTTGTAGGGCAGGACTTCAAAGGCTAATTGCATCGATCGCTGATAAGTACGACGGCGGGGATTGTCTTCCGATCGTCTAATTTCTTCCAATACTACCAGCCGTTCGCGATCGAAAGCGTCATCGGGAATGCTGGCGTTGAGCAAGACATCGACTTGCAGGGGAGCTAGTTCGGCAAAATCTTTAGGCGCTGTGGTGATGTAATAGTTCGTGTAATCTTGACTGGTTGCTGCATTGGTGACAGCGCCGCGTTGCTCGATCGCCCGCTCAAATTCTCCGCTGGGAATGCTGGGAGTTCCCTTAAAAATCATATGTTCTAAAAAGTGCGCCATGCCGTTGATTTCGTCGGATTCGACGGCTGAGCCTAGATTCATCCACACGCTGAGGTTAACGGCATCGACCGGCAAGTGTTCCGCTATAACTGTGAGGCCGTTGGGGAAATGGCGCACTGTTGGGGCGTTGAGGGGCGATCGGGAGGAGGATTTGAGCAGGGTTGATGTCATTTGGGTTTTAAAATTATCTTCTTCTCTATATCTTAAAGGGTGTTTAAGGAAGTCATCAGTGATAAGCAGGCGATCGACTGTTGGTTGGTGGCTGGTGGGGAGCAAAGCTAGTGCGATCGCGAAATGCCAGATCGGTGAGGGCGTGAGGGCGATCGGAAATCACTGCGAATCGAAAAAAATCACTTTAATCAAGATATTTATAAATTTTCCGGTTTCCCAAGGTTGAGTGGCGTGGATATTTATGTGGGTTGTCACTTCAATCGAGAGAAAAAACATTTATGAGCCAGAATTCTCGAAAAATTAATTACACTAAATGGAGCTTTATCTTAGGTACTCCTATTGCTTTTTTTGCATTGGTTGCTACGGCTGCTACCGTTCCAGGATTTAGATGTAGTATAGATAAAACTGCCGCCGTATGTTCAGAACAACGACAAGATGTTGAACTGCAAACACAAACTGAAGAGGGAGAATATTTAGCTGGTGTAAAAATTATATTCACCGCTAAAGGTGGACCCGAACCCCAATATACCGATAATAATGGTTATGCCAAAGTCAAGATTCCCACCAAAGGAGATGTTCGTGTTAATCTGACTAAGACAGGTTATCCAGCTCAAAATTTTACTATCAACCTAGAAAACGAGCAAACCACAACCAGAATTATTCGATTGAGCAAATCCGGTCAACCCAAAATTGATGGCTCGCCTCCAATTTCACCCCCAGTAACACCAACACCAACTCCCACAGTAACACCAACACCAAGTCCCGTACCTTCAACTGCTGCTGCAACGACTGAAGTTCAATGCCAAAATATGTACGGGTATGAAAACTTTGACTATGATAAATTAGTTAGTGTCGGAAAACGTACTGAGCAACCGAGTAGCGGTTTTACTATTACGGGATCGCAACCCAAATCTTTTACCTGTAAAATAATTAAAAACTCAGGTGAAATCAAACTAGCTTATGGTTTACCTGACAACTCTCAGCTAAATCGTGTATCTGTCAAGATGTATGTGGATGGTGTTCTCAAAAAAAATTTGGAATTGGATCGCGGTCAGGCCATACGCGAATCACTAAATATTAAAGGTGCATCGGGGTATACGATCGATTTTGAGGTTCTTCCCAAAAATGCCTACATTTCAGGTGAGATCTATAATCTTTTGCCTAAGCCATGAGTGAATTTAGCCTTTAATCTATCTTAAATATTACCCTTATTTCTTAGTCCGCGCAGGCGGACTTTGTTTGTATAGTAGCGGTTTTAACCGCCGAGTAATCAAGGAGGCAATGAACCATAATCTGGTGCAAGTGCTTTTATGTTAGAATAAATTCAGCAAAAGCATTAGAGAGTTATCTATAGATCGCTACTAAATTGATATACGACACGTCAGTGTCTAAAATTGCCGAAAAATACCGACAATAAGGCTATACAGTATTGGTTGACCCTGAACCAGAAGACATCCCTTTCGATTTAGGGACATATCGCCCAAATTTGATTGTAAAAAAGAACGAAACTGGCTGAGGAGGTTATGATTATAATTGAAAGATTTCCAACTGTATCCTTGATTAAACATATGTATTTGCAAGGATAACTTTCAATTCAAAAGTACGCTCGAGCAATACTACTTTTAAGCGTGAGAAACCGATTTATTCATAGATTTAAAACACCCAAAGTCAATGAATATGTATCTAGATTACTCGTCCTTGTCAATGAATAAATCGGTTTATGGGTACTACACTGATTTTAGATTTTAGATTTTAATGAAACAGCAAAAATCGCTGAACAGCTTAATATTTCTACAGCCTGCTTGGCAACGATTTGGGCGATCGACCTCCGGGAAAATCGGCTTAATTTTGACTTTAGCGCTGATTTTTTCGGCACTGTTAGCTCCCCTGCTTTCTCCTTACAATGCTGCGGTCGATCGCGATTATTTGTCTAGATTAGTCGCTCCTAGCATCAAACATTGGTTCGGTACCGACGGTTTGGGGCGCGATTTGCTGGTGCGAGTGTGGCACGGATTGGGGATATCTTTGCTTGTCAGCTTGGTTTCTGTGGGTGCGGGATTATCTGTGGGATCTCTGTTGGGATTGCTAGCTGGGTATTTTCGCGGATGGGTGGAAGTGGCGATCGGCACTTTGGCGGATATTTTGCTAGCTTTTCCTTCAATCTTACTGGCGATCGCCGTTGTTACCGTCACCGGGCCGAGCCTGCAAAGCGTAATTATCGCCGTCAGCGTCGTGCAAATTCCGATTTACATCCGCCTGACTCGCAGCATGGTGCTCTCGCTGCGAGAACAAGAATTTGTGTTAGCTGTCAAAGCCTTGGGCGCCACCGACTTGCGGATTATTTTTCGCCACATTTTGCCGGGAAGTCTCGCGCCGCTTGTTGTACAAGCAACTCTTTCCACAGGTACAGCGACGCTAGAAGCTGCTGGTTTGGGTTTTCTAGGTTTGGGCGCGCAGCCGCCAGCCCCAGAGTTGGGCACTATGCTTTCCGATGCTTTCAAAGGTGGATACGCTCTTTCGTCTCCTTGGACTATTTTATTTCCCGGTTTGCTAATTACCTTGACTGTGCTGGGTTTCAACCTTTTGGGCGACGGGCTGCGAGACGTTTTAGACCCCAGAGATCACGCTGTGAGAAAGCAGTAAGTTCGATCGGCAGTTAAATTATATCTCAGTAAATAATCAAACTCTTGTGAGCCGTTGCTCCCAGCAGCACCCGGAATCAGCTAATGTCCATAGACTATCTTGTATAGCGATCGCCACAGCGGTGAGGACATAAATAACCTCATGAATAGAGCCTATAGCCCATAGCAGAAACCGTTTGATTTCCTTACTCTGCAACTGTCAAGCAGTCTACTGTCAAGCGGTCCACTGCTATAAAATATGACTTTTATGACTTTAAAGTTATGACTTTTATGACTTTAAAATATGACTTCAATGATCTAAAGTCATGACTTTTATGAATTTACTTTATAAAAAATCTATGTGATTATACTGATTACTTTACAGATGCAATACAAGTCCCATCTCAATTCTGTTCAATTAACGCTTTTTTGTCAATACTAACTCACTGTTGCAATCGCAGGATCTGTTTTTCACAGTATTTTGCCGATCGCACTCTCTGGCGCAAAAAGTATTGAGTCATATCTGACATTGTAACAACACCTGCTTGAAGATACATGGCGACCAATCAGACTTCATTTAGTAATGACTAAATACTATTTCGTGCGGCTACAAAACCGAAATAGTACATTTTAGCCAGCCAAAAACTAGATACGCATCATTCGAGGAAATCAACTCATGGCACTTATTTTTGCACTCAATAACAATGACACCTTACTCACAGGAACTGCGAACGATGACACCATCCTCGGAGCGGGAGGAAAAGATACCCTCGTCGGCCTTTGAGGTAAAGACATTCTCTTAGACGATGAGGGGAATAACTCACTGCTCGGCGGACTTGGTGATGACACCCTGTTTGAGGGACTTGGCAATTCGACTCTCAGCGGAGGTGAAGGAAATGATGTGTTGTTGAGCTTTGGTGGCAATGACTTAATGCTTGGCGACGCGGGGGACGATACTCTTATTTGGAGGGGCGGGGAATGATTTTTATCAGTTGGATGGTACAACGGCTCAAGGTAGCGTAATTTTAGATACCGGTGGCATAAATTCCTTAAGTATTTCGGGAGTCACGCTTTCACTCAATCTTGCTCCTGGAAAAACTGGCTTGGGACGAGATGGCACCACTTTAGTGATTGACTTGAATCAAGATGGCATAGTTAATGCTTCTGATGTAGAGATTTTGAACTTCTTTGCTACGCCGACTGGGACTACTCCTGGTTCTGGTGTCATCCAAAATTTGGGAAATTTCAGCAGCACGGAAATTTTTAATAGTTTTGCTGTTTCGCCTCCACCCCCTTTGGCACAACCGCTACCTCCGACGCCAACGCCACCGACGCCACCGACGCCACCGACGCCACCGACGCCACCGACGCCACCTGCTACTACTCCAACACTTGCGATCGCTCCTGTACTAACTCCACCAACTCCACCAACTCCACCAACTCCTACACCGACTTTGGTGGTGACGCCACCAACTCCTACACCGACTTTGGTGGTGACGCCGACGCCTCCGGAATGTCCGAGTTTGCCACTTATACCGATTCCTGTACTGGAACCTGGGCCGATCGTGAGTCTGCAAAATTCAGGGGATGATTTGGTGTTTGGTGCTGCCGGTGAAGATAGTATCAACGGCGGTAGGGGCAATGACACGGTATTTGGTTTAGATGGTTCTGATAGCTTGTTGGGAGGTGATGGGAACGATCGCATTTTTGGCAATCCCGGCAACGATAGTATCGATGGCGCTGCTGGCGATGATGTTGTGTTTGGCGGCAAAGATAACGATTTAGTTGTCGGCCGTGATGGGAACGATCGACTCAGGGGCGATCTAGGTAATGATACTGTCACTGGTGACAATGGCGACGATTTGCTGTTCGGCGGCAAAGGATCTGATTTGCTGTTTGGGGCGTTCGGGAACGATACGCTTAGCGGCGATTTGGATCGAGATACCTTGATTGGCGGGCCGGGGAATGATTTGTTTTTGCTGGGAGTGCAGGGGGGACAGACGGATGCGGCGGCTGCTGATTCGATCGCCGATTTCCAGGTAGGCATAGATTCGATCGGGCTTTCTGGAGGTTTGACCTTTGCTAGCTTGCGGCTGGAGGCTGATGGTTGCGACACCACAATTCGAGTTGCTGATTCCGGTCAAATTTTGGCTGTTGTGAATGCGGTGAAGCCCGATCGACTTCTGGGAAGTTTTGTAACGACTAATTTGACCTTGATTTAGAGGTTGAGCTTTCGGGCGATCGTACTTGGTTTTAGCTGAGCTGTTGCACCATTCTCGCTTAACAGGCTTTTCGCCTTCTTCCACAAAACATCAAAACTCTTATGGGGTGGGCGTTCTGCCCGCCCTTAATTTTTTTATTGCCAATGGTGTCCTGACTATTTATCGATCGACTTGACTGATGTCACAATGTACGCGAAACTTTACATACAACTGATGTATTGCTTCTACCTATTAATAACTTCTGTTAAGTTGTGACTCAAAACCTATCAATTAGTCAAAATTGATATAGTGCTTTGTCAGTCCGCCAACTCTCAAGAAGCGGCTTCAGGAGGCATCGTCCCTGGCTTGCTGGTGTCGGTGTCTGGTCTCATTGTTCCTATTCAGTCAGCTCGGATTATGGAAACACTAGAGTTTGTGATTTATCCAGATGGCCGCGTACAGGAAACAGTCACCGGCATTGTCGGTGCTTCCTGCGCTGAGGTAACGGCTGCAATTGAAGCCCAGCTCGGTGTGGTGCTTCATCAAGAGTCAACATCTGAATATTTCGCGCAAGTGCTGCATCAGTCAGCCGAAGCGACGGCCCAAGTGGCTTTTAGCGATTGGTAATCTTTTTTGTTGAGTTCACTTAAATTTTTTTGGAACCACCATGTCACACTTTAGCCAAATTAAGACCCAGATCCGCAATTTGAATTCTTTGGAATCTGCTTTAACTGATTTGGGTATCGACTGGAAGTCGGGCCCGACTGAGGTGCGCGGCTATCGCGGCCTCACCAGCACTGCTGAGGTGGTGATCGAGCAAGAAAACGGCTATGACTTAGGTTTTAGCTGGAACGGGACTGAGTATGAATTGGTGGCGGATTTGCAGTTTTGGCAGCAAGCTTGGTCTGTCGATCGTTTTCTAAATAAGGTGACTCAGCGTTATGCTTACCATACTGTGGTAAATGAAAGCGCTAAGCAAGGTTTCCAAGTTTCTGAGCAAAAGCAAAATCAAGACGGTTCGATCCGCTTGGTGGTTCAGCGCTGGTGTGCTTAAGGATTGTTTGAGATTTTTACAATCTTGTTTTATTTAAAGTCCGCCCAGGCGGACTTATTTATTCTTGTGAGGGATCTAAATGTCTGAGCTTTCTGGACTCGGAATAGATACAGCAGGCGATCGCACTGGTTTAGAACCGGAGTTGGGCGGATTTTTGCGAGATGCACCCGATCGCTCTGGTTTGGAACCGGAATTAGGTGGCGTGTTTCGCCAAAAAGGTGTCTATGTTGACGAGATTACCTGCATTGGCTGCAAGCACTGTGCTCACGTGGCTCGCAATACTTTCTACATTGAGCCGGATTACGGGCGATCGCGCGTAGTTCGACAAGACGGTGATTCCGAAGAGTTGATTGCTGAGGCGATCGACACTTGTCCGGTAAATTGCATTCACTGGGTTGACTACACCGAACTCAAGAATTTGGAAGAAGAGCGCAAGGATCAGGTGATTCCTGTAGTTGGTTTTCCCGTGGATATGGCTACGGTTCAGGCGGGTATTCGCCAGCGCCAGAAGGCTAAGGGCGATCGTCAGTTCAAAGGCGGCCATTAACATCCACAATTCACATCCGCAGCTTGAAACCTATGGCTCAAGCAACAAAAACAGCCCGCACGGGCTGTTCTTTGTATACACTATATAATTTGATTTCACTTGAGAGGATGGTGATCGGCGAGAATTTTCTCAACTCTGGCTTCGTCGATTCTGGCAGTTAATCTTGTTGCCTCGTTGTTATCCCGAATGGTTTTTGCTAAAGTAAAAGACGAACCGACCGAAAAAGTTAAACCCATACCCATAAAACTTTTAACCCACGGATCTACGGGCAAGAAAAAAATACCCATAGCGGTGGTAGAAAGAGCTAGGATAAAAGAAATCCAACATTGAAAAATCCAAGCATTAGTATCTTTTTGACGTACAATTTGTTGTGTCATAACCCCTCCGATTCAAATATATCTTTTGGTGGATTAACTTATACAATAGGCAATTCGATCCGGAGACTCAGGAAGGGTAGGGACAGTTTTTATAAGTGAACAGGGCGATCGGGCTTTTTACTAAAAATTAGAACGCTGTAGATAGGGTTTGAGCGTCAAGCAAGACACGCAGCCAGTGGACAGTTTACAAACTCTACTAAAGAAAGCTAGTTTTTTATCAAAATAGCGTAATATCCGCAGTGCGAACCCCCAGTGCCTGGTATAATACCAATTTTCAAAACTCTTGCAACATTATTCGTAGGGTGCGTCGCCACCGAAAATCCCTTGCATAAAGAGCGACAATTTCATAGCGACGCACCTTAGATAATTATCGTGTAATGTGCGTATTGCACACCATACAAAAAATCAAACAAGTGCTGACTACTTATTTTTTTGCTGAGTCTTAGCTTGCTCGATCGCAATTTCCCTCACAGCTTGGAAAGAACTCAAATTCGACGAACCCTCAATCGCCTTCACCGCCAAATCTTGAACCTGTTTCAAAGCAGAATCAAGCTGCTTCGACAAACTAGCAATCCGCGATTCCTGATTTTGAATTGTCTGCAACATCCCTTGAATTTGCAGATCATAATTTTGCTTCTGTCCTTCAATATCTTTAGCCAACAAATCAGCCTTAACCTTAGCTTGATAATTGCCAATATTGCGACCGTTATCTTTCCCATTCTTGACATTAGCTTCCAGTTCTTTCGGGAAAGCTTCAACCTTAGCCTTAACTTCCGCAGACAGTTTTTCCCGTTCCGAAATAGATTTTTCCCGTTCCGCCCACTGCTTCTCCTGTTCCTGGCGAAACTCTTCAATTTCTTGATACAGCCTTTTCTGGCGCTGTTCGTACTCTTCGACATCCAAATCTCGCTGAAGATTCAGATCGTAATCATACAACTCTTCATCCCGATCGCGATTTTTTTGCTGATTTTCATTGCGTTCTTTAACAGCCAGCTTTTGCAACTCCTGCTCTTTTTCCCAAGCTAGCCGCTGTTCCAGCAACTCCTGTTCCACAGTTTCGCGCTGTTCGCTGAGTTCGTTAGTAAAAGTTTTCGCACTTTCTTCGTACTGCTGAATCAAATTATCCAGCGTATCTTCCGCAACATCTTCTAAACTGTGCAACTCTTGCAGTTGTTGAACTTCCCCGCCCACAGTGCGCCGCAATTCTTCCAGTTTAGCAGCTTCAGAAGTTAATTTTTCCGACAACTCGCTGACAGCGCCACCAAAGCCAAATTGCAGCAAAATCAAATTGTCAATAGTGGACTGCATTTTTTGTTGAGTTTGAGTTAAAGCCATTGGTTTTTGTGCCTCCACAATAGGTTTTACTGGTGCTGGTGCTGGTGCTGCTGGTTGCTTTGGAGAAGCATTTAGCTGTTTGATTTGCAATTCTAACGCAGCTTTTTCTTGGGCGGCTTCCTTGTATGCTTCTAAGATTTCAGCCTTAGTGCTTTTGTCCGTAAGTTTTTTGTTCATGGCTTTTGATTTGTTAATAGTTGTGAATTAGGTTCGTAGTAAGGACTTCAGTCCTTCCTAAAAGGTTCGTAGTAAGGACTTCAATCCTTCCTAAAAGGTTCGTAGTAAGGACTTCAGTCCTAAAGTTTTGATAAATTAAGGACTAAAGTCCTTACTACGAACCTGGATGCGGACTAAAGTCCTCACTACGAACCTGGATGCGGACTAAAGTCCTCACTACGAACCTGGATGCGGACTGAAGTCCTCACTACGAACAGGGTTTTAAGCTTTGCTCGCAAAAGCTTTCATTGCCAAATCTTGCGCTTGCTTCATTGTGGCTTGGAGTTGTGCAGAAATTTCGGCTACTTGTTCAGTTTGCCGCTGCATTGTCTGCTGTAAAGATTGGACTTTCAACTCATATCCATGCTTGCTTCCCTCCCATTCTTTATCCGCTAAATCAGCCTTGACTTTAGCTTCGCGGGAAACTTCTTGAATTGCTTCTTCTTTGGCTTTGATGTAAGCCTGTTTGAGTTCTTCTTCAAATCCAGCAGCTTTCTTTTGATTCTCTTCAAACTCCGCTTGATTGTCGCTGAGGACTTTTTCTCTTTCTGCCCAGTTTTTGTCTTTTTCGCGAGTAGATTCTTGCAATTGCCGTTCTAGTTTGCGCTTCGTTTCTTCGTATTCGTCAGTTTCAATTTTACGCTCGCGCTGCAATTCGTATTGATAATCTGCGGCTTCCTGCTGGCGGTGTTTAGTTGTGAATGCAGTTTTTTCTCGAACTACTGCATCAAATTCTTGCTGTTCTTTTTCCCAAATCTTGCGTTTTTGGGTTGTATCTTTTTCGAGGACTTCGCGCTGGTTGCCGGCGTTTTGTTCGAGGAGGGTCAGTTTTTCCCGGTGTTCCTCAGTTAAAATGTGAAGGGCGTCTGCTACTACTCGGATTTGCTGCAACTCCTGCAATTGTTCGGCTTCAATTTCGATCGCCTTTTTTAACTCATCTAATTTTGCCGATTCCGCCTTCAGTTTTTCCGAAAGTCCGCTGGTGATGCTGCCGAAGTCTAATTGCAAGTCGGCTAAGCCTTTAACAATGCTGTCAATTGTGTAGGTAGAGGCGACTTCGAGGAGTTGTTTGTTTTTGGCTTTTTCGGCTGACTGTTCTTTGGTTTCAACTCTCGATTCAATCTTTTTATTTTCGGCTAAAATCTGCTGAAAATTTTGCAAAATTTTGGCTTTGCTATCTTTGGCAGTTGCTAGTAGTGTCATAAGGCTTGTTGCTCCTGATTCAAACTTTTTGAGACCTTGTTACTGAGACGTGTTTAACTATCCTAAGTTCCGGAGTTGGCTGAGAATGGTGCGATATTTTTTGGTGGCATTCGGTGGGAATTCTGGATGATTGCTTTCTAGAGATTTAAGGATTTTTTGACAGCGAGCGCACCGATTGGCTTGCCAGCACTCGCAATCGTCAACTAGACTTACAAGTGTGTCTTTCAGTAGTTGATTTTCCGATAGCAAAGCTTGGTAATTTCGCCGGATAGATTCGGCAACTACACTCATGTGTTGGAAATCTTGGGTCAGACTTTCGATGTCGTTAATTGTATCTGCCCGAATTTGGTCTAGCAGCTCGCAATTTTTTCGCAAACAACTTTCTTGTAGGTTTGGTTTGGGTTTGATTTTCGTTAATTTCTTCATTTTACTCTTCGCTGTCACAGTTACTGAAAAGGCGCGATTAAATCGCGCCTTTATAACAAAATTAGAACAAGTCAGCAGTCGCTCTGTCTTCGGCTGATGGTAGCGACATATTGCCGTTGGAAGTCAAAGCAATAGCATCGCTTTCACCGTTGGCATGAGCGGCCATCAAGGACGCAACTTGTGCCGCAGGAAGGTTATCTAAACAAATCATAGCTCTGGTTCCTTCCAAGTCAATCATCCGCGATTGATTGCTCGGATCGGACAAAACTGCTGCGGCTTGGTCGATAACTGCCCAGTCTTTCCGCTCCATCCAAGACCATTTTAAGCTGTAGTAATTTATCGGTTTTACTACTCCGCTGTCATCAGGTTTTTGACCGGAATGTTTGACAAATTCAGGAATAAAAATTCCGGTTGCTGGCTCTACGCCGCGCGATTGAACTGATGCGACTAAACGGTTAAAATCGTTCAAACTGCGGTTTTTGATGTAGGTCACCATGACAACTCCTTGTGGCAGTTCGCCGGTTTCTGCGACGAACCAGAGTTGACCCCAAAGTGTGTGGGAGGTTTGACCGAGGGAACCGAAGAATTTGGCAAATTTCAGGATTGTGATCGAACAGTTAGAGTCGATGGGAATGTTACCATTCCTACCTCTCCTTCAGAACCGTGCATGAAACTTTCGCTTCACACGGCTCCTTGATAATTCCACCTTTGTTATAGGTACGATTCAAAACGGGTTGCTGTCGTGATTCTTTAATTAAAGAACCATCGTTAGCCGTTTTTGTGTCGTGACAATGTTTGTGCAGAAGTTGAATATTATCATAAGTGTCTTTTCCACCTAATGATATTGGTTTAATGTGGTCAACCTCTACAATATCTGTACTTGTGAAATACAGACCACAGTGAGGACAAATACCTTTTTGTTTCTTGATTAGTTTTGAAACTCTTGTTGGTGTTTCTGGGTACTCGCCTCTTCGTTTACTCCAATAAGTCCAGTCTCCATTGAACGGACTAGCTTCACCTTTGACCTTTGTATGCCTTACGATTGGTGTACTGGCATGAGTGAGTAATGCTAATCCATCTTCTGTGCTGAAACACCAATTTTTGTCGCCTACTGCTCTCCAGTATTTGTCTTTATTGATGTTCCCTTTTCCCCTTGTTCTTGCCCATGCTCTTAATTTGTCATAGATTAGATTGTCTACTTTTGAAAAGCTTTCTTTGCTAATCACTGTTGAGTAATAATTTGCCCAACCTCTGATAACTGGATTCAACTTGCTAATTATAGCAGATTGAGGTGCGTTCTTATGGTTGTCTATTACTTCAGCTATTTTGACAAGATGAGCCTTGGTTTTTGTGTTTGAGGGTGTGATTAATGTTTTAAAACCTAGTGGGATTCCTTCGGAGCTATATGCACTTCTGTAGTTTCCTACTTTGTGTTGCTGAATATGGAATCCTAAGAACTCAAACCCAACATTTCCATCTAATTCGTTAAGGGTGTGGGTTAATTTTGTTTTGCTTGGTTTTAATTCCAGTCCCATGTCACTCAACCAGTTAGCTATTATCTCTTGACATTCCTTGACTACGTTTAAATCCTTATGGATTATCACGAAATCATCGGCATATCGGATTAAACTTAAGGCTTTGCGATTATCTCGCTTTTTCCCTTTTAGTGTTTCCGCATATTGCTTGATTCTTTCTTCCATACCATGTAGGGCAATGTTCGCAAGTAACGGAGAAATGACTCCGCCTTGTGGTGTACCATCATTAGTGGGGAATAAAGAACCCTGGTCACAATACCCTGCTTTGAGCCATGCTTTAAGCTGTCGGTTTAAGGTAGGGTATGTACTTATTTTGGAGATTAAAGCTTTGTGGTCTATACGGTCGAAGCATTTTGAGATATCGGCATCAAGTACATATTTGGGTTTCTTATTGATGCTAGTATATATTGCTTCGATTGCGTCGTGACAGGAACGTCCTGGTCTAAAACCATAACTGTTTGGCTCGAATTTAGCCTCCCATTCTGGTTCTAACGCTAGCTTGACTAACGCTTGTAATGCACGGTCGTTTATTGTGGGTATTCCTAATAGTCTAGTTTCAGTTGAACCCGGTTTGGGGATATTAACCCTACAAGTTGGTTTCGCCTTATTGGTCAACTTTAACTTACCTACAAGATTCATACGTTGCTTTGGGGATAGAGATTTGATTCCGTCCACACCCGCCGTATTTTTACCTTGGTTATCTTGTGTTACCCGACGAACCGCGATACATTTTGCCGACCAAGAATTAATCAGGGTCTTTTGAAGTTTGCGAACTGCTTTAACATCGCCTCGTTCACTCGCTTGAAATATGCGCTTTTGCAACTTGAAAGTCACCCGTTCTAACTTGCGCCAGTTGATGTCTTTCCATTCCACCGTCTGATTTTTAGTCAGCGTTTTAGACATATAATTGCTACTTGTTCTATTTCTTTGGAATTACCGAGTATCTGTCAGCATATCCTTGTCATTACAACAAGGCATTCGCTTCTGATACCATCCCTTCCCTAACTATCATTCGTTAGCTACTTACTGGTTATCGACCTGACCAGAGATAGTTAGGGGTTACTTCGTTCCGATTACACATTTGTTTGAAGTCTTTAGCGTGATGCTTTCCACCGGGTTTATTGGGCGGTGCTTATAAGTCAATCCAAAAATTGCTTATGCCCTATCCTTGCCTTTTGGCTTGGTGTTTATCAGTTTTTATTCCTGATTTAGCCATTTCACCATTCTTACGTAACGATGGTTCGGACACATCTTTGCTTTCGCTACACATGGACTTCTTGCTCAATAGTTACCAGATTCGGCTTCTAGTAGTTCTACTTTTTAACCCCGCTTTAGTTTGTTGGTTGCTACCCAATTAGACTAGGGGTTATGCTTTCACTCCTGCACTTGGAGGATAGGACTTGACTCACTGAGCCTCACCTATAAATGTAATCAGTTGTCACTAACTGCCTGAGCAATTAGGCTAACCGTCCCATAAGCTTTTCAACTTATTTTAGGTTAAACGAATCGCACCTTGGAACCGTAGTCTGTGTCGCCGATCGATTAAACTAAGCAATCCCGTCACCGAAATTACTCGTCTCCAGAACCGTGCGTGATAGTTTCCCATCACACGGCTCC